>DAIQAV010000012.1:0-8406 GCA_036781505.1 Candidatus Anoxymicrobiaceae bacterium | reverse complement strand
CGATCCTGATGAAGTCCAGCCTGGCGCTCTCCAGGCGCTTCTGTTCCGTGACGTCAGTGATCATGCCGACCATGAACTCGATCTCTCCGGAATCACCTTTCACCGGCGCGGTGATCGCGCGGGCGGTGAGAGTGTCGCCGTCCTTGTCGGTGACCCGGAGCTCAGGCACGATGATGGGCTCGCCGGTCTCGAATATGCGCTCCGAGTTTCGCCTCAGGAAGTCAGCGCTCTTCTTCCAGTAGAAGTCCTCGTCGTACTTGCCGGCCAGCTCCTGACGCGTATATCCGGTGAGATCCAGGAACGCCTCGTTGCCATAGACGAAGCGGCCGCCACGGTCCTTGATCCAGATCGGCTCGGTGATGTTCTCCAGCACGCTCTCGAGGAAGACGGAGAATTTGCCCAGGTCCTCAGACGAGCGTCTGAGCATCTCCAGGCGTTCGCGCTCCGCCTCGATCTGTTTGCTCGCGAGCTGGAGCCTGTGCTCGGTCTCGATGAGCCGGATCGCGTCGCGCATGTCGTGGACCACCAGCACGTAGCCCTGCAGGCTGTTACTTCGCTTGTATATCTGGCCCGTGGTCAGGCTGACAGGTATGGCCTGCCCGTCGCTTCCCAGCACCAGGGCCGTCGAGGGCTGCCCCTCCGGTGCGTCACCGGCGGCGCGCAGGACGGACGAGCCTCCCACTAAGAGCTTATCGACCTGCATCCCGACGAGGCTCTCTTCAGGGTAGCCGCTGAGATCTATCGCGGCTTCGTTCACCGTCTCGATAGTCCCGTCCTCGGCCGCGACGAACACCGCGTCCTTGACCTCCGAGATTATCGTCGAGCCCAGGTGGCCGGCCAGCGTCGTAAGCAGTCCCTGGCGGGTGACCGCCACCGCCACGATCACCGCCATGACCACACCGGCCGCCTGCGAGCTGAAGGGAGACTCGATCCCGCTCAGCGGGAGCGTTACGTCGGTGATGAGCCCGACCAGCAGCGGGATGGAAGCCGCTAGGGCCAGATAGCCGCTGCGGGCGCGCTCCTCAGTGGAAACAGCGGTTTGCCGGTACCTCAGCAGTACCGCTATCCCGGCCACGAAGAGCGCCACCACGAACAGCTCGGATGGGATCCGAAGCACCCCGGAAACCTCGCGCATCCCGGCGAAATTTCCACCGGTGAAGCGCCTGAATATGAGCGGCGTGAAAAGCGTGAGGCCAAGGAAGAGGACGGCGAAGCTGTAGGCGGATGCCAGCAGGATGACCGCCCGGCGTCTCCGGCGCCAGTGTGTGAACTCCAGGGCGAGATGGAGAAAGAAGACCCCCACCAGACACCAGCCGAACGCGGCGACACGCCCCCCGGCGAGGCCGGCTCCGGGCGACGTGGCTGTTCGCTGTATAAACTCGCCGAGCGCCCAGGTCGCGAGGCCGATGGCGACGAGCAGGAAGAGCTTGTTGGAGCGCAGGCGGGGATCGCGGGTGAATATGTAGAACCCTATGGCGAGGTCCGCGATCATCGCCAGCAGCGGTATGTATTTGAGGAATTCGTGCAAGGAATCCCACCCTTGGTCGGTCAGATGTTCAGCCGCCCGCCGCCGGCACGGTAAAGGAAAATGTGGAGCCCACCCCCAGGCGGCTGGAGACCTTTATGACCCCGCCGTGCGCCTCCACTATCGCCTTGGTTATGGAAAGCCCCAGCCCGGTGCCCTCCCTGGCCGTCTCCGCGCTCTGGGCCTTGACGAACCTCGTGAATATGGCGTCCTTCTGGGAGGCCGGTATCCCGGTGCCGGTGTCGGTGACGCTTATCTGCAGCATCCCGTCGCCGCCGTCGGCGGCGGTGAGCGTTATGCTTCCCTCATCGGTGTACTTGACCGCGTTGGAGACCAGGTTGTAGAGGACCTGCGAGAGCCTCGAGGCGTCGGCGCGCACCGGCCTGGTCCCCGGCGGCACCACGATGCGCATTTGGAGCCCCTTCTTGGCGACCTCGCTGGAGAAGACCGCCGCTGCCTCGGCGAACATGCTCTCGAGCTCCACCTCCTGCAGGTTGAGGGTGATGAGCCCGGCGTCCATGCTGGCCAGGTCCAACAGGTTCCTGGACAGCCTGCTCAGCCGCTCGATGGAAAGCGAGAGTATGTCGAGCGAGCGCTGCTGCTCGTCGTTGAGCGCCCCCCTGGTCTCCCGGGCCAGTATGTCGAAGCCCAGCTTGAGGGAGGTGAGAGGCGTGCGCAGCTCGTGGGCGGCGATCCTGATGAAGTCCAGCCTGGCGCTCTCCAGGCGCTTCTGTTCCGTGACGTCGTTTATGACACCCACCAGGTACTCGACGTCGCCTTCCGCGTTCCTCATCGGCGCCATCACGGTTCGCGTGACGTGGATGGCGCCTTCCAGGTCGCAGAAGTTGACCTCCGGCATATCCACCGGCTCCGCGCCGTCGAACACCCTGCGTTTGAAATCGGTGAGCAACTCCGCCTGCTCCTCCCAGTGGAGCTCACCATCGCCCCTGCCTATGATCTCGTCTTTCTCGCAACCGGTGAGGGTCGAGAAGGCGTCGTTCACGTAGACGTAGCGCAGAGTGCCGTCCATGATGAACAGCGGCTCGGCGATGTTCTCGATGACGCTTTCTAAGAACCTCGACAGCTTGCGCACCTCTTCCTCGGACGCCTTGAGGACCTCCGAGCGGTCGCGCTCGGCGGCCACCCGAGCCGTGGCCATCTTCACCTCGTGCTCGGCCTGCATCAGCCTCAGAGCCTCGCGCATGTCGTGGGCGACCGTTACCTCCCCCAGCAGCTTGCCGCTCTTGCGGCGCACCTCGCTGGAGCTGACGGTCACGGGGGCCATGTCCCCGTCCCGCCTGGCGCAGAGGTTCCAGCGCCCGACATCGCTCTGCTCCCGGTCGGTGGCGAGCTTGTCCGGAGAGGGCCCGGCGGTGAAGACGATATCCATCTTGTTCCCCAGGAGCTCGTCGGAGTCGTAGCCGGTCAGCCTGGCGGAGGCCGGGTTGACGGTCTCGATCAGGCCCTCGGCGTCGGTCACGAACACCGCGTCGTTCATCCTGGTTATGATCGTTGCGCCAAGCCTGCCCGCGATGGTCGTCATGATGCCGACACTTACCACAGCGTAGGCGATGACCGGGGCGCACAAGGTCGAGGCGAACATCGGCAGCTCCACGGTGCGCACGCCGAAGATAGGGAGGATCAAGTCTGTGACGACACCCGCGACAAGCGGGATGGTCAGGGCGATGAGCACGTAGCCGGCCCCGACCCTCTTGTACCTGGAAGGGGAAGTCCGCCAGAACTTGAGCAGGATCACCCCACCGATGGCGAACATGATTACCACGAACAGCTTGGAGGGCAGCCGCAGCGTGCCGGAGACCTCCTCGAAGCCCCAGTAGCTCCTGGTGAAAGACCTGAAGATAGTGTGAGTGCTCCAGGTGAGCGCCAGGAGCACGACGCCGGGCAGGAGGCACGCGACCTGCACGCGCCTGTCGCGCAGCGCCTTCATGTTTTCGCTGAACGCCAGGGCGAACAGGACGAAGAACCCGCCAACGAGGCACCAGCCGGTCGCGGCGACCCGGCTTCCCCACATCGCGCTGATTTCGGTCTTCGACAGCCGCATGGCGAACTCCCCGGCGGACCAGACAGCGAGTGACATCATGACCGCGAAGAAAAGGCGGTTGATAGTGTTTTTCGGACCTCGCGTGAGCACATATGTACCGACGGCAATGTTCGCGCAGAGTGCTATGAGGGACATTATCGCGTAGGCATTCATTGAACCGGTTTCTCCCCGCCGGCGGAGTAGGTCGCCACCTGGCAACTCCTTACTGGGTATTCTACTACGATTTGCGGGACCCGGGAGGCACCGCGGAGCGGATCGAATGGTTTACCAGGGTTGGCTTTGTATCGGCGTCAATCAAGGCCGCGCGGGCCGCAGCCGCACTCCATGCCGCGGATCTTGCTGGTCATGATGTTGCCCGCGATCACCGGTATGTCGACGGAGGTCGAGTAGGGTGGAGCATATGCGAGGTCGAGGTACTGCAGATGGTCGGCGGTCATGCCGGCGTCGATGGCGACGGCCAGTACGTCCAGCCGCTTCTCCGCCACCGAACTTATCTGCCCTACGACCTCGGCCCCCAGCAGGCGTCCCGAACCACCGTCGGCGATGAGCTTGAGGTTCATGGTCCCGCGGCCGGGATAGTACTGGTGGAGCGACTCCGCCTCAATGCTGATGACCGCGGGGCTGAAGCCGGCCTCCGTCGCCTCCGCCTCGCCGAGGCCGGTGCGGCCCACCGTCAGGTCGAAGCACTTGACCACCGAGGTCCCCTGCACGCCCGCGAACCGCGTCTCGCCCCCGAACATATTGTCCGCGCAGGCGCGACCCTGCTTCCTGGACGTCGAGCCGAGCGGCAGCCAGACCTGGCGGCCGGTGATGGTGTGGGTGGTCGTGGCGCAATCTCCGGCTGAGAAGATGTCCTCCCCGGTGGTGCGCATCTGCTCGTCGACTCTTATCGCCCCTCTGGCACCGAGCTCGAGGCCGGCATCCGCCGCTATGCCCGAGACCGGCCTGACCCCGATCGCCAGCAGCACCAGGTCCGCCTTGATCTCACCGTTCGACGTGACCACCCCCCTGACGGCGCCGCCGTCGCCTGCTATCGCGGTCACGCTCTGCTCCAGCAGGCAGCTGACGCCTTCCTCCTCGATGCGCGCCTGGACGCGCTCGGCCATATCCGGGCTCATGTACGGCATCACCTGGCCGGCCAGGTCCATGACCGTGACCTCGAGTCCCAGGGTCGCGAAGGACTCGCACATCTCCATCCCGATCGGACCGGCACCCACTATCACCGCGCGCCTGGGACGCGCATCGGCGAGGTATCTCTTTATTCGCAGGGAGTCGGTGAGCCTGCGAAGAGTGAACACGCCCTCCAGCTCCGTGCCCTCGATGGGTGGGACGAAGGCTTCGGCGCCGGTGGATATGAGAAGCCTGGTGTAGCCTTCGAGGTACTCGTGTCCGGTCTGAAGGTCGCGGACCGTCACGGTGTGCCCGGCGGGGTCGATCGCCATCACCCGGTGGCGTGTCTTCACGTCGATGTCGTTCATCGACTTGAACTGGGCGGGGGTGCGCGCGATCAGGTTCTGGTGGTCAGCGGTCACGCCGCTGATGAAATATGGCATCCCTCACGCCGAGTAGGAGACGTATTCCGCCTCGTCGAAGATGGTGATGCGGGCCTCGGGGCAGCACCTGCGCGCCCTGGTGGCGGCGGTGGTGCCGGCCGCCACGCCCCCGACGACGACCAACCTTTCCACTGTGGGTCCTCCCTCTGCCGCCTTAGTCGCTAGGAGCCTGTTTCGAGTGGAAAGGGCTCAAACCTTTCCCTGCCCACCTTGCAGATCGGGCATACCTCCGGTGGCTCCGTGCGCGCGCACAGGTAGCCACATACTTTGCATCGCCAGACCCTGATCTCGCCTGCAGGTGTTGGCTGCGGCTCTGTCGTGTCCATGTCCTCTCGTTTCGCCGGACGCCTCTCGGGTATCGATTCGACCCCTGCCTGCCCGTCCAGGACACGCCTGGAGACGTAGAGGCCTCAGTAACAGGTGTCGTACTCGGCCAGGTCCTGGTCCCTGTAATCGCAGGGACAGATTATGTCCAGGTCCGCTTGCCTGCTCCCGCCGGTGAGACGGCATGGACAGAGCGGATAGCCGTAGCGCTCGACGTTGGTCGCGAGCCCCTGGGTCAGCTCGTCGGTGAACGACGCCTCGGGGTTCAGGTGGTATCCGTAGGCCTCCGCCTCGCCGTCGAGGCGGTCCCGGAGCGCTTCGGCCTGGGGGGTGATGCTCCCGGCGGGGCTCAGCTGAGCTTCTCCTGGTACTCCGATTCCTTGAACCCGATGATCACATTGTCGTCGTCGACCACGAGGGTGGGAAACGTGTGGTTGGGGTTGTACCTCTCGGAGGCCAGCAGCACGGTCTTCTGCTCGTCGCCCTCGAGCTGGTCGACGTACACGTACCTGTAAGAGACGCCGGACTTGTCTAGGTATTCTCTGGCGTGACGGCAGTGGGGGCAGGTGCTGAGAGCGAAAAGAACGACATCGTGACCCGCACTCGATCCTTCCACCGTCTCCAGGCTCGCCAGCTCTATCACGAGGACCACTTCCTTTCTGTGAGAACGCCTGTTTCTTCTTCTATAATACGATAACACCATCCGGCACCCTGCACGTACCCAGCGACAACGCACCGAACGGTGCGGCCGCGGTAACAGGACCAAGGAAGGCGGAAACGTTGTGGACTCGCCAGGACCAGGAGTTATCAAGGTCAGCCGGGAAGCCCTCGAGCTTCACTCCAGCTCGCTGGTGGTGGACCTGCACACCGACAGCCTCACCGTAGCCCGGATGCTGGGCAAGGACCTCTCCAGGCGGCACAGGCCGCCTGACGGCTTCCAGCCCTGGCTGCTGCACGCCGACGTGCCCAGGATGAAGGAGGCCTCTCTGGACGCGGTCTGCTTCGGCATAGTGACGCATCCCTGGCCGCACAAAGCTTACCAGCGGGCGCTGAGGAACCTGCGCTACGGCAAATTCGTCATCCGCAAGAACTCGGAGGCGATGGCGCTGGCGACCTCGCCCTCGGAGATCGAGGACGCGCGCGCCGCCGGAAAGATCGCCGTGCTCTTCGGCGTCGAGGGCATGCACATGCTCTCGGGGCGCCTCGAGCGGATCGCGGAGTTCTTCGAGCTCGGGGTCTCCTACATCACGCTGGCGCACTTCTCCTCGAATAAGTTTGCGGTGTCCTCCGCGGACAAGCGCCGCGGCGATGCCAGGCTCGACGGCGGCGGAGCCGCGGCGATCGAGCTGATGAACTCGCTGGGGATGATCATCGACCTGGCGCACGTCCACACCAACCTGATCGAAGATGTCTGCCGGATGACCACGCAGCCCGTCATCGTCAGCCACGGTGCCACCCAGGCGCTGCGGCCGACGTTCAGGAACCTGAGCGACGCCGACATCCGCAGCGTAGCCGGCACGGGGGGTGTGATCGGCCTGATCTACGCGAGCGAATGGCTGGCGCCAAGGGGTCTGGACATATCGCTCGCCGTGGTGGTCGACCACGCGGATCACATCAGGAAAGTCGCCGGGGTGGAACACATCGCGCTGGGAAGCGACTTCGACGGCTTCATCGCGACTCCGACTGGCCTGCGGGACGTCACCGACCTGCCTGCCCTCACGCAACTGTTCCTCGAGAGAGGCTATTCGCACGAAGAGGTCGCCGGCATCCTCGGCGGCAATTTCATGCGAGTCTTCCGCCAGGTCCGCTCTGACGCCTAAAGCCCCACCTCGCCGGGACCGATTAGCAGAGTAAGAGAAGCCATCCCAACGCGTTCTTTCGACCGCGCGGCTTCTCAGCAAAAGGAGGGTGTGACCTGGAAATAAGGGACGAGGGTCTGGCCGAAGAGGACGTATCGATCGCGCTCGCCGAGAGTGAGGAGCGCTTCCGGCTGCTCGCTGAAGCGAGCTTTGAGGCCATCTTCGTCCACGAGGACAACATCATCCTGGCGATCAACCACGGCTTCGAGTCCCTTTTCGGTTACCAGGCTTCCGAGGCCGTAGGCACCAACGCGCTCGACTACGCCGCGCCCGAATACCGCCCGGTGATCGAGGCCAAGGTCGCCTCCGGCAACGAGGCGCCGTACCGGGCAGTCATCATGCGCAAAGACGGCAGCTCCTGTCACGTCGAGGTCCGCGGAAAAGCCATTCCCTACCACGGGCGGAGGGTGCGGGCGGTAGCCCTGCGTGACCTCACCGCCTGGGTCGTCGCAGAGGAGGCGTTCAGGGAGATCGAAGGCCGCCTGGTGCGCCTGATCCAGAGCATGCCGATGGCCGTCGCGCTCATCGACGCGGGCGGCAGGCTCCGCTTCGCGAACAGCCGCGCCGAGGACCTGCTGGGGACGAGCGTCAGGGGGATGCGGCCCGAGATCGCCGGACAGGTCTGGGGCATGTTCCACCTCCACAAGGCCGGCACCGACGAGCCCTACCCACCGCACCTGTCACCGGTGCGTCGAGCTCTTCAGGGCGAGAGCACCGTGGTCGAAGACGTGGAGATAAAGAGGGGAGAGACCAGGATACCGGTCGAGATGTTGGCCGCTCCGGTCATCGATGAGGGCGGGGAGGTCGCCAACGTCATAGTCGTCTTCAACGACATCACGGAGCGCAAGCAGGCCGCCGGGGCCATCCGCGCGGTCCGGGGGAAGTACGAGGACATCGTAGAGAACTCCGTGACCGGGATCTTTCAGAGCACCAGACAGGGCCGCTTCATCACCGTGAACCCCGCGATGGCGGAGCTATGGGGTTTCTCCTCGCCGGCCGAGATGGTCGCCAGGGTCGACGACGTCTCCAGGTGGTACGTCGACCCTGGCGACCATCTCGGCCGGCGAGGAGAAACCCCATAGC
>DAIQAV010000011.1:0-23349 GCA_036781505.1 Candidatus Anoxymicrobiaceae bacterium | reverse complement strand
GTCCGAAGAAGGGGAGGGCGGGACCGGCCTGGTGCTGCGAAGCGTCGACGTCGGCTGTGTGCGCATGACCGAGAGGTTCCTTGCTGCGACGGACCCGCCGTCACCGATCGCGATCGGCAGGATGGAGGTCTTCCTCGTCTCTCGCCTGAAGCCGGTGGTCGAGGAACTGCTGGCCGGCAGCGAGATCGCGCTCGCCGTCGGGCTGGCCGGGACCATCACTACGCTCTCCGGGATCCAGCAGGGGCTCGAGGAGTACCAGACGGATCGTATCCACCACTCGCGCCTCACCAGAGCCGAGGTCGAAGCGCTCTTCAGAAAGCTCGCGGCCGTGCCGCTGGCCGAGAGGAAGAAGATCATGGGGCTCGAGCCCGCCCGCGCCGATATCATCGTCGGCGGAGCCGCGGTGCTGCGCGTCTTTATGGACCTCGCCGGGTTGGAAGAGATCCTGGTGAGCGAGAAGGACATCCTCGACGGGCTCGTGATCGATCTCTACCGGCGCACCGCCGACATGCCCATTCCCTAGGCCGTCCTCCCGCCGGCAACGACCGCAGGTTTGACCCAACTCTCCTAGAAGCAAGGTGCAAGGTCACGTCAAAGGAGCGCGTCATGGCCGGATCGGCAGAGGTCCAGAGTGTGAAGCAGGTGATCATCGATCTCGACGAGGCACACATCGGAGAGCTGGTCCGAGAAGCCGTCGCGGCCGGAGCCACCACCAAGGACATCGTGGAGAACGGAATGCGCGCGGGCATGACCGAGGTGGGCAAGAAGTACGAGGCCGGCGAGTACTACCTGGCGGAGTTCGAGCTATCCGCCAACGTCATGGCCAAAGGGCTCGCGACGCTGAAGGTCATGGTGCCCTGGGAGTCAGGCACCGGCGATACCGTCGTGCTGGCCACGCCGAAAGGCGACCTCCACGACATGGGAAAGGGCCTGGTGGCGAGCCTTCTGGCGACCTCCGGGTACAGGGTCGTCGACGTCGGGATAGACACCGCGCCCGAGAAGGTCGTCGAGGCGGTCCGGAGCAACGACGCCAGGGCGGTCGGGCTGTCACTGGTCCTCTCCTCCTCGGTCGACGAGGCACGGGAGATAATCGACGCGCTCAGGGAGGCCGGGCTCCGCGACAAGGTAAAAGTCATCGTGGGCGGGGTCGTGGCGAGCCGGGAGGTGGCCGGCACGATCGGCGCGGACCTCTACGTCCAGAGCGCCTTCGACGTGGTCGGAGCCTTGAACGAGATGCTTCAGAAGACCAGAGCAAGCTGAATTCTCCTGTCACAGGCAAGTCCTAAAATACCAATACAATCATATATGCGCACGCCTGCTCGAGCGGATCGGGAGCCTCGCTGCCACCGTGGTCTGGCTGGAGCCTCTCTTATAGTGGAAGGAAGAGAAGTTATATCATTACAATTGAACAACGCGGATAAGCGGGAGTGCCGGAACTGGGAGACGGGGAAGACTTAAAATCTTCTGCTCAATGAGCGTGTGGGTTCGAATCCCACCTCCCGCACCAACCTCACCCGGCCTCGTTCGCGGCACCTGCCGGTTCGCCCCGACCCGATTCCTCGGAGAGCGTCACCGCGACCACCACCGTGAGCACGACGAGCAGGCCTGAGTAGACCAGCAACGCCGCGAGCAGGCCGGCCCACTGGTCGAGCGCGCCGCCCAGCAGCGGCCCCAACGCGTAGCCCAGGCTCCAGAAGAAGTTCAGCAGCCCGAATGCCGCTCCGTACTGGTTCGCCTCTCCGAGCGCGGACGATTGAGGCAGCGCATCTGTGACCAGCGGGATCGAAGGCGTCCCGAAGAACGCTATCGCGAAGCCGAAGGCCGCCATCAGGGCGCAGACCACGGCCACGTTCTTGAAGACTGCGATCAGCGGCGTGATGGCCGCGGTCAGCAGCAGGCCCGCGAGGATCGGCCTCTTGCGCCCGACCCTGTCGGAGAGCTTCCCGGAAAGAGGGCTTGCTATCGCGTAGAAGAGCATCGTGAGGCCGAACACGATGCCGATGCTGGTGCGCGTCATGTCGAACGTGTCCTTGAAATAGATGGGCAGTATCGGCTCGAGGAGCCCCAGGCCCATCGTCGTGACCAGCGTCACCAGGCAGGCGATCATGACGTTCCTGTTGGTGAACACCGGCTTGAGCATCCTCCAGCCCGCGGATAACGCCCGCCTCGTCACCTTGTGCTCCTCGAGGAAGAGCGCGACGCAGCCACCGACGAGGCAGGCGACGGCGATCGTATAGAAGGGCGCACGGTAGCCGAAAGCGTCGGACAGAGTCCCGCCGATCAGCGGGCCCGCGATTCCGCCGATGGCGGCCGCGGACATGGTCCATCCCATCTTCGAGCCCATCTCGCTTCCGGGGAACCGGTCGCCCAGCAGCGCCAGGGCCGCGCTCCAGGTCGCGGCGGCGGTGAGCCCGTCGAGGACGCGTGCAACCACCAGCACGGGATACGACTTCGCCAGCGCGTAGAACACGAACGCGCCGGCCATGGCAAACATCCCGAACAGCACAAAGGGCTTGCGCCCGAAGCGGTCCGAGAGGATCCCGAAGGGGATGGCCGCGAGGCACAGCGCGATGGCGTAAGTGGCGAACAGGAACCCGACCGCGAAGTCGCTGGCGCCGAGCTGCTTCGCATATAGCGGCAGCACCGGTACGACCAGGCCGTAACCGACCGAGTCCAGGAAGATGACGCCGCAGACAAGCGCCAGCAGCGGTATGCCCGACCTTATACGCATAGAAAGGAACGGAGCTTCGTTAACCATCTCAGGGCAATGATACCCAATCCATCGTCAATGGACGCCCCAGGCCGGTGTTGCAACCACTCATACCAATTGTCATATTCCACCCCCGGCGCGACGAGCGAAGGGTCGCGCCGGTGGCTCAGGGCCCTCATTATTGGTGTTGGATAAGGGCAACAGATTTCCGACGGTTCTATTCTTGGGCCATCGGCAGCCCGCTGTGTCAGGCGGGACAGGGTGCGCTTTTCAGCGGGAGTATGTGTCACCGACCGAGGAAAAGGGCACCCTGGCCCGCCCGCCGTTGCGGCCGTCCGCTCGTTTCACCGCACACAACGAAAAGAGCCGGGGCGCAAACCCCGGCTCTGGTCCTGTTACTCCAAAGGCTTAGATCTTCTCGATGATGACCGTTCCGCCCTGGCCGCCGCCGCCGCACAGGGTCGCCGCGCCGTACTTCCCGCCTTCTTGCTGAAGGATACGCGCCAGCGTGCCTGTCAGCCTGGGGCCGGAAGCGGCCAGCGGATGGCCGATCGCGACCGCGCCACCGTGGACGTTCACGTGCTCGGGGTCGAGCCCGAACTCTTTGATGGCGTACAGTGCAACGATCGAGAACGCCTCGTTGATCTCCCAGTAGTCGATGTCTTTGGCGGACATGCCGATCTTGTCGAGCGCCTTCTGTGACGCCGGCACCGGGCCCGCGCCCATGATGCTGGGGTCTACGCCGGCCCAGCCCATCGATATGACCTTGGCCAGCGGCTTGAGCCCCATCGACTTGGCCTTCTCCGCGCTCATCAGCAACACACTTGAGCAGCCCGCGTTCAGCGGAGAGGAGTTGCCTGCTGTGATTTGTCCGTCAGGCGTGAAGGCCGGCTTGAGTGACGAGAGGCCAGCCATGTCCGTGTCGCCGCGGATGGAAAGGTCGTTGTCGATGTGCTTGATCGAGCCGTCCTCCTGCTCGACGTCCAGCGGTAGTATCTCGTCCTTGAAGTACCCGGACTCCACCGCCTTCGCCGCGCGCTGCTGGCTCCACATCGACCACTCGTCCATCTCCTCGCGCGTGATGTCGGTCTGCGACCACAGCTTCTCGGCCGTGAGGCCCATGGAGAGAGCGGTCTGCAGCTCGTACTTCTTCAGCGCCTCGTCGCTCCAGAAGCGCGGGCTGACCATCATCAGGTCGGGGTTGAACCGCGCGTCAAGCGGGACGTGAGTCATATGCTCCATGCCGTTGGCGAAGCAGACGTCCGAGTAACCGAGCATGATCTCCATAGCACACTGGTGCAGCGCGCTCATGCCGGAGATGCATACGCGGTCGATGCCCTGCGCGGGCACCGAGAAGGGGAGCTCTGCGAGCATCACGATCGTGCGGCCGCCCATCAGGAAGTTCTCGCGCATCTGCAGCGAGCAACCGGTGATGATGTCCCCGATCTCCTCGGGGTTTACCTTGTTCCTCTTGATGAGGGTCTTGAGGACCGTCGCGAGAGCCTCGTCCACTCGCTGCTTGTTATAGGCGTCGCGCTCGGGCTGGGCCGGGCGGGATCGGGAGAACGGGATCCTCAACATGTCTACTATTACAGCATCTGCCATATCGACCTCCTTGATCCGTCTTGTCAGGTGCGGGGTATATTTTATCAGTAAAGGAAGGGCGAAAAGTACCTGGTACCGGTTGTCCCTTATTTGCGGCAGATGTAGAGGTCCTCGGTGCGGTCGAGGCCGTAGCGCTTGATCTCCTGAGTTGTGAACTCCTTCACGAAGTTGCTCACCTCGACGCCGAAACCCGCGTCCTCGAGGGTGTCCTTGAAGTCGGGCCCGTAGGCCCGCAGGTGGCAGTCGTAGACGAGGATGCGCTTGGCCTGCCACTCGGTCAACTCCTCGCGCTGCACGGTCTTCTTCACGTGCACCGGGACCTGTATGATAGCGAACGCTCCCGGCTTCATCACGCGGTACAACTCGGAGAGAGCCTTTGCCTCATCGTCTATGTGCTCGATCACGTGGTAGCAGATGAGGACGTCGAAGAAGTCATCGGGGAGGTCGAGGTCCCTGATGTCCATGTGCCGCATGGCCATGGGCGACTCGATGTCGATGGAAAGGTAAGTGACGTTGTCGAAGCGGCGGCAGAACTCCTGGAACGCCCAGATCGGCGCGATGTCCAGCACCTCTATCTCGCGCGTCCCGAAGTCGGTCTCGTCCTGGAGCCAGCGGCAGAGCAGCCGGTAACGCTCGAAGGAGAGGCAGTTCGGGCACAGCGCCGCCTGGTAGGGAGAGAAGAGGAACAGCCCGAACTCCCTGCCGCAGCAGGAACACTCGACCCGGTGGCCTCGATAGATCGCGCTGCGCACCTTGGCCAGCGCTTCCTTCACCGGATAGCGCGGGGGCCCGCCGTTCTCCTCGATCCTTATCGGCCTGGAAATCGTCTTCATGCTTAACCTTCGCGTCCTTCCGGGGGCAATACCCGCAAGATGTTACCACATCCGATGACGACGGGGTCAGGGCGCGTCCCTGCGATGGCTTGACGACTCAAAGACGCGGTGGGGCAGTCGGATTCCAAATGCTCCAGGAAGCAGGCCATCCTGGTTGCTCAGAGTGGAGCGGTGGTCGACAGCAGGCGGTCAGGAGGCCTACCCGCCTGCTGCCACTTCCACCTTCGAATCCTCTGGGGGAGGATTCACTGGCTCGTCCGCGTCGTCTCCGGCACAGATGATACCGGCTGAAGGTGGCGTTCAGGTTATGCCGAGGTGAATTGTCGGTTAAACGTGCGGTGGTCAGAAGGCCAGGCCCGGAACTCCCAAGAGATTTAATCAAGACTTAACCGGCAGGGAAGTCGAGTTCTGGGAATGCTTGAACTGCGGCCGCGTCCGGCGGATCACCGAGAGAAACTTCAACACGATCTTCATGGTTCCGCCCGAGTTCTGCTCGGTAAGATGCATGAATGAGTACATGCACGTGGGGTCCAGCAGCCGTCGCAACGCGCTCGACCAGCTGACACTGCAGGAGCTTCCGGACGCGGCGACCGGCTAGCAGGAAAGGCCAGACAGAGCACGGCGGTCTCCGAATCGCTTCAAATCCGCTCCGCTCCCGGCGCAAGCCGCCTGCCGCAGGATTCAGGCCCGGCCTGACGAAAGATACGTCTAAGGTTTCCTAAGGTTTCGCGAGCGCTTTCCGGGCATAGATCGGGCTGATTTATGCTGTCGCGGGGCCGTTACGTCGAACGCGACCCGGCCCGCAAGAAGAGGATCAAGGAGATGGCACCAAGACGAGCTTCCCGCACCGCGCGCCCCAGGATGAACGTCGCCTTCATAGGCAACTACATCCCCCGCCAGTGCGGCATCGCCACGTTCACCTACGACATGGCCACCTGGGCGAAGGCCGCGCTCAACCCCGCCTCCGACGTCTTCGTCGTGGCAATGAACGATCGCCCGGAGGGCTACGACTACCCGCCGATGGTCCGCTTCGAGGTGCAGGCCGGCAACCCGCGCGACTATCCGCGCGCCGCGGACTACCTGAACATGTCGGACATCGACCTGGTCTGCCTTCAGCACGAGTTCGGTATATATGGCGGCCCGAAAGGGATCTACATCGCCGACCTGCTGCGCGACCTGCGCAAGCCGGTGGTGACCACGGCGCACACGGTCCTGCCGGACCCGGAGCCGGACCGGGCGGCCGCGATGGGTGAGATGGCCGAGTTCTCCGACGCGATAGTGGTGATGAGCCGGAAGTCCATCGACTTCATGGAGGAGTACTACTCCGTGCCGCGGCAGAAGCTCCACATGATCCATCACGGCGTGCCGGACGTGCCGTTCGCCGACTCCGATCAGTACAAACCCCGGTGGGGGCTGCAGGGAAAGACGGTCCTGTTGACCTTCGGGCTGCTGCACCCGCGCAAGGGTATCGAATACATGATCAAGGCTATGCCCCAGATCGTCGAGCGGTTCCCGGACGCGGTCTACGTCGTTCTGGGGGCCACGCACCCGCCGGTGAAGCGCCGCGAGGGCGAGAAGTACCGCTTCTCGCTCAAGAACCTGGCGCGCGACCTGGGGGTCGAGGACAACGTCATCTTCTACGACAGGTTCGTGACGCTGGAGGAGCTGACGCACTTCATCGCCGCCTGCGACATATACGTGACTCCCTACCTCGACATGAACCAGATCGTCTCGGGCACGCTCGCCTACGCCATGGGGCTGGGCAAGCCGGTGATCTCCACCCCTTACTACTACGCGGTCGAACTGCTCGCGGAGGGCACCGGCATCGTGGTGCCCGTGCGGGAGCCCGAGGCCATGTCCGAGGCCACGCTCGACCTGCTCGGCGACCCGGACAGGATGCTCAAGATGCGCAAGAACGCCTACGCCCTGGGCCGGAAGATGATCTGGCCGGAGGTCTCACGGGAATACGTGGACCTCTTCGACAAGGTCCTGGCGGGGAGGAAGGTCGCACCCGCCGTGGCCCCGGCACAGCGCAAGCCGATACTCCTGCGCGACCTGCCACGCCCGCGGCTTGACCACCTGGTCCGCATGACTGATGGCACCGGCATAATCCATTCCGCGCACTTCGACATACCCGACCGCTCCAGCGGCTACTACACGGAGGACAACGCCATGGCTCTGGCCGTGGCCGTGCTCTCGCACGTCCAGTCCGGCGACGAGACCAGCCACGCGCTCGCCCGGACCTACCTCGGCCTGCTGCAGTACATGCAGAAGCCGGACGGGAAGTTCCATGCCCACCTCAACTACGACAGGACGTTCGCCGATCAGGTCGACGGGCAGGAGTGCCAGGGAAAGGCGCTCGAAGCCCTGGGCATCGCTATCGCTCTGGAGGAAGACGACGCGCTGGTCTCCTTCGCGAAGCTCATCTTCGACGACGCCCTCAAGGACCTCGACCTCACTTACCCGCGGGCGCAGTCGTACGCCATCTGCGGCTGCTACCATTACCTGACCAGGTTCCCGGGAGCGAGCCTGCCGGAGGCGGCGCTGGGTCGCATGGCGGGTGAGATCGCCGACTCATACGAGCTCAACTCCTCCTCTGACTGGCAGTGGTTCGAGGACGAGCTTACCTACGCCAACGGCCTGATGCCGCGCGCGCTGCTGCTGGCACACCGCCTGACCAAGGACGAGCGTTACCGTGAGGTCGCGCTCGAGAGCCTCGAGTTCCTCACCCGCACCTGCTACGCGCAGGGGTACTTCGACCTGGTGGGGGACCAGGGGTTCTGCCCGCGCGGGGGTGAGAGGGCCAAGTTCAACCAGCTCCCCATCGAGGCGACCTCCCTGGTGGAGGCCTACATCGACGCGTTCACCATTGTCCGCGACGACCGCTACCTGGAGCTGGCGCGTACGGCGTTCGAGTGGTTCCTCGGGCGCAACGCGCTCAACCAGCCGCTCTACGATTTCGCCGACTTCTCCTGCTCCGATAGCCTGATGCTGCACGGGGTAAACCCGGACAAGGGAGCGGAGGCCACCATATACTGGCTGCTGGCGCTGCTGCGCGTGCAGACCGCGCTGCACGTCGGGCCGCTTGAGGGAGCGGTGGCCGTCTCCTGAGGCGAAGCCAACCTTTCGAAGAGGACCGCGTACTCAGTCTCGCCGGCCGCCTGGCAAACGGATTCCCCATGCTAGAATGTGCCGTGTCCGATACATGGGAGGCAGAATGAAAAAAGCGACCTTACTAGTGATGGCGTTGCTGATCGCCATGACATTGGCCACGGCCGCGGGCTGCGGCGGCACCAAGAAGACGCAAGGCCAGACGACCACGCCGAAGGGCAAGATCCTGACCAGGCAACAGGTGGTGGATTTCGTTGATGAAGCGATCCGTTACGCGAAGGCGAACGGCAGGGAGAAAGCGGTAGCCGAGTTCAACAACCCCAAGGGCAAGTTCGTGCGCGGTGAGCTCTATATCTACGCCTATGACTGGAGCGGGGTCGCTCTCGCCAACGGCGGCAACCCGGCGCTGGCCGGCCAGAACCTCATCAACATGACCGACCCGAACGGCGTCAAGGTTATCCAGGCTTTGATAAAGGTCGCCAGGAGCGGGGGCGGCTGGGTCAGCTACACGTGGCCCTATCCCAAGACCAAGACCAACGAGCCCAAGCTCGGCTACGCCAACAGGGTCGATGACGCCTGGTGGCTCGGCTCGGGGATGTACGAGAAGACGCCCTGACGGGTGAGCCCGGGCAGGTGAAAACGGCCCTTGCGAGAAAACACTTATGATTGAGATAACATTGCTTACCCCGGCAAGGCGAGCCGGCGGCCGTTCAGGGGAGGGATCCGGAGCCCGTGGCCCACGCGCAGGACAGATCACCTAGCGGGTACTTCAGCGAGGACGGGCTGGAGTACATCGTCACCAACCCCCGGCTCCAGCTTCCCTACATCAACTACCTCACCAACGGGCGCTACTGCTCGTTCATCACGCACACCGGCGGGGGCTACTCTTTCTGGAAGCAGCCGCCGGCTTACGGCATCAACCTCTGGGCGCCGGCGCTCGACAACGGCCCCGGCCGCTTCGTTTACATCAAGGAGGGTGATGAGGTCTGGACCCCGAACTGGCTCCCGGTCAGGCGCACGCCGGACTCATGGCTGTGCCGGATAGGGCTTGGCTACCAGCGCCTGGAGACCGAGATGCGCGGGCTCAAGGTCTGGCTCTCCTACCTGGTGCCTCTCGACGCCGACCTGGAGTACTGGATCCTCCACTTCATAAACGAGTCTGACGAGACCAGGCACATCGAGGCCTACCCGTTCGTGGAGCTGCTTCTGGGGCAGCACATGCCGAACATCATCTCCTACTACTCCAACATCCTGTTCAACCGCGTGAAGAGAGTCGGCGACGTGCTGGTCGGGGAGAAGACCTACTGGAACCGCGAGGCCTACGTGCCCAACCGCGAGTGGCCCATCAAGGTGTTCTTCGCCAGCACCCACGAGTTCGATTCGTTCGAGACCCTGAGAGACTCGTTCATCGGCCCGGGCGGGAGCAGCGCGGACCCGCAGGCCGTGCGGACCGGGGTCCTCTCCAGCAGCGAGAACGACGGGCGCGCCGCGGTGTTCGCCCACAAGTACAAGATCGACCTCGAGCCTGGCGAGCAGAAGCGGGTCATCATGGCCATGGGGGTCATGCAGCGCGAGGAGGACTTCGACCTCATCTCCTACCACATCAGGCCCGAGGTGTACGAGGAGCGGTTCGAGGCCACAAACCAGTACTGGCTGGACATAGCCTACGGCGACACGGTCTTCACGCCCGACAACCACGTCAACCACTTCCTCAATATCTGGAACAAGTACCAGTCACGTGTCAACTTCTGGTGGTACCGGTCGGACGGCTCGTACTTCATCTGCAGCGGCAACGAGACATGGGGCTACCGCGACTCGGCGCAGTGCATACTGGGCGCGCTTCCGCGGTTCACTGACGACGCCTGGGAGCGCATCCAGATGCACATCGGCCTCGTTCGCTCCGACGGCAGCGTGGACCAGGGATACATACGCGACCTGCACCTCCCCTCGGGGATACCGGGCAACATCGACGTGGCCATGTGGCTGCCGATCTCCATCTTCTACTTCCTCAAGGAGAGCGGGAACCTGGACCTGGTCGACGACATCGTCACGACCTTGGACGGCGTGGACATGACGCTCGCGGAGCTGATCTACCGGATCATCGAGAACGTCTGGGGCAGGCGCAGCCCGCGGGACCTGGTCCTGATCGAGAAGGGCGACTGGAACGACGCCATCAATTACGCGGGGCGCGACGGCCGCGGCGAGTCGACGATGGCCTCGGAGCAGTTGCTGTACCTGTGCAACGAGTACCTCGAGCTCGCCTCGCTGGTCAGGGGGGTGCCAGGGGTCAAGAGCGTCGGCAACGTCGCCAGGTCGCTCAAGGCCGCGCTGGAGAATCACACCTGGGACGGCGAGTGGTACATCCGCGGCACCAACGACGAGGGCGAGGTACTGGGCGGCAAGGGCAACCGCGTGGCCGAGATCTTCGCGAACGCCCAGAGCTGGGCGGCTATAGCGGGGCTCGATCCGGCGCGAGTGAAGCAGGCGATGCAGGCGACCAAAGAGAAGCTCCTGACGGGCAAGGGGTGCGCGCTCTTCCTGCCGGGGTGGAAGGAGCCGGACCCGGGGATAGGCATCATCACCCGCTTCGCCGTCGGTACCAAAGAGAACGCGGCGGTGTTCCTGCACGCGACGGCCTGGGCGACGATGGGTTGGGCCCTCGCGGGCGATGGAGACACCGCCATGGAGTCGTACCGCCAGGTGCTGCCCAACGTCCGCTCGTTAGAAGACGGCGACCTCTACCAGTCGGAGCCCTACGTGTACGCGGAGTACATCATCGGCCCGGAGTCCGAGTACTTTGGCGAGGGCTCGCACTCGTGGTTCACCGGCGGGGCGGCCTGGCAGTGGCACGTCTTCTGGTCGTACATCCTCGGCATCCGGCCGACCTACCACGGCCTTCAGATGGACCCCTGCCTTCCCACCGAGTGGGAGGCCATCACCGCCAGGCGCTGGTTCAGAGGCTCGATCTACGAGATAGAGATAGACAAGCCCAAGGGGATCAGCAAGGGCGTGAAGCGCATCCTGGTCGACGGCGAGGTGATCGAGGGGGACGTGGTGGTCCCCCACAGCGACGGAGAGGTCCATCGCGTGCGGGTTGAGATGGGATGAGGCGGAGCTCGCGGGCGTCTCACCGGCACATTCCGGCCGGCGCGTTTGTTGTAGACTAAAAGAAAAGTCAGGAGAAGTGATGCCCGAGGACGAAGGCCCCAGGCTTTCCAAAGAGGCCGAGCAGCTATACCGCAAGACCAGGGTGCCTCACAAGTTCTGCCCGTACTGCGGGACCAAGAACGAGGCCGACGCCGACAGGTGCTCGAACTGTGGCAAGGACATCTCCTGGATGAAAGTGCCCGAGCCCATACCTTCGCAGGAGCCGCCCTACCAGCCCCCCAGGAGCATGCCGGAGCAGAAGAAGATCTTCACGCCGCGGGCGATAATCGTCTTCGCGCTGATACTGCTGATCCTCCTGGCGTTGATCCTGGTGCTGGTGTTCACCACGAGCAGCAGGTCCAAGGCGGAGGGAGTAACGACCAAGGTGGCCGGTCCGGCGGGCTGCCCCGGCACATGCCCATCCACCGAGGCCTGCCCCTGCAGGCAGCCGGGGGCTTCTTCCTGCGGCTGCAGGTGACCGCAAGCTCCGTTCAATCGAGTCTGCAGGTGGCCAGCCCGATGCGCTCGCGCCCCACGCGCCAGCCGCTCCGAGCGTTGTAGTACATCCACATCTCGTCGCCGATCCTGGCCACGTCCAGCTGGTAGACCAGCGCCCTCTTCCAGCCGTCTCCGCCAGGGCCGACGATCGGCAGGTCGTAGACCTGCTCCCAGGCCAGACCGTCGGGCGATGACATCAACATGATCGCCGAGCGGGTGCGGCCTTCCTCATCGAGGTAGATGCCGTTGTTGAAACCGTAGTAGAGGCGCTTCGCCTCGTCGTAGACGACCTTGATCGCGCCCGCCCCCCGGTTGCGCCAGGGGTCGGACTCGTCCATCGGGATCATGGGCTCGGGGCTCTTCCGGTAGGGGCCCGAGATGTCGCCGGCGCTGGCCACCCCGATATGCCTGGGCTCGCAGAACCCCAGGTCGCGGTGAAACACGACGTTGGCGCTGTAATACATCCGGTAGCCGTCGCCGGTGCGGACCACGCAGGGGTTGCCGGCGTTGCGGGTCACCCGGTTGACTTCCCAGGGCAGCGACGGCGCCAGCACCTTGGAGGGCTTGCTCCACCTCCATAGGTCAGACGAGGAGCGCGCCGCGACGTGTGACCGCAGCTGCGGCACGCTGAATTGCTCGTAGAACATGTGGAAGAGATCGCCGTCCTTGATGACGAACGGCCTGAAGCCTCCGCCGATCTTCGGCTGCCTCTCCCAGGCTATGCCGCCGCCCGAGATGTAGTGCTGTATTCCGAGGAGCGTGTTGGCAAACAGGTGCCATGTTCCGTCCGGGCTGTCCGCGGGCAGGACGACCGCCGGGTCACCGAGCAGGAACTCGGGGCGCGGAGGCTCTATAAGTGGGTTGTCCGGGTGGTCCACCCAGGTCCGCATGTAGCCGGAATCTCCGCCTTTGCTCGTCATGCGGCCATGATATCAAAACGCAACACAAAGGGTCTGACCCCTTTTGTTGCATGTTTTGCGCTACTGCGTGTACCCGGCCACGTCGTGCCCACCGGTCCACTTCCCCTGGAAGTCGAAGTACATCGGCCGCTCTACCATGACCGGGACGTCGGAGGTCACCTTCGCCGAGATGGACAGGCCTCCCCCGGCGTCGCCGTTCACGTCGATGGTATACCGCGAGTTGGCCCCCACGACATGCTGCTTCGCTATCGGCGCCCCCCCTCGGGGTAGTAGGTGACGGTCACGTGGGCGGCCTTCGCCCCGGAGTTCTGGAGGCAGAGCCATTCGGCGAAGTTGTCTCCGGTGTAGCCCTCGGCGAAGAGCGCTCCAGCCGCGGGCTGTGCCCCGATCACGTCGTGCCCGCCGTCCCAGGCGCCGTGGTAGTCGAAGTACATCGGCCTCTCGGCCACGAAGCCGCCAGCCGACGTCAGCTTGACCGATACGTCCTTGTCCGGGCCGACCTCGCGGTTCACGGAGACGGTCAGTCGCTCGCGGGCCGGCACCGAGTAAGTCTTCTTCAGCGGCGCCCCCTGTCCCGGTCCCATGTAATAGGTGGCATCGACCTTGATCGCCGACGTCGCGGGGTTCTGGACGCAGAGCCACTCCTCGAAGCCGCTCCGGGTCGTCCCCTCGGCGAAGCTCGCCTCCCTCACCGGCGCGCTGGCGCCGACCACGTCGTGCCCGCCGGTCCACCCGTGGTCGCCCAGCCCCGAGTAGGTGAAGTACGTGGGGCGCTCGGCGACGATCGGCACGTCGGAGTGCACGCACAGGCTGACGTTCTTGTTGGCGCCGACCTGGTCGACCGCCTTGAACGTGGCGCGAGAGCTCGCGTTGACCGTCGCCGTCCTGTCGGTCTCGCCGGCGCCCTCGACCAGGTAACGGAAGGTCAGGTGCGCGGCGGCCGTCTGGGGGTTGAGCACGGTGAGGTACTCATCGAAGCCGGGCAGGGTCGTGCCCTCGGCGAAGTACCAATCCTGCGCCGGGGCCGTGGCGCCGATCACGTCGTGTCCCCCGCTCCATTTGCCCAGGTAGTCGTAGTACATAGGGCGCTCGGCCACCACGTTGGCGCTGGTGGAGACGATCCGCATGCTCAGCTCTTTGCCGGCGCCGGCCAGCTGGTTGATGTCAACGGTCAGCCTGCTGGTCGGGTTGAGGGAGAAGTACTGCATCTTGCTGGTGCCGTCGGCGTAGGTGCAGGTCACCCAGGCGGGGGCCGCCGTCGTGTTGGGATTCTCCAGGCAGGCGTACTCCTGGAAGTTATCTCCCGTGTAGCCTTCGGCAAAGTAGAAGTGGGACTTCCACTGCGCGGGCGGCGGCACCGGCGGGTTCGGCGCCGGAGCGCTGCCCTTGAACCTGTTGTAGGCGACGTTAAGGAGGGGCACGAACTCGGCGGTCGCCTTCTGGTTGCCCTGCGTGTTCGGGTGGTCGTCACCCGAGGGGTAGGCCGTGACGTTGCCGCCGTAGGCGACCTGGTGCTGGACCGCGTTGTTCCGCCAGCGGTGGTGGTTCCCGTCCGCGCTCCCGAGGTCGTTGGGTCCGGTGCCCTTGCTGGTGAGCACGTTGTAGTAGTCCCAGACGAACACGTTCTTGTTGGGGTAGCCTGTCAGCCAGTCGTTGACCAGCCAGTTGTTGAAGGCCCGGGCGTTCGCCCCGTAGGTCCCGTCGCTCAGCGGCGGCGCCGTGATCACCACGAAGAGCTTGTCCGGCTTGGCGCGGAAGTAGTTGAGCAGGTCGATGTAGATGCCCTTGGCGTTGGCTACGGTAAGGGTGCCCGGGTCGGTGGTGTCGCTTCCCCGCAGCGGGTTTGCTCCGATGGCCGGAACGGGGTCCGACGGGCCGCCGCCGAGCCCCGAGTTCGGGAAGCAGGACTTGAACACGATCACGGTGTTCTCGCCTCCCGGGTCCGCGCCCATCCGCGAGTAGGAGCAGTTCTGCCCGCTCTCGGAGTAGAGCGCCGAGAGGTACGTTCCGCTGGTCGGCCCCCTGAACCAGTTGTACCAGGAACCACTGTAGGTGTGGTCGCCGATAGTGCCTCCCAGGTCCGCGTCGGCGGGCCCCCATCCGTAGTTGGTGTCGCTCACGAAGTAGTTGTTGTCCCGAAGAGCTATGCCCAGACCGCCCGAGTGCTCGTCGCCTCCCAGGTCCGCCAGCCAGTTCTGGCCGGAGGAGTGGTGCACGAAGACGAGCTTCACGGGGCTCGCGGGCCTGTAGGGGCTGTCCGCGGCAATGGCCGGCCCGGAAAAGACTGTAAGCACCTGAGCCAGGGCAAGAGCCGCGAGCATCGCGACCGCCAATGCCGCCGCTCCAGGCCTAGTTTGTCGCATCTTTCCTCCTGTCGCGTCGCCCGCTTTCTCAGACGCTGCGGGCGGCCTTTCTCTTTCTCCCGCTCCCTAATCACATCGAACCGCGGCAGGCGAAAGTTGAGCGGTAAGGCAGAGCAGGGACCGCTCACGGATTATTTTCGCCCGTATCTGATTTTCAGCATTTTCTCAGGTTGGAGGCCTAGACTCCGAGATGTAGAACGCACTTATCGCGTCTAGTGTTTTCAGACGGGGAGGTTGTGTATGGAAGAGACACCGACAGGCGGGCCGCCGGAAACTCCGGCGAAGCCCACCGAGAAAACTGAGCCTGAAGCAACCGAAGGGGTGAAAGCGGAAGCGACGACGACGGTCATCCCCCCGGTTCCCCCCGCGCCCGCGGAGCCTTACTACAACAGGCCACTGAAGAAGAAGGACTGGATGCTCTTCGCGCTGATCGCAGTGTCAGTCGTGGCATTGCTGCTGCTAGCGGCGACTATTTCTCTCGCCGTGTGCGACGGGCAAGGCTGCAGGCACGGCAATCAGATGATGAACAAGAGGTTCTTCGGCAATCAGGAAAACCAAGGTAACCAAGGAATGCCACGCTTCCGCTACGCCCCCGGAAACCAGGGGCAGCAGGGCCAGCCGCAGGTCCCCCAGACAACGCCTTCGGCTCCCCAACTTGCTCCCGCTCCGGGACAGAGTCCGTAGCGAAGCAAGGACTGGCAGCGGTCGGGTACCCCAGCTGGACCACCCGGCCTCCATGAGAGCAGCGGGAACACCTCCTCCCGCTGCTCTCGCTTTTCCGGGACCGCGCAAAACGGATACAAACATTTGACCCGCCAGTTCTGATAGGTTATAAAAAATACCTACCGCCGATATCCCGGTACGAATCGCGGCCGGTTATCGCCGATCGGAAGGGGGTTGCGAAGTGTCTCTCATGAGAAGCTTGGGCAGGCTTGGTGGCAAGATGGGCAGCAACAAGGAGCTGATTGCCGGAGTCATGGAGGGCATGGACCCCCACGCGATCGCCGACGCCATCAACGAGAACGCCGGGTTCATGGTACAGGTCATGGCCCACCTCGACGCCAAAGCGATCGCCGATTCGATGAACGAGTCCCTGATGTTCATGGGCGACGTCATGAAATACATGGACCCCCAGAAGGTCGCCGACATGATCAACAAGAACGAGCGCATCCTGCCTCGCTACGTCGAGTGCATAAACCCCAACGTCTTCACCCGCAGCGCGGGCGCGGTGGTATCCAAGCTGCGCTACGCGACCTACAGGCCGCCGATGTTCGCAAAGCCGGGGGAGGAGTCCATAGAGGACTAGCCCGGCGCCGAGGCGAGCCCGCCAAAACACTAAAAGCAACTGAGCCCTGAAAAAGGGCTCTTTTGGTTTGGGCATTGAATACTATTGCGGGCGTATAACGTCCAAAAGGGACAGAGCGTACCAGGTACTTCCCGTCCCATTTTTCGCCTCGGCGGTCCAGCAGAGACGAGCCGAGGAGGAGCAGCCGCCATAAAGGGAAGAAGAATGAGTCAGCGTTCGAGGACAAGAGACCTGATGATCTCTGCGGCAGCGGTCGCGGCGCTGGTCGCCGTGGTCATCTTTCCCGCCGGAATCTCGGGCGCGATCGCGGCCGTCCGGGCTCCCGCTTTTGCCGCCTCGGGCGTCTCGACGACCCCCGACACCGTTAGGGTGCTGATGCCGGGCGGCTCGGTGGTCACGATGGACATGGACGAGTACCTCAAAGGCGTCGTCCCGGCCGAGGCCGACCCGTCGTGGAACATGGACGCGCTCGAGGCGCAGGCCGTCGCGGCGCGTTGCTACGCGGCTACCGCCCACAACTATCCCAACGCCGACGTCGACACCACCACCAGATCGCAGGTCTGGACCAGCGCGCACGACCCGCGCACCGATCTCGCCGTCGAGGCCACTCACAAGGTCGCGGCTCTCTACCAGAGCGAGGTCATACAGGCCTATTACTTCGCTCACTGTAACGGGCACACCAAAGACTCCGAGGACGTCTGGGGCTCGTACGTGCCCTACTGCCGAGCCGTCCCATGCCCTTGCGGCCATACCACAATGGATGGGCACGGCGTGGGCATGTGCCAGGAGGGCGCTCAGGTCCTGGCCCAGGCCGGCTGGGACTACCAGGACATACTCAAGCACTATTACACGGGGGTCACCGTCGAGAGCACCGAGGCGGCCGCGCTGGTATGGTACTTTGCCGAGGGGACCACGCGGCCGGGCTTCGTCACTTACTTCTGCCTGGCGAACCCGTCGGACTCGCTCGCCGACGTGACGCTCACCTACCTGCTGGAAGACGGCCGGACCGTAGAGAAGGCGCACAGTGTCGCGCCGCACGCGCGCACCACGGTCGTCGCCTCCGCCGACGTGGGCGCCGGCAAGGACTTCTCCTGCCGAGTGGCCTCGATGAACGGGGTCGGCATAATCGCCGAGCGGCCGATGTATTTCTCCTACGGGAGCGGCTGGACCGGCGGACATGACACGATGGGCGCAACTGAGCCCAAGGCCGACTGGTACTTCGCCGAGGGCACCACCCGCAAGGACTTCGTCACCTACCTGTGCGTCGCGAATCCGTCCGACTCGCAGGCGGCCGTGACGGTCTCCTACTACCTCGAGTCCGGCGAGAGCAAGGACTCCCTCCACTTCGTGCCGCCGCACGCCCGGCAGACCATCGACGCGTCGTCGGACATCGGCGCCGACAAGGACTTCTCCTGCAAGGTGTCCTCCTCCAACGGTGTGGGCATCGTGGCTGAGCGGCCGATGTACTTCGACTACCAGGCCAGCTCGCCCGCCGGCCAGCCGGGCTGGACGGGCGGTCACGACGCCATGGGCGCGCCCTACCCCAAGACCGACTGGTACTTCGCGGAAGGCACTACGCGCTCCAGGTTCGCCACCTACTTCTGCCTGGCGAACCCGTCCGACAACAGCGCCAGCGTCACGGTCACCTACATGCACACCGATGGCTTCAACCAGGACGCGAAGTACACGATCGCGCCCCGCTCGCGCATGACCATCGACGCGTCGCGCGACGTGGGGGCGGGCAAGGACTTCTCGTGCAGGATCAGCTCGACGAACAGGACGCCGATCGTAGCCGAGCGCCCGATGTATTTCTCGTACGGGAGCGGCTGGACGGGCGGAGACGACACGATGGGCACCCCTTACCCCAAGCCGGACTGGTCCTTCGCGGAAGGGACCGCGCGGCCCGGGTTCGTCACCTACATCTGCGTGCAGAACACCTCGGACAAGGCGGCCGAGGTCAAGGTGCGTTATATGAGAGGCAACGGCACCACCGCCGAGCAGGCCCTCACGGTTGCCCGTGGAAGCCGCTCCACCGTCTCGGCCAACGATTTCCTGGGGACGGCCGACGACGCCGCGCACGACTTCGCCCTGCAGGTCACCTGCACGAACAACGCGCCGATAGTGGTCGAACGGCCGATGTATTTCTGCTACGCGGGAGTCTGGACCGGCGGTCACGATACCATGGGCCGCTGAGAACGCGGTGCCTGGTGCAAGGTTTTTCGCCTCCGTCAGCAGACCAACTATCCCGTATGGGCTCATAAACGTTCTTCAGGAGGGACACATGAGAAAGTTCAAGATGCTGCCCGTCCTGCTGGCGCTGCTGATGGCGGCGACGCTCGCCATCACCCTGGGCGCGGGCTGTGGGGGCTCGGGCAAGAAGGCGCAGATCACCAACCTCGACCCGTCGTCAGGGGTCGTTGGTACAAACGTCAACGTAGTCGGCTCTAACTTCGGGAGCGCCCAGGGCAACAGCGTCGTGCACATCGGGGTTAAGGTCGCGGACGTCGTATCGTGGTCGGACGTGCTCGTGGTCGCGAAGGTGCCGACGGGCCTCACGGCAACAGTGCAGCCGATATCGATCCTCACGGGGGCGGGCGAGAGCAACGAGCTCAGCTTCCTGGTTATAGCGAGCAAGCAACCCGACCGCCAGCCCGGGCAGGTCGAGAACGTCACGCCGATCCAGGCGATGCAGGCGTTCGAGAAGAAGAAGGGTGTCCGCACCACCGGCTGGACCTACAGCGTGGTCAAGCTGAGCAGCGTCGACCCCAACTGGAAGATCGACTCCGGTGGCACCGCCAACGGCACCACCACATACTTCCTGCTCAAGAAAGTGAGCGGCAACTGGACGGTCGTGGACGCCGGCGCCACCCTGGCCCCCGCCCAGCTCAAGGCGGATGGCGCGCCCAGCGACCTCCAGATACAGCTACCCCCGCCCGCGCCGCCGGTCAAGTCCGAGATCCAGACGATACTCGACTACCTGAAGAGCAAGGGCACCGATACCAGCGCGGTCACGGTCTCGTTCATCAAGCAGAGCGCGACCGACCCGACCTGGGAGCTGTTTAACGCGGACTGGCCCGCGCAAGCGCAGATTCCCGACGCCCGCATCGTGCTCCACAAGGAGAACGGCCAGTGGGTGGTCAAGGCCTACGGCGCCGACGTGAGCAACACGCCGGGAATGCCCTCGGACCTGAAGCAGTAGGATCCAGAGATGAAAAGGGCCTCGCGTCGCGGGGCCCTTTTTACTTTTCCACCGCGACCCAGGTGGGACCGGCCCAGCCCATGTGCCCGTCATCCTGGATCACGCGCAGGTAGTAGAAGCAGGACTCGCGGAGGCGCGGGTCGGTCCAGTCGATGACCACTTCCGGCCCGGTGCCGCCCTCCTGCCACACGGCCCGGTAACCGCTGGAGTCGAACTTCACCAGCTCGACCAGCTCGAGCCCGGCGGTCCCGATCACGTGGCCCGTCACGGATGCGCTTCCCGAGGAGATCTCCGAGCCCTGGTGGGCGCCGTTGACCCAGAACTCGATCAGCATCCTGGGACCTGTCGTGCCGCAGACCCGGCGCTTCCACATCGCGCGCCAGGCGGCCTCGCGGGTGTGCGAGCCGGCGAACAGGCCGGTGATTCCGCCGCTGTACAGCTGGGTCGGCGCGCGCCGGGGGTCGCCCGCCGAGATGTGCTCATCGCTTCCCGCTATCAGCCCGAGCCTGCAGCCCGAGGCAAGCGCGTCCCGCACGTAGCTTCCCGAGTTGGGCCCCGCGTACTCCTTGCCCAGCACCGCGCGGACCAACGCGCCCTTGGCGCCCTCCATCATGCCCGCGTGGGAGATCGGCCGGGGACATCCGTAGAACTCCGAGTTGCCGTGCCGCGAGTAGACCTCGACCAGCCTCTGCAGGGAGGCCCCCTCGCCCTCGGACGAGTCTCGCGGCCCGAAGTCGAAGCGCATCTCTCCGGCGTGCAGCTTCCATGCCGGGTGGTGCGGGATCACCATCGCGTCGCGCCCGGCAAGCGCCGCGAGCAATGCGCCGGGCGTCGAGTACCGCTCGTCGGTGTGCGGCAGGAACACCGGGCTCTGGCCGGGGCCGAACAGGACGTTGCGGTGGCCCTGGCGGTGGTTGGTCCACTCGTACGTCCTCATGGTGACGAACTGGCCCGGGTGGTAGTGGTCGTCCGCGGCGCGCATCATCAGCTCGAACTCCTGCTCCGTGCGCGCCCTCTCTTCGCCGAAGCTCCAGGTGTCGTGGTCCGAGATGGCGGTGTAGTCCCAGCCGAGCAGGTCGCGCGCGCGGTGGTAGAGATAGCCGGGCTCCTGGGTGCCGTCGGAGACTATCGAATGCGTGTGCAAGTCTCCCCACAGCAGACGGTAGCCCGCGTTCCTGCAGACCACCGGGTTGCTCACACCCTCGACCCCGCGACCCGCCGCCGACACGCGTATCCGGCCCAGGCCGTGGCCGGCCGCTCCGGCCGCGAACCAGGCAGTCCCCCTGCCGCTCTCGGTCATGATGACGCTGCCCGGGCCGCCGACCGCTCCCTCGTAGGAGATGTCGAGCCGGCCTGCGAGGGCGGGCGACAGAAGCCCGCGCGCATCGACGCACCTGACCAGCACGCGGAATCTCTCGGACGGCGCCACCAGCGTCGGCGCGATCACCTCGAGAACCGCGGGCGCGCCGCCCACGGCATCGATCTGCCCCAACGACGCGTCGAGCTCGAAGTCGCCTGTCCCGCGGCGGTCGACCTCGCAGGCGAGGTCGGTGGTGATGATCCCGGCCGGGGGGCGCAGGCCCGAGCCGGCGCCGAGCACGAACTCGACAGGGTCCCCTTCCGCGAGCGAGCCCTGCACGAGGCGCGCGGTGATCTTCAGGTTGGCCATGAACGCGTCGCGGGGGTCCATGCGCTCCAGGTCGCGGCCGAGCTTCTGCATCAGCTTGCGCTTGAGCCACATCAGCTGGGTGCGGTCCATCGCCTTTTCCATCATCGACACCGAGATGACCACGTCCGCGGAGGGCGCGCGCACCTCGACGTAGTTGTTGCGCGAGGGGTCCTTGTGCTGCAGCCGGCCCCAGCCGTTTCCCCACTGCATCCTGATCTGCCAGGCGTCCGGACCAAGTCGCAGGACCTTGCCCGGACAGAGGCGGATGACACCGCCCTCCTTCAAGCCGCCCTTCCCCACCGTGTAGGTCACGGTTACCGGCAGCGGCTCACCGCCGGCGGTCAGCTCCACGGGCTCGACCTTGCAGGCGCCCCACGCGACCGGCTCTGTCACCGGCTGCGGGCGCCCGTCCTCGAGAGTCCTGACCAGCAGCAGGAACGCCAGGACCAGGGCGAGCGGCGGGAAGAGAACCAGCGCGGCAAAGACAGCCAGCGCGATCAGGATGGTCTTTTTCGAACCGCTTATCTTGCCCAAGCCACGCCCCCGTGAGACAGCCTGTCCAACTACTCCAGAGACTAAACTAACACAAGCCGCCGGCGCGTATAAGATGCACCGCTCGCCCCATGCGGCCGCCCGCGCCTGTGTTATCATCCTCGGTGGACTGAACGCTCCCGGGCCCGTGGCCCGAGGGCACGCGCGAAACAGTGAGGTCGGCATATGCGTAAGACGACAAAGTGCTTTCTTCTCGGGCTGCTCGCGGCGAAGCTCGGTGGAGCCGCCTACATCGCGGCGCGGCTCAAGCTCTCGCTTCCAACTACCGGCGGCGAGCTCTCCATCCCTTGCCTGGATTCGCCGGTAGAGGTCATCTTCGACCGCGCCGGCATCCCCCACATCACCGCGCAGAGCGAGCTCGACGCGTTCCGGGCGCTGGGATTCGTGATGGCGCAGGACCGCATGGTCCAGATGCAGACCATGCTGCGGCTTGCCAGGGGGACCCTTGCCGAGGTTGTCGGCACCATGGGCGTCGAGATGGACCGCTTCATGAGGACGATCGGCCTGTCACGCATCGGAGACGAAGTCGCGGCCAACCTCGACCCGGAATCCCGCGAAGCTCTTAGCGCCTACTGCGACGGCGTCAACTCTTACCTCGATAGGCGCGCCTCCCGCCTCCCGTTCGAGTTCATGTTCCTCAAGGGCAGGCCCGAGCCGTGGACTTTGGGAGACTGCATCGCGCTGGGCGAGCTGACCACCTGGCTCCTCGACTCGTTCTGGCTCGCCGACCTGATGCGCGAGAAACTCATCAGGGCCCTTGGCCGCGAGCGGGCGCTCGAGCTCCTGCCCGAAACCGCGCCTTACAATAACCCGCCGGTCAAGGTCGATGGACCCGGCCCGGCGGCAGAGGGGCTCGAGCCCGGAGAAGAGATTGACTGGGGCTTCGACGTCGAGCCGGCCGGCGGGCACTGGGTCCCGCACCTCGGCGGAGTCCCGATATCGGTCTCCGGCTCCAACAACTGGGCGCTGGCCGGCAAGCGAACCACCACCGGCAAGCCGATCCTCTGCGGCGACCCGCACATCCAGCACAACGCTCCGGGGATGCTGTACATGTGCCACATGAAGTCGCCCGGCAACGACATCATCGGCGCGGGCTTCCCGGGCCTGCCGGTCATACCGCACGGGCACAACGGCTACTGCGGCTGGTCGGCCACCAGCCTCTGCCCGGACACCCAGGACCTCTACGTCGAGACCTTCGAGTCGGACACCTCTGACCGCTACCTCTGCGACGGCGAATGGACCGAGCCCGAGGTCATACACGAGCACGTGAAGGTGCGCTTCGGCAAGGACCGCGCGCTGCGGATACTGGTGACCAGGCACGGCCCGATCATCAAGCGCAAGGGCGACAAATGCCTGGCGCTCAAGTGGGTGAGCCAGGACACGTCCCTCGACTCGCTGAACGCGATGCTCAAGCAGAACCGCGCCCGCTCCTGGGA
>DAIQAV010000010.1:0-23607 GCA_036781505.1 Candidatus Anoxymicrobiaceae bacterium | reverse complement strand
AGTACCTGGGGTCGGACCCCGAGACCGAGGCGATCGCGCTCTACATGGAAGGCCTGGAGGACGGCAGGCGTTTCCTCGAGGTCGCTCGCAGGGTCACCCGCAGCAAGCCGGTCATAGTGCTCAAGGGTGGGCGTGGCGAGCAGGGGAGCCGAGCTGCGCTTTCACACTCTGGGTCTCTCGCCGGCGAGAACGAGCTGTTCGAAGGCCTATTCGAGCAGGCGGGCATCGTGACGGCCGACACCTCCGAGGAGTTCATCGACCTCGTCACGGCTTTCTCCTCGCTGCCTGTGCCACGCGGCGGGAAGGTGGCGATCGTGACCATGGGTGGCGGCTGGGGCGTGGTCGCGGCCGACGCCTGCGACCGCGAAGGTGTCGAGCTGGCAACCCTGCCCCAGGGCCTCCTCGACGAGCTCGACACTTTCCTGCCGCAGTTCTGGAGTCACGGAAACCCTGTCGACCTGGTAGGCGGCCTCAGGCGAGCAAACCACTTCAGGGCCATCGACGCGGTAACGCGCAGCGAATCGGTGGACATAGTGATACTCATGGGCGCGATGCTCGGCAAACAGTTCTTTATGCATAACCTTGTCTACACTGTCGTCCGCCCGCTGTACCGGATGCTTACTCACAACATACGAAGGCTGCCCGCTTTTCTCCTGTCTTTCTGGAAGGGCTTCTCCAGGTCTGTCTCCAGCAGGAACGAGGCGAAACCCGAGGGCTCGGCCGGGATAAACCCGGCGGAGGCATGGGAATGGACGGACTCCGCGTTGATCAGCCACCTCGAAAACCTGATAGCGGAGACCGGCAAACCCATAATCGCGGTGGCGATGAGCGAACAGCAGAAGAGCACTTCCAGCCGGCTGGAGATGCACGGCATCCTCACCACGCCGACCCCGGAGCGGGCCGTGTACGCGGCGGCCAAGCTTTCGAGATACCGCGACTACCTGTTCGGCTCCCAGTCAGGCGCTTCTTTGAAGTAAGGCAAGGGGATTTCGCGCTCCTGTGAAGAAGATGTCCGTGACGAAAGGAGGAGCGATGCCAAATGTAGAGGTCAGCGGCCCGCCCCTGAGCGATGAGAAGAAGCGCGAGATGGCCCTGGAGATGACCGATTGCGCCGCCCGTGGGTACGGGCTGCCGAAGCAGTCGATCGTCGTGGTCATAACGGAGCACCCGCCGCAGAACGTGTGTGTCGCCGGCAGGATGGTCTGTGACGACCGCGCCGTCCTGACCGAGGATTGACGGCCGTCTCAACCAGTCACCAAATGCTGAAACAAACCTGAACCGGCCCGCGCGCGTCAGTAGTACAGGCTCGCGCGGCACCGGACGACCGCCAGGTTTGGTATAATTTTCCAACAACTCGTGGCCGTTCGAGAATGGGCCTCGCCCTTCTCAGGGCAGACCCGTGTCCGTGCGGAAGGTCATGGCCGGGCGGGCCGCAGAACAATTGAGTGAGAAATGCTCTACAGGCATCGGGACTGGTGATAGTTGAGGTACTTCTTCAGGGACATATGGACAACTATGGGAGACTGGGGCGGCGAAGCCTGGGAGTGGACCAGGGGTAAGCTGCCCATCTGGGGTTTCCCCGCCCTTCTGATTCTGCTCGGCGTCATATTCCTCTGCGTCCAGGTGGTGGCCGCCGGCAAGGGGCCAGCGAAGGCGCAGCACCCGTGGAAGGCCGAGTGGAACGAGACGGTCGACGTGGAACAGTCTCCCGTCGAGAAGGTGACGACGCCCACGGTTGTCGCTTCCGAGCAGACGAGCACGCCCGTGTTGAAGCTCCCCCCCAGTCAGAGCCTCGCCGCCACAGCTCAACCTTCAGACGCCTCGACCGCTGCGCTGAGCAACGGCACCAGCGTGCCGAGCGCGGACGCCACTTTCGTCTTCAAGTGCTACGGGCGAGCGCACGGGGTTGGCATGTGCATGGACGGGGTCCTCTACAGAGCCCAGGACGGCCAGAGCTACAAGACGATACTCAACTACTACTACACCGGGATCACGTTCTCGAAGATCGACGACAGCCGACAGGTCAGGATTATGGGGCACGACGGGCAGATACGGACCTGGAGCATGCACGATTACCTGCAACACCTCCAGGAAGAGCCCAACAGCTCGCCGATGGAGGAGCTCAAGTGCCTCTACGTGGCCGCGCGCACTTATGCTCTCTCGTGCATCGCGCGTGGAAAGCACTCCGGCCAGGGATACGATCTCTGCTCCAGCGGCGAATGCTGCCAGGCCTGCGACGAGAACAAGACAATCGCGAACTACCCGAACAACAACAAGGCCATCGAAGAGACCGCCGGTGAGATCATGACCTACAACGGACAGCCGATCATCGCGGCATACTGCGGCTCCTGCGGCGGCCACACAGACAACAACGAGGACGTGTGGGGCGGGGTGGCGATCCCTTACCTGCGGGGCAGGCCGGACTCCTACTGCTCCAAGTCCCCGCGCTACATCACGGTCAAGGAGATGTCGGTGCGAGAGTTCCAGGGCAAGTTCGGCGTGGGAGATCTGAAGGTCGTCGACCTCTCCGACCGCACTCCAGGCGGAAGGGTCAAGAACGCCAAGATAGTAGGGTCGGCGGGAACCAAGACCATCACCGGCAAGTCGCTGGAGGACATGCTCGGGTTCCGCGGCCTTCGCATCGATTACAGTTTCAGGTAGCACTCCAGAAGGCGTGACGTCACGTGGACGATCTAAACTCGCTCCCCGGCTTCAGGGCGGACTGCCCCTGCACGAAGAAGAAATGCCAGAGGCATGGGCTCTGTATCGAGTGCCACGGTTATCACTCGGAAGGCAAGCACCTGCCCTACTGCCTGCGAAAAGATATTCCCGGTGACTTCGCGTGGGGCTCGTTCACGCGGCCGGAGCCCCGCAAGAAAAAGCGCCGCTGAGGACGCGAATGCGACTGGCGACGAAGTGAGGACACGCCGCTAGCCCGCTTCGGTTTTTGCACTGCCCTGATACTACCTCCCATCGACTTCCTGTCCGAGCCCGGCAGGAGTCCGGCATTCGCAGGTGAAGAAGACGCCGTCCGGATGAGCCGTCCGGATGCCGGCAAGATCACCATCGTAGGAGGGGCCATGCAAGTAATGGAAGTGATGTCCAGGACGGTTGCGACCGTCGATGCCGACGCGAACCTCGGTCAGGCGGCGGCTGAGATGCAGGACAAGAACGTCGGCATCCTGCCGGTCCTTGACGGGAAAAGCGTCGCGGGGGTCGTTACCGACCGCGACCTGGTGGTGCGCGGGATCGCGCAGCATCTCGACCCCGAGAGCACCAAGGTCCGCGACGTGATGTCCACCGACCCGGTCATAGTCCACATGAACGCGCCGATCGAACAGGCTGCCGACATCCTGGCCGAGCGCAAGATCGGACGGGCATTGGTGGTGGACGAAAGCAGCCAGGTCGTGGGGCTGCTCTCAATGGCCGATATCGCTCTCGCCGTTGACGACAAAGAGATGGTGGGCGACCTCCTCAAGCACGTGAGCGAAAGGTACTTCTAGCAGACCTTCCGATCCTGTTTCCGTCTTCGCCGCAGGGGGCGTACAGGCCGCGCCCCTGTCCGCCCTGCGCTTCAGGACTCCCTTGCTGGTGCCGATTCATGAGACTGTGACCTTCATCACTACTCCAGGGAGTCTTGAAATGCGCAGATCTCTTCACGCCGTCGCCATTGTCGCCATCCTGCTGGCTTTGCTGTTCGTCATGCCGCTGGCAGGCTGCGGCACGACCGGCGGCGCAAGGACCTCCGAAGCCCAGAGCTCGCCGCTCTATAAGCCCGTCTTCATGGCCGCATCTTCGAAAGTGGCGGAAACGTCGGGGCAGGACTTCACCCGGGAGCTCTATCGCGAGGCTCTCGCCTACGAACCCCTCCTTGACGACCCCGGCACCCAGGTCAGCATGGTCTACTGGTCGGCCGCGGGTAACCACGGCAGCCTGGCAAGAGTCCTCGACACCATCGATAAACACCAGCGGCGGCGGGTCGGGGAAGATCGCACTGGTGCCCGCGAAGTGCGTGGCCGACGTCTACGAGCAGTATATGAACATTCTTTCGGACCTCGGTGTCCACGTCGAGATATGGACCAAGCCGCAGGAGGTCGATGACGCCACGCCACTGGACCAGGACAGGCACCACTGCACGTACGACCCTGAACACGCCCGCAGGTTCTTCCGCGTGCTCACAGCGGTCGCGAACGTCTTCGAGGAATGGCATTCCAGGTTCTTCGGCAGGACCAGCGTGCAGTTCTGGTGGGGAAGCTTCGACCTCTCCGTGCTGGCCTTCAGCGGCAAGCAGTCCGCGCCCCCGCCCGGCGCGAATTACATCATGCGATACGACCTCGACGCCGAGCACCTGGCGTGCGGGTTCTGGCCTGGCGGCGACGCCTCGCCCGAACCGATGCTCTATGCCTACATGTACCCGCAGCCACCAGGGTGTGAAAGCGCCCAGATCAAGCCGGCCGCGGCCAGCTGGGTCAAGGACCTCGGCGAGTGGGTGCTCCCCTACCAGGAGGTGCGGCGCTCGGCAAACCCGCGACTTGAGATACTCGAGTTCCTCGCCAGCGCATACGATGTCGCGGGGAGCCTGGGTGGGTGGCCTGGCCGGTAAGGTCCGCTGAGACCTTATACAGGGCCGCGGTCAGCTCGACTAGGCCTTCTTCGCTGAAGCCTTCTTTGCGGAAGATTTCTTGGCGCGCTTCTTGCCTGCGGCTTTCTTGGAAGCAGCCTTCCTGGCCGAAGATTTCTTTCCGGGCGGGCGGCCGGGCTTCTTCCTGGCAGGCGCGGCGCCGGCCCAGGACTCGAGCTTCTCTACTCGTTTCTCCAGGCCTGCTATGTCCTCCCTGGTCGCCAAGCCCATCGAGTCGAGAACCCTTTTTACGCCCAGGTCGATTGCCATAGCAATCGCATCCGCGGTGCTTTTCATCTGGGGCCCTTTCTTCGCCTTCGCCATCATTGTCCTCCTTGTTTCACGCGACGTCACCGGCCCTGCGCAACCCAACCACTTTCAAAGGTAACACGAATGTGGATGTTTTGTACTATCCACCAGCCCGGGTCACCGGAGCGCGCACGGCAGTGAGCCGGCAACCGCGATCTGTGAGATTATTAGGAGGCGCTTGTGAGGGCGATACAGCGACGTGTATGTGGAGGAGGGGATTGTGATGGAAGCTGAAGCAATCGGTACCAGAGTCCTGATCGCGAAGCTCATCTGTTGGAGTCTCGTCGGCTTCGACATTCTCCTTGGCGGTCTTTCGCTCGTCTCGCCGGAGACGGTCATGAAAGCCTTTGCGCCTGAGGGCAGCCAGGAAGGTGCGCCCCTGCTTCGCAGGGCAGGCTCTATCTGGACTTTCTTCGTGCCGGTCCAGCTCTGGGCCGCGCTCAAGACGAAGAACCCGACGGCTCTGCGAGCGGTTGCGATCCTTCGCCTGCAGGAGGTGCCCGCCGACCCGATCTGACTTGCGACCGGCGAGGGCTTCGGGTTCTTCGGCAAATTTGGCCTGGTGTTCGCCCCGCTGTTCAACCTGGTGGCGGGGACTTATCTCTGGTGGGTGGCGCGGCAGCTGGATAAAGAAGGCGCATGAGACCATCGGGGCGGCGAGGCGCTCTTTAGAATCTTGCTGAAGCGCTTCCATAGACTGGCGTGAGCCGCACGTACTTGCCACCTATCCTGTAATCGAAGACGGCGTGCATCATGTCGGGGAACACCATGGCGTCCAGGTTCTCGATCTGGGTCGGAGGCGTGACCCACATGTCAAACGGCCCGTGGCCGCGGCCGTTGGACATCGATTCGGCGAGCAGGACGACGCCCTCCGTCTCCAGCGTCCCGGCGAACTCCTCCAGCTCTCGCGACAGGTCCTGGTCCACTGCGGTGAATATCGCGCGGCGTTTCCCGCCATCGACGTCGAGCACAGCGACGGTCTTCGAGTCGCCGTACCTCTGTTCGAGATCAACGAGTGACACTCTGTATTGCATTGAGCCTCATGTCCCGGGGTGCGTCCGTGTGCGGTATTCAGCCATCACGTCAGGGCAGTTCGGTGCCGCTCGGCTCGACGGTGTACTCGCGCATGGCCGTCCTGATGTCGTCAGGTACAGTGACACCGCTCTCCTCGAGCGACCTTGTGATGGCCTGGAACGTCAGCGGCGCCAGCATCGAGCGGAACGCGCCCTCTCCCGAGAAGAACTCCCTGTCCAGGTCCTGAAGGATCATCTCCGAGCGCTCCAGCACAGCGCGGAGAAGCGTGTCCCTGGGCAGGATCTTACCGGTCATCCTGATGTTCAGATCGGTGCCCTCGATCGGGAACTCCTCGTATGTCACCAGCCTGTCCTCGTCCGCCTCCGCCGTTATCTCGGCGCCGGGGAAAGCCAGCGTATAGACTGACGCGGCAACCGAGGCCCCTTTACGAAGCAGCTTGATCGACTCCCTCAGGGTGATGATGAGGTCATCCACCTTCGAGTCGGGCGACGAGAGTATCAGGTTCACGTAGGGCGTGATGTCCGCCTTCAGCAGCGCGTCGACCGCGTCGTGTATGTGCCTCGGCCGCTGTGGCTTGTTGAACTCGCGCAGCACCTTGGGGGAGAAAGACTCTACCCCCAGCCCTATCAGCTTGAAGTTCGCACTGGCGAGCTCAGGCGCGACCTGGGGTATGTTCCTGACCGACCCCTGGGCCATGAACGTGATGTACTCCGGGATGGATCCTTCCTTACGGCAGTCAGCGATCAGCGCGCACAGCTCCTTCACCCAGGGCGCCGACCACAGGAAGTCGTCGTCGTGGAAGAAGAAGTTCATCACGTCAGGGTGCGCCCAGATCAGCCGCTTGAGGATGTTGAGCGTCTCGGTAGGGGTGAGCCTGAAGACGGCCTGGTTCCCCTCAAAGCCGGCCAGCCTGTATATGTTGGTCGAGGAGCAGAACCGGCACCCCCTGGGGCAGTAGCTGCTGACGATCACGCGTATCGTATTGACGTTCTGCTCGATCAACATCGAGGGGTCGTGGTATCGGAGGATGATCTTCCAGTAGTCCTCGAACGGTATGGCTTCCCAGTCCATTCCGGTGATCGCCGCTACGAACTGGTTGCGCGACAGGGGCTTCTGCGGCTCGGTGGTCACTATCTTGCCGTCCTGCACCCAGGCGAGGCCCGCCACCGAGCGGGGGTCGGAGGCGGCGCAGAGCGCGGGAAGGACCAGGTCGCCCTCCCCTCTCACCACCACGAAGCCCGGAGGCGCGTACCTGAGCGCGAGCTCATGGCTCTCGGTGCAACCTATCCCGCCCGCGACCATGCGAATGTGCGGGCCGATGTTCCTGTAGAGATAGTGTGCCAGCGACAGGTCGAACGGCAGTGAGTAGTGGTTGGTGCTGAAGCCGACCATGTCGGCCCTGGCATGCCGGACCGCGGCCAGGAAATCCGCGTGCGGGTCTTCGCTGAGGTTGGGATCGAATACCTCGCTCGCGATGCCCGCGTCGTCCAGGGCGTGCTTGAGCCTGTAGAGTCCCAGGGGCGGATGGAGGTAATCCCTCCTCTCGCGGCCTTTTCCCCAGGCCGCCACCAGCAGGACTCGCCTTGCCGGCTTCCATGTTTCTATACCGGTAACATCCATAAATCCACCTGCGTCATCCGGGGCTACCCACCCCGCGCGAGCTCAGGCCCGGTCTTTCTGAAAGACCATAAGCCTATGCCAGCTTCTCTTGGTACCCCACCGCGTACGTGCCAGTGGGGGATCGAGGGCGCCGCCGAGGTGGACGGCGCCGGAAAATATGGCCTTCTTGGCCCAGCCCTCACGGGCCATGTGCATCGTGTTGTATTTGAATGGGAGCAGGTCCATTCCTTTCTCTAAGACGAGTTGCGCGCCGTCGGCGTTCGCAAGAGTTATGAACTGCTCCCTCGTGCGAGGGTAGAAATATGTCCGGCTGGGGATCTTCACCAGGCTCTCCGGCGTCGGCGCCACCTCCAGCAGAGCCGCGCGCCCGCCCACCTTGACCGCATCGAGGATGTTGGTGACGCTCTTCTCCCAGTCTTCCTGCTCGCAGACGTGCTGCAGGACGGTCACGCACACCGCCAGGTCATACGTTCCCGGCGTCTCGGCGAGCTCGTGCAGGGGCATGTGCTTGAAAGTGACCCTGTCGGAAACCCCGGCCTCTTCCGCCCTTTTGCCGGCGACCTTCAGCATCTCCTCGGAGATGTCGACGCCGGTGACATCAGCACCGCGCTCGGCGAACATGATCGTCCAGCGCCCGACGCCGCACCCGGCGTCCAGGACTTTCATGCCCGTTTCGACATCGAGGTTCGACTCCAGCACGTTGCGCTGGAGCCGGTGGATGTGCTCGTTGTAGATGTCAGGCATCCCGTAGCTGCACACGGCCGGGAACCCCTGGGACTTCTCGCCGAACTTCCTGGCCCGGTCGTCCCAGTACGCCTCGTGCTCCTTCAGGCTCTCATTTCTTTTTCTTTGGCTCATAGGGATCCCTTATCACCTTCCGTTTAACCAGCAACCAAGTGATGTAGTTAAGATACCCAATCGTTATGGGAATGAACACCTGGTACATCATGAATATCGGGTAAAACAATACGACGCCGAAGTCCTTTCCGTCGAGCGTCAGCGAACCCACGAACGCGTCGAGCGCGAGGAACTGGTAGAAGAGCAGCAGGAAGACGATAAGGTAGATGGGTAGGACCTGAAGTCTCGCGATGGCGGGACTGAGCCAGCCGAACGCATACCCGAATATCGACAGCAGCAGGGTGAACATCGCCGCCACCCTGAAGGGGTGGAAGAATACCGTGAGGCCGAGGTTGTAGAAGTAGAACTGGTAGCGAAGGAACGGGTCCTTGCACTTCCTTATCTTGAATACCGATGCGATGGCGACCTTGGCGAGCCCGAAATACCACCCCATCCGCTGCATGGTGAACTTGTAGAGGCTGTCGGGAACGTCCGTGCGCACGAGCACCCTGCTGTCGAAGTAAGTCCTCCACCCGTCCTCCAGTATCATGACGGTCGTCTCGAAGTCCTCGGCGTAGACGCTCCGGCTGCTGCGGGCGAGTCCCGCTTCATGGGCCTGCCGGTTGTAGATGCCGAAAGCGCCCGACACGAACACGTAGTTGTGGGGGATGTCTCTTCCGCAGTACATCGCGAGCTCGTACTCGATCGCCTGGCACTGGAAGAGGAGGGCTCTGGGGTGCTTCTGCGGACGCTCCGGGAGGACGTTCACCGCGGCCCCACCGGCCCCGCTACGCTGGAAATCGTAGAGCATGCGCTCGACGGAGAGGCGGTCGGGCAGCAGGACGTCCGGGTCCATCACCAGCACGGTCTCGACCTCCGGGGGCAGGTGCTGCACCGCGTAGAAGATCGCTCCGGGCTTGTTGGTGTTCTCAGGGTTCTGGATTATCTCGACCCCGGAGGCTTTGACCACCTCGTAGGTGTCGTCGGGCGAAGCGTCGTCGATGAGGAACAGTTTGTCCCTGAAGGGGGCAAGGTTCTCGAGTATCTGCTCCCAATCTTTTGCGATGTTGTAGACGGATGCGACGACCCGGTACGGCTTGAGCTCGAACTCCGTCATCTCGTCGCTCTCGCGCTCCCTGGCAACGACCTCCAGGTACGGCTTCAAGCCCCTGGGCACCTCGCCGGTCGCCTGCCGCATCTGCAGTTGCCTGCGAAGCCTCTTTACCTCGATGAAGTAGCGAAGGACGCGGTCACCGCCGTCGACGGCTATGACGGTGATGGGGAGGGCCATGACGATCTTGAGGAACGCGCCGCTGTGTCCGGTAACGAGGCCGACTATCATCAGCGTGACGATCACCAGAATAAAGATCGTGAAGATCGAAGATACTATGAAACGTTTTCTGTTAAACATTCCCTGGAGCCGTCATGTCGCGTCGCTGCCGGAAGCTGCACCTGAAACGATTCTAACAGAACAGGCGACGCGAAGAACCGCCACGGTGTCGGGGCAAGAAAAAGAGCCGGGTGCCAAGTCCCGGCTCGAGCCTCTGGCGTCGTCTCTATCAGGCCGCTGTCTGCTTCGCGCGGACCGGGATGTATCGCAGCGTCAGGTTGGCGATCGAGAGGACCAGGCAGGCTATCCCGGCGAACACGGCGAGGTACTTGACGGCCACGAAGCAGATCCCGATGACGAAAGCGACGATGACGACGGTCAGCGCGACATCTATGACCTTGTTCGCGATTCGCCTTGTGCTGTCTGCCGTGAACATGCTTCGCCCCCACAACTCGCCTGGTCTTAATTGAGTCGGCGGTTGCGCGAGTGGGCCGGACGGCAGAATGGGCTAGTTGAGCAAACCGGAATGGGTGATTATGCTGTCGCCCGTTGGTATGACTCCGGCGTCACCCGTTCGGTTCGGCGAGGCTACTACCAGGTTGAGGTGCCACTCAGTTCGGTCCCGCAGGTCGAGCAACTGGGCGCGGAGGCGGGGACCTTACTGTTGCAGAGAGGACAGACCTTCATCGTTCCCGGCTGGGGTGGCATGCCCGGTTGTGTCGGAGCCGGAGGGGCGGACTGCGGCGGCCCGCTATAGGGTTGCTGCGGGTATGGTTGTTGAGGGTATGGTTGCTGGGCGTATGGTTGTTGCGGTTGAGCGGCGACATAGTTCCCGCAGTTGGGACAGAACTCGGAACCGATGGGCATCGGGGCCTGGCACTGGGTGCACACGCCTCCCCCGTAGTCCATGTCCATTGGAGACGACGGCGGCAGGATCGGTGAGCCGTAGCCGTAATGTTCCATGGGCTTCATCATCTGCGGTTGGCGACGATCGCTGGTGAAGTAGAGGGCGATGGCCACCAGCAACCCGAATATCCCGCAGAAGAACCCCAGCAGGAAACCGAGCCAGAAACTGCGACCGCTCTCCTGCAACAGCTTGCCGCACACCACGGCAAGAATCAGGTCGACGACCAGGGCCACCATGAGGTACACAATGTACGCGCCCGACAATGTCGGCACTTGTGTCTGACCCAAAGGCAGAGCGAAAGCCATTACTCTACTTCCTGAGGTTTGTTTCCCGTCGAGTCTCCCCATTCATCGAAAGGCGCGTTCATTGTATCAGTGAAGTAACCGCGTGTGCACCCGCAAAAGGGACCGGTGGAATAATCCTGATCCGGAGCCCGTCAGAGCGGGAAGTACAGGCCGTTTGAGACCAGGTAGATGCCTGTCTCGGTGACCACCTCGCCGGTGCATTGCGTCCATGCTTCGCTGTACATGCGCAGCTGCGCCGAGTATTTCTGAAGGAGGGGCTGGACTCCGCCGGCGGTCACCCGATCCGTCTTGTAGTCCACGAGCACCCAGCCTCCGTCTTCCTTGAAGGCGAGGTCGACTGAACCGCGGACAATAGTCGGGACATCCTTCTGGAGGAGGACCTCGAATGGGACTTCGACGAGCCTCGTCGCGCTCTCAAGCGACCGCGCCCATAGATCGGAGGCGGTGACGGACTCGACCAGGTCGGCCGCCTGCGGTGCGAGCCCCGGGTCGAGGTCGTGCTCGACGAGGAGGTCGCGCGCGGTCCTCTCGAGCTCTTCTCTTGTTGATGGCGCAAGCTCGAGAAGCCTGTGCACTATGGTGCCCCACTCCACCCCGTGCTCCCCCGACGGTGGATGTTCTGTGTGCGCCTTGGCGGTCGGCTCCTCCGACTCAACGCCGGGTGCCGCGCTGGAAAGCGCATACTCTTTTGCCGCGGCGGTCTCGTAGCCATGCTTCCTCATAGCCAGGAGGCGTTCGCTCAGCCTGACGCGCGCGGCCTCTGGATCGAAGCCTCCCATGTTGCTGACAGCAGACGGCGGTGCCGCAGTATCGTCGGATCCATCCTCGCCCGCAAGCAACTCTGTGACATCGCGCACGTCCGGGCGCCCCGCGAGGTATCGAGCAAAGTGGCTCCATGGGTTTCTGGAGGGCTTGACCCCGTCCCCACCGCCGCTCTCCGATGCGTTGTCGATGTCCTCGGTGGTGACCGAGACGACAAGGGCGGAACCCGCTCTCGTCGCCGCCACGTAGCGCAACCTCAGGTGCTCCGCCACCTGGAAGGTCTCTTCCTTTTTCTCGAGCCCGCCGGCGCCTTTCCAGGCTTCCGGATAGGCGATCGTTTCGGTGGCGTATTCGCCTTTCGACTTCGACAGCGCGATGAAACCCCTGATGCCGTCTCGCTGGCGGCCGGCGCCTTCCTCGTCCCTGTCGACGTGAAGATCGACCGGATGCTTCTTGAAATTGTTTTCCCCTGTGGGGTCGACGAGGAACACCACCGGCGCCTGGAGGCCCTTTACCTTATGGAGGTTCATCAGCCGCACTGCGGGCTTCTCCAGCGAGAGTGCGGAGACCCCGTCGTACTTCTCTTCCTTTGCCGTGGCGGGCTCGATCAGCGCGCCCAGGTAGTCGACCACCTGCACGTTGGCCCAGCTGTCCGCCTGCACCGAGCGAAGGATCTCGATAGCCTTGCCGATGCTGCCGGCGTTGACGTCGCCCCCGGGACCGGCGCCGGCCCACGCCATTAGCCCGGTGTCTGACACTATCTGCTCGATCGCGGCGACCGTGGGCAGGGTCCGCAGCAGGCGCGCCGCGGAGCCAAGTGTCTCGAACGCCCCGGCGAAGGCCTTGGCGACCTCGAGCTCCAGCCCCGACGGCGGCTGGGACGCGAACGAAAACCGGCCTCCGGCCCTCTTGAACGAGTAGAGCTGCGCGTCGCTGATGCCGAACAGCTCGCTCCTGAGGCAGGCCAGGAGCGCGACCTGGTTGTCGGGCTTCGCGGCCGCGGCCAGCAGCAGGTGCAGGAGCTTTAGCTCCGGGACCTCGTTGAGGGCGCTTCCGCCAGTGACCCTGTGCGGGATCCCGCGGGCCTGAAGCTCCCGGGCGTACCGGTCGAGGTGTGTTGAGTTGCGCGCGATGATCATAAAGTCGGAGTAGTCGATCTGCCGCGGCTCTCCCGGCGGCTCGCCGCCCCCCTCGCTCAGCTCGAGCGCGCTCTCTCTCTCCGCGATCTGCTCGGGCGTCCTGGCGACGGTCATCCGGCTGTCGTACGCGTGGCGGATCACCCTCGCCACTGTTTCGGCCTCGCAGGCGCCGTCGCCCTTGGGGATCGCCAGCCTGAAGACGCCGGTGAGATCGCCGTCGACCCAGCTGCTGCCCGGCTCGAGCATCACGTACTGCGGAGAGCGGTCGGACGGCTCCCGGGGGAACTTCAACAGCAGATCGGGAGTCATCGGGTCGAGCGAGTCGTCGTCCGGAGCAAACACGTCATTGACCCAGTCGATGATGCCGGGGACGCTCCTGAAGTTTGAGGTCAGCCTGACCACGTCGGAGTCGTGAGGGCAGAGCCTGCCACGGACGAAGTTGTAGGTCTTGATGTCGGCGCGGCGGAACCGGTAGATGGACTGCTTGGGGTCTCCGACCACGAAGAGAGAGCCGGGCCGCGGCTCGCATCTCCTCCAGTCGACGGTGCCATCATTGTCTCTGAGGGGGGCCGGCTCGGAGGCCGTGAGCAGGAACATCACTTCGGCCTGTATAGGGTCGGTGTCCTGGAACTCGTCAACCAGGAGGTGGGTGTATTTGGTGGCCAGAGAGCGCCTAGCGTCAGGGTTCTGGCGCAGCAGGTCGGCGGCTTTCATCAGCAGGTCCTGGAAGTTCAGCTTCCTGTTCATGTTCTTGAAGTCGGCGTAGAACCTGGCCGCTTTCTTGAGGATGTCGATCGCCAGCGGATAACGGGCCTCGTAGAGAGGGCCCCTGACCTTCTCGCAGAACTGCTTCCAGTACTCGTCCTCCTGCGCCTCGCAGGCGTCGGGCATCTCGCAGAGTCCCTTGCCGGGCCACCCGCTCTTGGCGATCTTCCTGCTGCCTTTGAACACCTCGAGCGCCTCGATCAGGCACGCCGCGTCATCCAGGTCGCCGATCTGCTCCTCGATTATCAGGGGCACCCGCTCGAAGCTGTCGAGGAGGGTCTCGGTCTTGTAGCCGCCGGTGACGCGTCCGGCGCGGTCTTTCATGTAGGCGGTGTAGTCTCGTATCTGCCCCGGGGCCTGGCTCATCAGCTTCTCGATCGCGGCAGCGTCGGGAACCGGCCACCGATCGACGTCGGGATAGTCGGTGAAGTGCATGAAGGCATCTCTGAGGTCGGCAAGGTCGACGCCCAGGGCCTCGAGCTGGAGCAGCTGTTGGTCGGGGGCCGATCTGGCCTGCGCGAAGAACAGGCCCCAGGCCTCCTGTCTGGCCCTCCTGTCCTCGTTCTGGTCCATCTCCTCGAAATCGAGATCGACCCGCGCTTCGACCGGCCGCTCGCGCAGGAGGCGAGCGCAGAAAGAGTGGATCGTACCGATGAAACACTGGTCGATGTTCTCGAGCGCCTCCGAGAGCCGGCCCTGGAGGGGGCCGGACGCTTCCGCGACCGCCTTCTCCAGAGCCACCTGGAAGTTGGCGCGCAGCTCGGCGGCCGCCTTGCGGGTGAAGGTCACCGCCGCGAGGTTCCTGGCGCTCGCGCAACCGTCACCGCTCGCGTCGCCGAGGAGCGCGACCATCCGCTTGACCATCATGGTGGTCTTGCCGGTACCGGCGGCGGCCTCCACGAGCATGTTGCCGTCGAGCCGGGTCGCAATGGCGTCTCTTGCCTGCTGGTCGCCCAGGGCGCTATTTGGCTTTGCCGCTCCCACTTTTTCTTCCAGTGCCTCTCAATCCTTTGAAATGCTCGAGCGCTTGGTTGCCTTCAGCTTCTTTCTTTCGTTTCACTGAGCCCGCGGTGGCCTCGAGGTCGCCGAAAGCGTCTTTGTAGTCGCCGTACCGCAGGTCGCCCCTGTCGTCGCTTGCCGGGAAGCAGCCTTGTGAAAGCATCCCGGCCAGGTGGCCTATGATCTCGAGCCCCTCGGGGAGGAGACCCGCACCGACCCGCACCGTCCTGCGGTGCTCGGAGCGCCTGGGGAAGAAGTAGATGAACTCGGAGACCTCGCCGTCCAGGCCGGCGCCCGCAAGAACTTCTGCCAGCAGCCGCATGTAGAGCGCGCTCTGCACCTGCCTGCCTTTCCTGAACGGGTCCCTGGCGTCGTATCTGGCGCTGCTGCCAGTCTTGTAATCCCAGATCACGTAGCGCGGGCCATCCGTGGTCGTCTCGACGTCTATGCGGTCGGGACCGCCCCGTGCCCTTACCGTCAGATCGGGCGAGACCCGAAGCTCGACCGGCTCGGGACACAGAGTCTCGCCGCCAATGCTCCTCGGCGGCATCCCGATGCCGACCTCGAAGTAGAGGGGGCGCAGCGTGGCGCACGCCTGCTGCATCTCGAGCAGGAACTCATCAGCGGTCTGCTCCATCTCCTCGACCTCACGCTGGTAGACGCCAGGGTTGGAGAGGTCGGGATATCTCTCGAGGTACGCGGCTATCCTCGCCGCGAGGATCGCCTGGATGAGGTCGCGGTGGCGATCGTATGCCGGGCGTTCGTCGGGCCCCAGGCCCGCCATGAACTCGCGGAAGACGGAGTGAAGCAGGGTGCCGGTCTTGTCGCCGGGGAGCCAGCGATAGGGGTCGACCAGGTGTTCCTCGGGCGCCTCCACCCCGAGGACGTACTTGAAGAAGTATTCCATCGGGCACCTGCCCAGGAGCTCGAGCGCGGTGGCTGACAGGACAGGCCGCTCGGCCAGGAAGTCGGCTCCCGCCCGCGGCACCAACCCATCGTATTCTGTGAACTCGGCGCTCCTTCGCGCGGCTGCCGCGACGGCGCCCCTGGCGAGATTCGGGAACCAGGGACCGAGGTCTGACCGCTCGGTGACAAGGCCACCAGCCACGGCGAGCCAGAGCCACCATTCGCCAATGCCGACACAATCCAGCTCATCTGTCGGCGCGAAGGAAGCCGGGTCGAGGAGAGGCTTCCACTTCAGTATCTGCCCGTAGCCCGCCTGATGCTGACCCGAGGCTATCCTGCACGCCGCCAGAAGCACCCTGGAGGGGAACATCTCGCGGTCCTCGACGAGGTCGAGGGAACAGTAGGAGAGGGTCAACTTGCCGCGCAGGCGCGACAGCAGCCCGGCGAAGTCTTCCTTGACGTCGCGGCTCAGGCGCGCGGCGGCCGTCGGCAGTGAGACCGCCAGACCCCGCGAGCCCGATATCGTCTCCCGTTCGCTGTCTAGCAGTACGGGATCCTCGAGGCCGGCGCCGGGAAACCTCGAGTCGTCGAGCCCGATGATGAAGGTGTTGCCGCGCCCCGAATGGCCCCCGCTCTTCAGCGAGCTCACGTAGGCGCACCCGGGCCTGGGCCCGGAGCCGCCGACGCTGGCGTCGCGAGCCATCTCCGCGAGCCAACCCGCTACGTCCAGCCCCTCGACGTCGCCATCCGACAGGTACCCCGCCAGCTCTTCGATGCGCTCCATGAAGAGGGTGGCGCAGTACTCGTCGAATTCCCCGGTGGCCCGGGCGGCGGCGCCGAGAAACGCATGGGCCTCGTCGAGGAACCGCTTCTGGGAGCCCGCCGCGACGCTGCGCTCGCCATCGCCCAGCAGCCTGGTGAAAAGGCCGCGCAGCGACTTCAGTCCCTCGAGGTCGTGCTCGACGCGAGCCCGGAGAGCCTCGGCGCTCTCGTCCTCGTGGTCTGCCTCGAAGGCCTCGCTAGCCAGCTCCGAGGAGAGCGAACCGATGCGCTTGTCGATCACCGTCAAGTATCGTTCGCGCGTGGCGTACACCGGAAGCGAGCGGAACGCTCTCGCCAGCCCCGCGAACCCCAGGCGGCCCTCGTCCACTCCTGCAATGCGAAGCAGCCCGCCCTGGATCATGCGCCCGAGCACCCACTGCGGGTAAGCCCCGTCCTTGACCCACTCCAGCCAGCCCAGAAGGGCGCGCGCCGGCCGGGAGTATCGCACGGGTATGCCCTCGGAGAAACTGAAAGGCCGTGACTGTGGCGAACCGTCGCCCATCAGCGAGCCCATCTCGTAGATGATGGGAAGAAACGTCGCACTGTCGGTGCAGACTATCTCGACGTCGTCGAGGGGGATGCCGCCCCTGGCGCATCTCCGCAGGACCTCGCGGACCTCGTTGACCTCCCCCACCGCGCGAAAGACCGCGACGGTGCCGTCGCCGGAAGGCGGCGGCGCGTCACCCGGCTCGTTGATGTATCGGAGCAGCGCGAGGTCGGTGGTCTCGCCTCTGGCCACCGGCCCGGGGGCATCGACGGCCAGCATTCGTTTTTCGAAGGGCAATGCTTCCAGCAGCCTGCCCTCCAGGCTCGTGAGCCGGCGCGCCAGGTCCTCCGGGGCCAGCACCAGGACGTCTTCCTTATCCTGACCCTCGAGCGCGCCGAGCGCGAGCAGCAGGGCGCCCGCGTAGTCCACCAGCCCACCCGCGGCAAGCTCCACCTCGTAGCATTCGAGTATGGAGATGAGTTCGCAGGCCTTGGTCGCAAGGCTCCGCGAGCTCCCCTTTCCGTGAAAGTCGTCGGGCGTCAGGTCGCGCGCGGCGAGCCCGGCCAGCCTCAGGTCGCGTATCGCGCCCGACAGCACCGAGTTGAGGCCCGGACCCGGCGGCAGCCCCAGGAGGTAGCCGTCGCCCACCGGTTTTCTCAGGTCGCCGAGGACCCTGCTGATCAGGACCTCGTTCTGGACGGGACCGAGCAACGACAGCCCTCTGTCTTTCATCACCGGTGTCGCCAACTCGAGGGCCAGGCTCCTGGAAGTCTTGACGTGGAAGTTGAACGGCGAGCAGCCGGAGAGCGCGACCGAGTCGAGCCACTGGTAGCCGATGCGGCGGGTCGGGGCAAGCAGCCACTTCTCCTTGAAAAGCTCCTCGGGCGCCCTGCAAATGTCCGCGATCTGGCCGGTCAGGCGGTTCAACATCGGTGTATTGCCCTTCTCCCCTCGTGGCGGGTCGCGACCGCGGCGCGATGCCAATACTCGATAAGCCGGATGGCATTGTCAATGCAGATTATAACCGCCACCTCTGACACCGCGCCGAGCGGCGCCCCGGAGGAGATTCCCCAGCAGTGCCTGCTCGGATAGACTCGGGGGGAACAAAAGGAGAAAAGCGATTGAGCGGCCTTTACCTTGCTGAAAACTGCGAGCAGTGCGGCAGATGCCTTGCCCTCTGTCCGCGACTCGACAGCCTGGCGCAGGATGGCGCGGCCGCCCTGATGCGCAGGCTCGCGGCCGGAGAATGGGTGGGAGAGGTCCTGGAGCGCTGCACCGGGTGCATGTCCTGCGACGCGGCCTGTCCCAACGGTGCCCATCCCTACGGGCTCTTTCTGGAGCGGTTCGGCGAGCGCTACCAGGCGCAGGGCATCCCTCGCGTCTTCTGCAACGCGATGCCGCAGAGGGAAGGCCCGAACCTGTGGAGCGGCCTGGACAGGTGGCTGAGCAAGCGCGAGAGGGACAACCTCGAGCTCTGGGCGCGGCCGCCGGAGCGGGACGAGGTCCTCTTTCTGGGATGCAACCAGCGCCTGACGCCGTACGTAGCGGACTCCGCCCTGTTCGCCGATCTGGCAGTGTTCAGCGACCCGGCGCAGTGCTGCGGCGAGTACTACCTGCGCCTCGGCCTGTTCGACGAGGCCCGCAGGAAAGCGGCCGCTCTGGCGAGCAGGTTCAACGAGCTGGGGATCCGCAAGGTGATCGCGTTCTGCCCGGCCTGCCAGAACACGATGGTGAACCTGGCGCCGCGCGCCCTGGGGGTCCATTTCGACGTCGAGGTCACCGGCCTGGTGGACTGGCTGTCGAGCCGGATCTCGAGCGGGCACATCAAGCCGCTCAGGTGGTTCGAGGGCACCGCCACGATACAGGACCCGTGCCACGCTTCCCTCCTGGGCGAAGACACCGTTTCAAAAGTGCGCGACCTGGTGAAGCTCCTGGGCCTGGAGGTAGTGGAGATGGAGGCCTCGGGAGTGGCCGCGGAGTGCTGCGGCCTGGGTGCCTCGCTGGGCCGGTACAGCCTGACGGACGTGATGAGGACGGGAGTTCACCGGGCGCGGCAGGCCAGGAGCACCGGGGCGGGCTTGACCTGCGCCTGGTGCAACGGCTGCTACATGGTGATGAACATGTTCAGGCTCGTCTACCCCCAGGCCCCGCCGGTCTACCACCTGCTGGAGCTCGTGCAACTGAGCACGTTCGAGAAGCCGCAGCGGAAGGTGCCGGTGCGCAGCGCCCAGTTGCTGGCGGCGGCGGTCGAGGCGACCGCCCGGGACGGCTTCTCCTTCGGCCGTATCAACCTGTAAGGGACGCGACGCCGCAAAGCTCCACTAAGAATTTCGGCGCCCCCTGCCGATAAAGTCAGAACAGGCGCCTGACGTAGTGACAAGTAGGGGGGTTTGTCATGACCATCCACCGACGTCTCAAGCCCGGCATCGCCCGTGTCGGCATCCTGCTCCTCGCGCTCTTGATGCTGCCCACCATCGCGATAGGGACCTCGGCCGCCGCGCCTCGACAGGCCGACGCGCTGTCGTCACGCATCCTCTGCAACCGGGTGACGGCCACCGCGTCGACGGCCCACCTGCCGGAGATGTGGACATCTGACTACGCGGGCGGGAACAAGACCCTGATCAAACCGTACGCGACCGTCCCCTACAACGCCAAGGACGCGGTCTATGCCCCCAACGGCGCCTGGATAGCGTACGAGGCCACCGACAAGAACCCTGTCTTCAAGAGCACCGCGATCTGGCTCTCGAGCTTCGACGGCACCAACGCCGGCCAGCTCACACCGACGATGGACCTCAGCCAGTACGGCTTCTGGGCCAACGGCGAACCCAAGTACTCCTGGCTGTTCGAGTGCCCGACCTTCAACTCGGACTCGACCAAGGTCTATTACTCGGCGACCCTGGTGCAGCGCGACCAGAACGGCAACATCAAGTACAACTACGAGAACGGTGACCCCATCGCTTACCTCGCCCACACCTGGCAGGTGGGCGTGGACGGCAACGGTTGGGGGCCGGTGAGGCCGACGTTCGAGAAGGCGAGCGAGATGTACCCGCAGTGCGCCCCGGTCGGAGGCAAGATCGCCCAGACTCAGATGATGGGCAGCCTCACCGATTTCGTCTGGGACACGACTTCCTATCCCCCTCTGGCGATCGGCGCGGCCCAGAACGAGGGCATCTTCACGATCAACCCCAACGGGTCGGGCCAGCATTGCGTCGTGCCCAGCTACGCCGTGATGAATACCAGCCCGGTTCCCGGAAGCATGATCACCGACCGCATAATGCCTGTTACGTGCGCCTGGTCCCCTAACGGCAGCAAGCTGGCGATCGTCTATTACGTCGCCTGGTCTGAGAGGACCTACGGCGTCACCAGCTACTACTACTATGGAATATCCGTGGTCGACCCGAACGCCACAACGCTTGCCGCCGGCGACGTCAACAGTGCCAACTACTACTACGGGACCCGTCGTGTGACCCCGGCAAGCTGGCCGGCGCAGGGCACGCCGTCGATATTCAACTGCGACTCGATCGGCAAGATCTCGTGGTCGTCCGACAGCAGGAAGCTCGTGTTCGACGTGGGCAGGATCTCGACCGACCTGGTGACCCAGTCTTACGGCAACGTCTGGTCCATCGACGTCACCAACCTGAACAGCCCCGGCGCGCCGGTCAACGTCAGCAGGGACAACATCAGCTACTACCCCTGCGCCAGCCCCGCGAACCTCGGGACGGTCATCGCGCCGCCCGTGCCCGCGGCGCCCGCCTATCTGGCCGAGGGGACCACGAGGCCGAACTTCGACGAGTTCCTCGCCCTCGCCAACCCCAACAACACGGATATAGACGTGCTGCTCAACTACGCACTCGGTGGAGGGGCCGGAAACAACGGCGGAGCGACCAGCCAGAAGGTGCACATCAAAGCCATGTCGCGTCAGACCGTGAAGGTGCGAGACACCGTCGGGGACAACCAGGACGTGTCGGTGTCCGCGACCTGCGACAAGGGCGTGATTGTCGAGAGACCCATGTACTTCAACTACGGGGCCGACAAGGGCTACAACTGGACCGGCGCCCACGACGTCGTGGGCGCCGGCTGCGCGCTCAAGAACTGGTACTTCGCCGAAGGGACCACCAGGCGCAACTCGACCGACGGAGCTTACGACGAGTACCTGTGTCTGCAGAACCCCAACAAGGCCGACGCCACAGTGACCATCACCTACATGCTGGGCACCGGTGAGAACAAGACCCAGAAGATCACGGTCAAGGCCAACAGCCGCAGCACAGTGAGCGTCAACGACTTCCTGGGGGCAGACCAGGACGTGTCGTGCAAGGTGACGTCGAACCAGGGAATCGTCGCCGAGAGGCCGATCTACTTCAACTACAAGAACAAGTGGAACGGCGGCCACGACGTCATCGGCGCCTCGTCGCCAGCGACCGACTGGTATTTCGCCGAGGGGACGACCCGCGACAACGCCTCCGACGGGTCCTACGAGGAGTGGCTCTGCCTGCAGAACCCGGGCAACGCGGCGGCCAAGGTGACCATCACCTACATGCTCGGGAGCGGCGAGAACAAGAACCAGGAGATCACGGTCAAGGCCAACAGCCGCAGCACGGTGAGCGTCAACGGCTTCCTGGGACCCAACCAGGACGTGTCCTGCAAGGTCCACTCCGACAAGGAGATCGTCGCGGAGCGGCCGGTCTACTTCAACACCCGCAACGGGTGGAACGGCGGCCACGACGTCATCGGGGCGACCGGGCCCAAGACCAACTGGTACTTCGCCGAGGGGACGACCAGGGACAACTTCAGCGAGTGGCTCTGCCTGCAGAACCCGGGCGCGACGGACGCCAACGTGACGATAACCTACCTGCTCGCCAGCGGACAGAACGTGGAGCAGAAGATCGTGGTGAAGGCGAAGAGCCGGTCGACCGTAGACGTGAAGCTGAAGATCGGGGCGAACCAGGACGCCAGCGCGAAGGTCATCTCCGACCAGGGGATCATCGCCGAGCGCCCGATGTACTTCAACTACAACGGCGTGTGGACCGGCGGACACGACGTCATCGGTTACTCGCCCTGAGAAACGTCCGGCACTGTGGCTCGCATGGCGGATCCCTTACGGGGTCCGCCATGTCAGTTTGAAGCCCTCGCCGGTCACCACGTCGTGAGGCACCCGTGCGACCTCGCCCGATTCGGGGAGCAGGAACTCCATCGGGCACGCCGCCGCGATGTCCGTCTCGACGTCCACGCCCGGCATGACCTCGACGAGCTCCATGCCGCGCTCGGTGAGGTGGAAGATGCCCACGTTGGTGCAGTAGTAGACGTCCTTGCCGGCCTTGAGCGCCTCCTGCCCGTTGAAAGTGATCTCGTCCACCTGCGCCACGAACTTGGGCTTGCCGGTCTTAGCGATCTTCAGCTTGCCGTCATCGATGGTCATCTCGGCGTGCGCCATCCAGCTGCCGACGAAGATCACGGTCTTTGCAGCCGCCGCCAGGTCGGGCAAACCGCCGGGGCCGACGTAATTGATCGGCCCTTCACCGCGCTTTGACACGTTGATGTTGCCCTGGCAGTCGGCCTGCAGCAGGCCGAGTATGGTGACGTCGAGCTTCTCGTAGCAGAGATGGAACGTCTCCGCCGAAGGTACGATCTTCTCCGGGTCGATGGAGGAGCCGAAGAAGACGCCCATCGACGGCAGGCCACCCAGGATGCCGGTCTCGACCACGTAGGTCACGTCCTTGCTGAGTCCGCCCTCGTAGATGAGGCAGCTGACCTCCTCCGGCAGGCCCACACCGATGTTCACGTAGGAGCCCGGTCTGGCTACCCTGGTGAAGAGGTTCGCCGCCATCCGGGCCATGGCGTTGTCGACGGGGCCTCGCTTGGGCGTTATCCCCAGGAGCCTGTTGGCGAACTTGAGCCGGTCGACCGCGTCGTGGACGTCCACGTCGGCGCCCTCGGTGAACATCTTCCAGTAGCGCCGCTGCGGCACGGAGCCCGTCTGCTCGTTGTAGGGATTGACAACGATCGCGTCGACCATGTCGGCCGGGATGAAGATGTCCTTCTCGCTTTTGGGTATCACGTCGGCGACGCAGGCCAGCACCTTGCCGCCGTTCTTTATCGCTGCTTTCGACGACTCCATGTCCTCGGTGATGGTCGCCGCGTTGAGCTTGTAGATGTTGCCCTCCGCGTCGGCGTAGGGGGCGTTGAAGATCGCGTACTCGACCTTGGGCAGGCGGTAGCGGAGCATGTCGCCCTCGGCGGTGGTGAAGCTCTCTCCCTTGCCCTTGACGACGGGCGTGCCGTTGTCCACCCTGGGATCGAGCAGGGTGCCCACACCTGTCTTGCTGACGATGGAGTCCTCTCCCCTGATCTGCGCCTCGAGCAGGAAAGCCATCATACCCTGCGCCATGCGGTGTATCTCCATCTCGCCAGCCTCGGCCAGCTTGAGGAACGTCTTGACCGTCTCCAGGTGGCCGCCGATCCAGAGGGTCACCAGGCCGGGCACACCCAGCTCCTCGAGCGTCCCGGGCACCTTGCCTCGCGAGCCCTGGGCCCCGATGGTTATCCAGGTCAGGCCTTCGGGGTGGCCGGTGCGGTCGAAGCGGTCGCGGATTCCCCAGAAGTAGATCTGGCAGCGCGCGTTGGCGGCCATCCCGTTGGAGAAGCAGCAGGCGCCGTCGGGGATCATCTCCACGGCGTCGCGCGCGCTCATGAACCTGGGGTTGTCGAGCCCCTTCGGAACGTAGTCGAGGTCATGCTTGGACCAGGTGGCCCTCCATCGTACCAG
>DAIQAV010000009.1:0-24267 GCA_036781505.1 Candidatus Anoxymicrobiaceae bacterium | reverse complement strand
GGTACTGCTCGATAACCGCGGCGCCGGGCGAAGCTCTAACGGCACCTTGCCTTTTTCCATCAGGCAGTTCGCGTGCGACGCCGCCGGCCTGATGAGGGAGCTGGGACTGGAACGCGCCCACGTCATGGGCGTTTCGATGGGCGGGATGATCGCGCAGGAGCTGGCGCTGGGCTGGCCGGCGATGGTGGACCGGCTGGTGCTCTGCTGCACCTCCTGCGGCGGCTTCCACGTCAAGTTCCCCAGGTGGCCGGCGATGAAGGCATTGCTCCGGCCCCGGGTCGCGGACCCGCGCGAGCAGGCCCTGCAGAGCGCGCCAATACTGTTCCCGCAGCCATGGCTGTCGCAGCACCCTGAGATCGTGGACCACTTCGCCGAGACCGTCGCGAAGGCCCCCATCAGCAGGAAGAACGCGCAGAGGCAGATCGGGGCCGTGATGCGATATAACACTTACTCCAGGCTGGGGTGCATCGGGCAGCCGACGCTCGTCCTCTCCGGCCTGGCTGACGTCCTGATCCCTCCCGAGAACTCGCTCACCCTCGCGCGCGGAATAAGGGGCGCCAGGTTGAAAGTGTTCGAGGGCGCGGGCCACGGCTTCACCACCCAGTGCGCGGCCGAGGTCGCGGAGGCTGCCGCGGAGTTCCTGCTGCCGCAATGAGGAGCGGCAGGGGCTTAGATCGAGGGCACCACTCCGTCGAACGGTACGCCGTTCCAGACCATCCTGTTCTGACCGTCGGGGTCGTCCTGTTGTGACGTGGTGGTGTTGAAGACCATGGTGGCCCTGGCGCCGGTGCTGTACGCCTTCCACGAGGGCACGCCCGAGGCGTTGGGGTTCCCCGTCCTGGCGAACGCGGCCCAGGCATCCTGGATCGTGTTCGACAGCGCCTGCGGCGCTTGCGTGCCGACCAGCTTCGCGACCTGTCCCTTGAAGTTCCCGAAGACGAAGGGCAGCTCGATCGCGTGGCACGCCCGAGCCCCGGCGACGGTCGGGCTGGGCCAGGAGAACATGTACATCCAGGTGTTTTGCCGCCTGGCGGACTGCGCCTCGGCGACGCGGATGGAAGGCACGCGGAAGATGGCATCTGTCAGCACCGCCATGCTCACGTCGCCCACCGTGGCGCCGGGCATCCGCGAGGAGTAGCTCGCCGCAACGGCGGGGTTCGACGCCAGAGAGGTCCCGTTGATGGCCCCCTGTACAGTGGGTATGCGCGGCGCGAGAACGGTCAGCGGGAGCCGGGCCAGCAAAGGCACCGCGAGCGTCCACAAGCGTATCTCGTCGTGGTTGGTCCCGATCATGAGGTCGACGCCCGAGGCGCCGCCGGCCGCGATCGTCTGAAGCGGCGGCTGCGGGAGCGACACCCCGTCGACCACCGGCCCGAAGACGAACTCGGACTGCGCGCTCGGGTCCACCATCTTCGATTCCGCCGCGACCATCTGCGGCGCCGTGAGAGCCTTAAGCCCGTCGAGGTCGGTCACTCCGGCGGCTGTCATGAACCTGGTGGTGACGGCCGACGCCGCGGTCGTGTCACGCACCATGTTTGCCGCGCCGCTCTCGGCGATCGCGTGCCGGAACAGGCCTTTGGAGCCCGGCATGCCCAGCAGCGCGCATACGCTCATGCCGCCAGCGGACTCTCCGAAGATAGTGACGTTGGACGGGTCGCCCCCGAATGCCGCGATGTTGTCGCGCACCCACTTGACCGCCGCGATCTGGTCGAGAAGGCCGAGGTTGCCGCTCTGCGCGTACGCGGAACCGCCCAGCGCACCCAGGTAGAGGAACCCGAAGGGGCCCAGCCTGTAGTTGATCGTTACTACATCCACGTCCCCCCGTCTGGCGAGATTGGCCCCGTCGTAGAGCGGGTCTGAACCGGCGCCGTTCTTGAAGCCGCCCCCGTGGATCCAGACCATCACTGGCCGGCGCGAGGAGTCGAGCTTCGGCGCCCAGACGTTGAGGAAGAGGCAGTCCTCCGACTGCTGTGTCGGTGCCGTGCCTGCTATCGCATTGGGGGGCTGGACCTCGGCCTTACCGTAGCTCAGCGCCTTGAGCGTGCCGCTCCACGCTTTGGCGGGCTGCGGCGGCTGGAAGCGCAGGTCACCGACGGGCGGGGCGGCATATGGTATCCCCCTGAAGGCCACCACCCCGTTGGGCGTCACCTGTCCCTGGATCTTGCCGGCGTTGGCCGAGACGACCGTGCTCGCCGCACAGCCTCCCAGCGCTAGAAGCGCGCCCGCGAACAGCGCCGCGACCAGGAGCATCGAGAGTGCGCTCCGGATTGTGCGAGGGGCTGAATCAGTCGGCATGTCCATCCTCCAGTTCGCCGTGCCACACCGCCACCAAGTCTGCTTTCTATCCGGGCAAACAATAACCTGTCTCATGTCGGCGGCCCATCCCTGTCTGCTGTGGTTTCCGATCGCCAGGCCCGGCACGGTGGGACACAGCACATGAAACAAGGTATCATCGTTGAAGTGCTTAATGGGCGTGAGGGGACGCAGGTGGAGTGGAGGGAGCCGGATGTGGATGGGAACGGTGGCGGCGCGGGTGACAAGCAGACTCCGGATGAGCTGACGAGGCTGGCGGCCGAGAACGAAGAGCTGAAAGCGAAGCTGGCCGCGGGGGGCAAGACCAAGAAACACCACTTCTGGCGCAACTTCCTGGTATGGTTCCTGATAATCCTGGCCAGCCTCCTGGCCCTGGCGGGCACCCTCTCGACGTGGGTTGCCACCACCACGCTGAACACCAACACTTTCGTGAACACCGTGGCGCCGCTGGTCAAGAACGACGCCGTGGCCAAAGCGGTGAGCGACCAGGCGGTCACCAAGCTCTTCGCGACCTACGACGTGGAAGGGAAGATCAAGTCCGGGTTGACCGAGCTCAACGACGCGATCAAAAAGGCCGTGCCCCCCAACGCCAAGATACCCAGCATCGACCTCTCGTTCATCGCCGGGCCCATTTCGAGCGGGCTGGAGACCGTGGCCAAGACCGCCTCTCTGAAGATCATGAAGAGCGCCGCGTTCTATAAGATATGGCAGGACACCATCCGGCTGGCCCACACCGCCATGGTCAACATCGTTGAGGGCAAGCAGGACGCCGCTATTACCAGCAAGGGCAACACGGTCATCCTCGACCTCTCCCCCCTGCTCACGAAGATCAAAGACAAGCTGGTGGCTTCCGGGCTGGGCTTCCTCAACAACGTGAAGGTCCCGGCCGATTTCGGCGAGGTCAAGCTGTTCACGTCTGACCAGCTCGGGGCGGTCAAATCGGCGGTCAACCTGCTGCGGCTGGTCTCCTGGCTGCTGCCGCTGCTGGCCTTCATCTTCTACATCATCGCGGTCCTGATCGCGATCAACCGCAGAACGGCGCTGATGGAAGCGGCGATTGCGCTCGCCATCACCATGCTCGTCGTGCTCATCGTTCTCAAAGTCGCACACACGCAGCTCTTCAACCAGATGAAGCAAGCGGAAGTCCAGGCCGCCGCGAATGTGGTCTGGGGCTCGGTGCTCGCGGGCCTCTACCAGGCGGTCAGGGGATTGCTGGCGCTCGGCATCGTGGTGGCCATCGGGGCCGCCATCGCAGGGCCGTACAAGTGGTCGACCTGGGTTCGCGGCCACACCGCCGCTTTCTTCACCAAGTGGAGGGAGCGCCGCCAGGGCGGGGAGCCCAAGACCGGCTTCTACGCCTTTGTCGACAAGTACGCCTGGTGGCTGCGGATAGCGGGACTGGTCATCGCCGTGATAGTCCTGGTGGCCCTGCCCCACATCTCGGGGCTGGCGGTGCTGATAGCGGTGATCGTGCTGGTTGTATACATGGCGCTCATCGAGCTGCTCCGCTGAGGGAGTGAGCGGCTAGACCAATGTGCTTGTGCCTTTGGCCAGCAGGTAGACCGCGAATACCAGCAGTATCCCGATGGCTATGACCTTCCTGTGGCGGGCGAGCCATCCACCGAGGGCAGTCATGAATTTCTCCGACCTCTCGGGGAATATCAGGTAGATCGCGATCGGGATCAAGAGCGTCAGCAGAGTGGCGAAGGTCAGGATGACGAAGGCGACGGCGCCGTCGGGCGCGCCCACGTCCGCCTGGGTTATCGCGTGGACACCCGAGACGAAGAGCACGAACGTTGAGGTGTTCACGAACATCGTGCCCATCCCCAGCAAGAAAACTTTCAGAGGTTTCATGCCCCGCTGGTCCTCAGGCTTCTCCGGCTTCGGCTTCTTCGTCCAGGCGTAAGCAATAGCCACCAGGCACAGGGCGCCCAGCGCCACGTCGATCCAGCCGTCGAGGGCCCCGTGGTGTCCGCTGCCGGCTTTGTCGAACAGGAACAAGCCCGCGACGCCTATGGCCACCAGCACCAGCACGAAGCCTGCCAGGAAGAGCAGCGAGTTGCGGCGGGCGTCTTTCTTCACCATGATGGCGAGCAGGATCATGATGGCCACCGGGCTGACCGCCGCCCCCAGCCCTATCAGTATGACTTTCGGTACCAGGTCCCCCATGTCTCAGTCCTTTTCCTCAGCGCGCCTCTTCAGCGCTCTATTCATTTCCTCGAACGGTTCCAGCACAGCGGTCTCCATCCTCTTGCGCACAAAGCCGACCACCAGCCCACGGAAGAGCATGTTGTGCTCGAGGCGGCACGCGCCGTCGTCTTCCGGCTCCAGCTTGAAGTAGTGCTCGCTTTCGAAGAAGCCGGGCACCCCCGGGTTTCCGAGCCAGCGCAACTCGCCTGGCGGGGAAACCATCAGCAGCCTGGGGTGGAAGCGGCGCGGCTTGCTCCCGTCCGGCTCGAAGCGCAGGTCCAGCCGCGAGCCCTCGACCAGCTCGCCGGACGCGCTCCTTATCATCGGGTTCCAGTCAGCGTACGCGCCAAGATCCGCGAGCACGCTCCACACCCGCTCGGCCGGCGCATCGATCTCGATTGAAGTGCACACCTCGAATGACATCGCCATACTCCTCAATCGCCCGACAGCCGGTCGAAACCTTGCCTGTCGTGCGATGCCATGACGGTCACTCCATGCCGAACCAGTCCTCGCCGGACAGCTCCTGGTATTTCACCCAGTTCGGGTGGTGCGCGAAGTGACACCGGCGGTAGCTGGGGCGCCTGCACCTGTCCTCGCCGACTGCGGCTTCGTACTCGGCCCGGCTCACGTGCACCCTGGCGCCGGGGAAGTCGGACAGGCCCCCGGCGTGGTCGGAGTCCAGGTGGGTGCAGATGATGTCGGTCACATCCTCCGGCTTGCGCCCCATGCGCTCGATCTGGCGCGAGGCCGTCTGCTCGACGTCGGATATTGCATGCAGCATAAGGTTGGGAAAGCCGAGGCGCCCGGGGTCGTTCATGTCGCGGGTTCCGAGGCCGGAGTCCACCAGGATCAGCCGATCGCCGTCCTCGAGGAGCAGGCAGACGCTGGGCACGTCGGCGAGAGGCCCCAGCACCTTCCTGATGAAGCGCGGGTGGAAGGTACCGCAGTTCAGGTAGTGTACCTTGATGTCCCTCTCCTCTCGACCGGCATTCTTACACGAGATTATACAACCAGTGCTTCTTATGCCGGCGTCCCCGCGCGGGAGACCGGAAAAGGGAGAGCGGGGCTACTGTTTGACCCATACCTCGGTCTGCGTGCCCTCGGTGGAGGTCAGGGTGTTGTCTTTGAAGGTGTAAGTGACGGTCTTTCCGTTCTGCGGGTTCCGCAGGGTTACAGTATTGCCCTGGACGCTATAGGTGAGGGGCAAGGACTGATTGCTGGTGGGGATGGTTATCGTGGCAGTCCCGTTGCTGTCGAGCACCATCTTGCTGCCGTCGGACATCTTGTAGGTGCCCTCGACCCCGCTGCCGCTGGTCCCGCCGAACAGGGCGTATATCCCGGTGGTGAGAAGGGCGACGACCATTGCGAGCACTATGATGAGCGCGACCAGCTTGACGCCCTTGCTTTTCCTTCTCGAGGCCATTGTCTACTCCGTTGTAAGAAGAACTCTCTGTCAGTCGTAGGTCACGTAGCTGCGGATGCGGTCCAGCGTCTTCTCCACGAACTCCGGGTCCGTGATCTTGAGCTCGATCGCGCCGTTGGGGCAGACGATGGCGCAGCGTCCGCAGGCACGGCAGAACTCGCTGATAACGGCCTTCTTGTCCACGATCGCGATCGCCTGCATGTAGCATTTGGGGACGCACTTGCCGCAGCCTTTGCACTTTTCGGCGTCGAAGTCGATCTGGAGGCTCTCCAGGTGAGGCTGGGTCGGCTCGATGAACTCGAGGGGCGCCAGCGCCGAGAAGCGGGTGACGCAGCAGCACTCGCAGCAGAAGCAGACCGTCAGCAGCTTGTGCCGGTCCTTGATCTTGAAGATGAAGTTGTCGGCCCGCGCCTTGCCCACGATGGGCACCAGCCCGGCCTCGACGGCCTTGCGGGCGTGGGCCTTGGCCTCCTCGACACCGACCTCGCGGAACGGAGTCGAGTTACTCGCCTCCAGGCAGGAGTCGCCCATCAGCAGGCAGCCGATCTCGGTGGGGTAGTCCTTGCAGTGCCAGCCCTTGCGGCACCCGCAGTAATCGAATATCGCCCGGTGCGACGCCTCCTCGATGATGCGGTCCAGGACATCCAGCGGCATGGGAGTGTCATCGGGGCGCTCGATGTCCTCGTTTATGGGCAGCCAGCGCATGTCGGTCTTGTCTTCGCGTAGCCAGGGATGCCACTTGTTCACCAGTGGCAGGTGGTAGAAACCTCTCATGAGGGCCTGCGCCCAACCGGGGATTCCTTTGATGCGCGGGGTTTTCCTCGCGGTAGACACAACTTCTCCTTCTCGTGAAACTCGAGCGGATGCGACACCTTATTATCGGTGAAAGGTGAGACTATTGGAATCGTCATCCCGAAGATACGCCGGTTCAGAACCCCAGCACTTCGTTGACCAGGATGATGGTGATCCTGTCCTTTGTCTTCTCCCCGTTGAAGATGAGGAGCTTGTTCACCGCAGTGGTGGTGCCGGGGCCATATGCCTCCAGCGCCCGCTCGCGCTCGCGGGGCAACGACCATTCATAGATCCGCTTGATTCCCTCGTTCCTGTCGGCGACGATCTTCTGCGCGCCTACCACCCAGATCACCTTCAGGGCGCCGTAGACGTAGGCCGCCATCTGGCTTCCGGTGTTGGAGGCCAGCATCGCCAAGCCGTCTTCGGTGACGGCGTGCACGCTGCCGATCGCCCAGGGAGGGGCGGCGCCGAGCCGCTGCATCTCGAGTGCCTGAGTCGCATGGTCCATCTTCGCCAGGATGTTCTTGGTCGCCTGGTAGCGGCCGGATTCCATGATGTCCTTGTCCAGCCCGATGGCGGTCAGGGTCATCGAGGTCATGTTCATGACTTCGTCGGAGGCCGGGATGATGGAGAGCACCTTCTCCCTGGCTTCAGCACCGGTCTGCACCAGGCTCGCGTTCAGCCCGTGCTCGTTGAGGGCTGATATCGCCCTGTCTATGGAGTCACGGTCCGCAAGAGTATCCCATGCCATGATGCCGCCCCTTCATTGGCAGTACAGGAAACTCATTCTACAGGAACGCGTTTACATCGGCCGCGACCTCGGCGGGGAACTGCAGGGGGAAGCGCGGCTCGATGGGCGGACGGCTCCCCGGCCTGATATGCTTGTCGGGCTCGGAGACGACGCTCAAGGAGGCTTTCATGCGGACGAGGATGACGGAGCTACTCGGAATAGAGCACCCGGTCATGTGCGGAGGGATGATGTGGCTCGCGCTGCCGGGCCTGTGCTCGGCCATCTCCAACGCCGGCGGGCTGGGTAACCTGACCGCGGGCAACTACGACACAGGCGTTGAGCTGCGGGCGGCGATAGGCGAGACCAGGCGGCTCACAGACAAGCCGTTCTGCGTCAACATCACCCTGCTCCCGTCGGTGCGCATCACCCGGGAGCTCCACCAGGAGTACTTCGACGTATGCTGCGAGGAGGGAGTGGCCGCCCTGGAGATATCCGGCGCGCCGATCGACAGGTACCTGGGCGAGGAGGCCGTTGAGAAGGCGAAGAAGGCGGGCGTGAAGCTGATACACAAGCTGGGGTCGGTGCGGCACGCGCTGCACGCCGAGTCCGCCGGCTACGACGCCGTCATCGCCGCGGGCATAGAAGAAGGCGGCCACCCGCTTGACGACGACGTCACCACCACGGTCCTGACCCCGCGGATCAGCGAATCGATAAGCATACCGGTGATCACGGCGGGCGGCATCGCTGACGGGCGGGGCCTGGCGGCCGCGCTGGTGCTGGGCGGATCGGGTGTCATGATGGCGTCGAGGTTCATCGCCACCGACGAGTGCGAGGCGAACGACCTGATCAAGCAGGAGCTGGTGAAGAGGCAGGAGTTCGACACGACTCTGATATGCCGGTCCATCAAGCTCCAGATGCGGTGCCTCAAGAACGAGATAGCGGGAAAGGTGCTCCAGGTCGAGGCGGGTAATGGTACGCTCGAGGACATCCTGCCGTTCATGATCGGGTCGAGGTCAAAGGAGGCTTGGACCACCGGCGACGTGGAGATGGCGCCTCTCGCGGTGGGCCAGTCGATCGGTTTGATAAGAGACATCGTGTCTTGTGACGAGCTGTTGAAACGCATGGCGTCGCAGGCGGAGTCGGCTCTCGCCGGCGCCGGAAAGTTCGATCTCTGAGGCAGGCGACCGCGCTCGCTTATGGTCCCGCCCACAGGACAGGTCAGAGCCTGAGCGAAGTGATTGGTGACGCTCCTCAGGAAGGAACAGATGTCGACAGTAGATTCATTGAGGACCGGGCTTAAGTGGACCAGGGCGATCTCATCCTACCTCGCGTGGGCGAGGGGTGAGACGGCCAGGGGGTCCGGCCGCGTCCAGGCCGGCGACATAAACATCTTCTACAAGTGGTTCGGGTACGGCGAGCCGCTGCTGCTACTGCACGGCGGCTTCACGCTGATCGAGGGCTGGGTCGCGCAGATCCCGGCCCTGTCCAGCTCGAACCTCCTGATCGCCATGGACTCTCGCGGGCACGGGCGCACCACCCTGGGGACGGCCGGGCTCACCTACCGGCAGATGGGGCGAGACGCCGCCGCGCTCCTGGACATCCTGCACACGGGTCCCGTCACGGTGGTGGGAGCCAGCGACGGCGGGAACGCGGCGCTGGGCCTGGCCGTCCAGCGCCCTGACCTGGTCAAAGGCCTGGTCCTGATGGGGACGTCGCTGAACCTGGAGAACTGCATCGCCGACAAGAGGGCCACCACTGAAGAATTCTTGAGCCCATGGTCCCCCGAGCTGATCAGCCTTTCGTGGATCAGGGGGCTGAGCAACCCCGAGAAGGACTCGCGCAACCGTTTCATCGACCAGATGCGGAAGTTGTGGACCGAGCCGTCAGACGTGCGGCTTGAGGACCTGTCGGCCGTCAAGGCGCCTACTCTCATCATCGCAGGGGACAGGGACGAGTTCATCGCGATGCCGGGTGACCCGCTGGCTGTATTCCAGGAGCTGCGCGACGCGATACCCGGCGCGAGGATGACGGTCATCACCGACGGAAGCCATGGCCTGAACATAGAGAGGGCGGCGACCGTGAACTGTCTCATCAAGGACTTTATCTCCGAGCCCTATGGCAAGGTGGCCCCCGAGATCGTTCCTCCGCCCCCGCCCCCGCGCTCGATAGCCGCGAGGTTCGCGAGCCTCGTATCCACTTTCGCGCGCGATATAAACAGGTAGTCCGGATAGGTAGCTCCCGGCGGGAACGGCGCCGGCTCGCTGGTGTAGAGATCTTCCAGCAGAAACGAGTGGCTCGAGCAATACATGTGGCCGTGGGAGCACGCTCACATCAACCCCGCGACGGTGGCCGGACCTCGCCTGCGTGGCCAGGGCCGCCGACGTCTCCCCCTCGGCAGGCACAAGGACGCGAACGCGCTCTACCGCTATCGCGAGAAGAGGAAGATCGAGGCCAAGTCGTGCGTGCCGCCGAGGATGGCCAGGTCGCAGGGAGCATGTCGGTCCACGGGCGTTTCTCCTTATCTGTTCAACCTCAATGGCAGGCCCTTCAACCTGCCGGAGAAGTCCCCGTATTCACAGAAGCCGGTGCCGGCATACGATGTCTTCCTGGAGCCGCCTGACGTCCAGGTGCACTCGAAGTCGAAGCCGAGCATCGCGCCGCCCGGGAGGATGCACGCCGCCGGAGTCGCGGCCTTTGCCTCGTAGCGAAGCGTTCCCTTGCGGTTTCGCATCAGGCCCTCCCAGCGGAGGGGCACCATGATGGTGTTGCCGAGCGCGTCCTCGTCGAGGTTGACCTCGTGGTAGGTGACCCACAGGCCGCGCATCCCGGCCGGGCGCGCCCCAGGCAGGCACGCCGCCGCCTTAAGGGGGATGACCGTTCCGCCGCCCGCGCCGATCGAGAGGCCGGCGGCCGAGTCGAAGGGGGAGGCCGCGTCCTCAAACGCGAGCACGTCCCAGTGATAGCTGACCGGCAGGCGCCTGACGTCGAACGGGAGCGCCGCGCCCGTGACGTGCTCCATCACGCCGAAGGAGTCGAGCAGCTTCAGCGACCCCTCGTCGGCAAGCTCCAGTGACACCCTGGAGTGAAGACCGACGTAGGAGATCATCCGGCCGAACCTGGACCACCAGATCGGCCAGCCCGCCTCGAAGCGGAAGTTCGCCGAGTGCCTCTTGCCGGGCAGAGCGAACGACATCTCATAGTCGCCCGCGGCGCCCTGGAACAGGAAGTTGTCCTCGTAGGTCACCGCAAGCGGAGAGGAGAAGCAGGTGAGGGGGCCCTCGGGAAGTCCGACGTCGTGCACCGCGACCTCGTCCTCGGTCGCCCAGGCGATCATCACCTCGGTCTGCTCGCCCAGGGCCTCCAGCAGCGAGAAGGGGTGCTCCCCGGCAGGGCAGGAGCGGTGGTAGAAATGCGCCTTGCACCAGCGCAGCCCGGACGCGCGCGGCGGGATCGCGATGGCGAACCACCCGTCCCAGGCCGCCGCCGGGACCATAGGCAGCAGGTGCTTGCTCTCCACTGACCAGATCGGAGCGATCAAGCCGGCACCTCGCTCAACCCGAACGGCATGTTGAGGTAGTACACCCCGGAATCGACTGTCTTGCGCACATCGAGCAGCTTCTCGAACACGTGCAGCATCGGCTGGTTCTCGACCAGTACCTCAGCGGTGAAGCCAAGCAGGCCCTGGCGCTTGGCCAGCTGGGTGAGGTAGGAGAGCAGCTCGGTCCCGATGCCCCTGTTCTGGTAGGCGTCCCTCACGACGAAGGCGATGTCGCTGGTGTGCTCGTCCTCGTTGATCGTGTACTGCCCCAGGCCGGCTATGACTTCCTGCTCGCCGTCCTGCACCACCGCGAGGATGGCCATCTTCCTGGTGTAGTCGATGATCACGAACTCCTGCAGCCTCTCGTGGGGCATGTCCTGCCGGAACGAGATGAAGCGCGTGTACATGCTGTTGTCGGAGAGCGAGTAGAAGAAGTCCTTGAGTGACGGCTCGTCTGAGATCCGCACCGGCCGGAAGAGCACCTCCACGCCGTCCCTGGTGGTCCGGTAGGTCTCCAGCTCCTCGGGGTACTCACCCTTCTTGCCGGGGATGAACGCCTGATCGGCGTAGATGAGGTTGAGGCGCTTGGCTTCCTCGATGAGCCAGGAGCGGAACTTGGGGTGTGCGATGGCGATCAGCTCCATGGCTCGCTCCCTGATGTTCTTGCCGTGCAGGAAAGCGATACCGTACTCGGTCACGACGTAGTGGATGTCGCCCCTGGTCAGCGTGACGCCGGCGCCCTCGGACATGCTCGGGATTATCCTGGAGAACTGGCCCTCGGCGCCCGCGGTGGATGGGAGAGCCAGGATGGTCTTCCCGCCGGGGGAGAGCACCGCGCCCCTCATGAAGTCGGCCTGCCCGCCGATGCCGCTGTAGAACAGCTTGCCGATCGACTCGGCCGTCGCCTGGCCGGTGAGGTCGATCTCCAGCGCCATGTTGATCGCGGTCATGTTGCGGTTGCGCGCGATGTTGAGCGGGTTGTTGGTGTAGTCGATCGGCCGGAAGTCGATGGACGGGTTGTCGTTTATGTAGTCGTAGGTCTCGGCGCTGCCCATGCAGAAAGTCGCGACCGTCTTGCCGCGGTCCAGGGTCTTGCGGGTGTTGTCGATGACGCCTTTCTTGATGAGGTTGACGATCCCGTCGCTCAAGAGCTCGGTGTGCACGCCCAGGTGCTTCTTGTCCTCGAGGTTGGACAGGATCGCGATGGGGATGCTGCCGTAGCCCACCTGGATGGTGTCGCCGTCCTCCACGATGCGGGCGACGTACTTGCCGATCTGCGGCCCCAGAGCGTCCGGCGCGGTGGGGTTGTACTCGAGGAGGGGCTCGTCGAACGGGATCAGGAAGTCGACGTCCTTTATGTGGATGAACGTGTCTCCGTGGACGCGCGGCATCAGATTGTTGACCTGCGCGATCACCGTCGAGGCCATCTCCACCGCGGCCTTGGTGATGTCCACGCTCACGCCGAGGCTCATATAACCGTTGTTGTCCGGCGGCGACGTCTGTATGAGCGCGATGTCGATGGGTATGAACTTGCGATAGAGCAGCCCCGGAACCTGCGAGAGGAAGACCGGCGTGTAGTCGGCAAGCCCCTTGTTCACCGCCTCGCGGGTGTTGTCCCCGATGAAGAACGAGGTGTGGCGGAAGTTCTGTTTGAGCTTCTCGTCCGCGTACGGCGCGACCCCGAGCGTCCAGACGTGAAGCACCTCGGTGTCGAAGAAGGCCTTGGGATGCGAGTGGACGTAGTCCGCCAGCGAGCCGACCAGGTGCTGGGGCTCCCCGCAGCCGGTGCCGATGAACAGGTGGTCACCCCTTCGGATCACGTCGAACGCCTTGTCGGCCGAAACGAACTTGTCCGGGTAGGCTCCCCTCATATCCTGGAGAGTGTCTGGTGTCTTGACCGGGTCCATCTGTCGCTCCTTCGAGTCGGGTGCCCCCCGCGTCCAAACGCGCTGCTATATACTAACCTGCCCCTCGCGGGCCGTCATGTCCGCCTGGAATATCCACGCCGCCAGGCTCAACCGGGAGCGTAAGCTGCCTGGTTCCCTTCAGCCGCGCCCCGGGTCTTCGTCTCCTTTTCGGACCATGATGCGCTGGAAATCGGAGAAGCCGACCGCGCGCCAGAAGGCGAGCCCCGGCGCGTTTGTCTCGGCGACCTCGAGCTCTATCCTGCCGATGCCCCGCTCCTCGAACCACTCGATGATGCGCGAGACCAGCAAGCTGGCCGCGCCGCGGCGCCTGAACGCCACCTCGACGACCAGGTCGTCGAGGTGGCCGAACGCGCGGCACTCCAGGACCGGCGGATGCTGTTCCACGCTGGAGAGGGCGTAGCCGATGACAGTGCCTTCGGAGACGCACACCAGCACGAGGAAGTCTTCCGCCGCGATCGCCTGCCTCAGGTGGGTCTCGAAGTTGCCGGCAGCGCCCGCGCAAGGTGTGAAGAAGGGGTCGAGCGTCGCGTGGTGGCGGGCAAGCTGCTCCCACAGCCTCACGATCGCTTCGACGTGCTGTTCTGCTGCCGGGACCGCCTCCAGGGTAAGCTCCCTTCGTCGCGAGTTGACCGGGACACTGGCCCCGGTCGCCGAACACTTGGTATCTTATTATCCGTCTAAGTATGACAGCAGAGCGGCACAGGAGAGCAGTTGCAGAGTTACCGTGAGAGCAGGTCTCCCGGATGTCCTTCATAAAATCGATCAAGCTGAGGATCGGTAAAGCCCGTTCCCACGCGGATGAGCCCGATGCCGAGGCGCCAGAGAACGCGGATGAGCCCGACGCCGAGCCCGGTCCCTCGGAGCCCTCCAGGGCAAGGGCCTTCGTCTCCAGGCTCAGGATGCCCCGCCGTCCCGGATGGGTGAGGATCCCCAACCCGCCGAGGGCCGTGAGGGTCGCCTTCGCCTGGACCGTGCTGGTCCTGGCGGTCGTCCTGGTGGTCGGCGCGGGGATGGAGCTCGTTGCGAGCGGTAAGATCAACCCGGGCGTGAAGGTCGACGGGGTCCCGGTAGGCGGCAAGACGCGCGCCCAGGCCAGGCAGGTTCTTGAGAACAAGATTAAGCCGCTGGACGCGAACGTCCAGCTCGCGTTCGAGGGCAAGCAATACGCGGTCGACCTCAAGGCGATCGGCTTCAAAATCGACATGGACGGAATGGTCCAGGAGGCGTTTATCTCGGGCAAGCAGAGCCCGGGGCTGCTGCGCATCACCAGGCGCCTGATAGGGGCGCGGACGAACAGGGACGTCCCGGTGATGATCTCCTGCGACAAGGCTCAGGTCAAGGCCAGGGTCAAAGCCATCGCGGCACAGGTGGACAGGCATCCCACCAGCGCCAGCATCAGCATCGTTTCAGGCGAACCCAATATCGTCCCATCGAGGATGGGTGTCAGGGTGCGCGTGGACGATACGGTGGACGCGGTCCTCAAGGCGCTGCCCACGGAGAAGCGGCAGGTGGGCCTGGTGGCGGACCTGATCACCCCCGAGCTGGTCAACTCCGACATAGCCAAGATAATCGTGATCCACCAGAAGCAGTTCAGGCTCTACCTGTACGACCGCGAGAACGAGGTCAACAGCTTCATGGTCGCCGTCGGCATGCCGCAGTACCCGACCCCCAACGGCCACTTCAACATAACCTACAAGGAGAGGAACCCGACCTGGCTCCCCACGTCGGAGTGGGCCAAGGACAAGCAGGGCATACCGCAGCCTCCCGGGCCGAACAACCCGCTGGGCGGCTACTGGATGGACCTGGGGGGAGGCATCGGAATACATGCCACGCCGTTCCCCAACTCGCTGGGGTCGCAGGCGTCCCACGGCTGCATCAGGATGGCCTCCGACGACGCCGGGACTCTCTTCAACGCGGTGAAGGTCGGCACGCCTGTCTTCATCACCGACTGATCCAATAATTCAAGAAAGGGGTCAGACCACTTTCTTGAATTACTGCTCCGCAAGATAGGGGTCAAACCTCTTTTTGCATTTTGCAAGTGAGGCTGAAGCGCTGGTAGCGGAAGGAGAGAGAGCCCGATGCCTGAGTTCACTTTCGATCCTCAGATCAAGGAAGCGCTGGACTCTTTCCTGCTGGACGACCCAGAGGTCGAGCCCGGCAAGGCTTTCGGGATGCCGGCCTACTACGTGAACGGCAAGATGTTCGCGGGAGTGTTCGGCGACGGCGCCACCATCAAGGTGCCGGCGGAGACGGCCGCCGAGCTTCTCGAGCGCGACGGCGTTGACGAGTTCCAGCCCATGGCGGGGCGCACCATGAAGAACTGGGTCATCATCAGGCACGACGACCCTGCCGACTACGAAGGCGACAAGGACCTCTTCAGCGCCGCGTTCGACTACGTCTACGCCCTTACCAAAGCGAAGAAATAGGGTTTCGGCGACTCTCATTTCATGTAGTATTCAGTTGAGTTTCAGGCCTACGGGCCGCATGCATGGAGGTGACCGCTTTGTCAGCAGGTGAAGTCTTGATCTACGGCGCGGGCATGTCAGGCCTGATCGCCGCCTGGAACCTCGCGAGCGAGGGCTACGACGTCCTGGTCAGGGAGAAGGAATCGAGCTGGGGCGGCTCGAGCGTGTTCAACCCTTCGCTGCACACGACCCCCCTCGACGTCCCGGCGACCTCGGAGTACATAGGCATCGACGTCTCGCCGGCGTTCAAGGACGTGAGCACTCTCTCCATATACCTGCACGACTACAAGATCCCGGCGCCGGTGTTCATGGCCTACCACGTCGAGCGCAGCTCCCGGCCGAGCAGCCTCGACGCGCTGCTCTACGACAAGTGCGTCCAGGCAGAGGTGAAGTTCGAGTTCAATACGGCGCTTCGCAAGCAGGACCTCGACTCCCTGCCTGAGGGCACGATCATCGCCTGCGGGCTCAACCAGGAGGCCTACGACGACCTCGGCATCCCCTACAAGGAATGGTGCGCCTGGATGGCGCGGGGCGAGGCCGAGCACGACAACGACGCCTGGATCTGGATGGACGAGTGCATCAACGAGTACGGCTACATCTCCTACTGCAACGGCATGTACTACAATCTCCTGTTCGCCTACGGCCAGGAGGTGACCCGCGACGACCTCGACAAGTACCAGGCTTTCATGAAGAGGGTCGAAGGCATCGAGGAAGACAACTGGGAATACGTGCGCGGGGCCGCCCCGGTGGTCTCGCCCGACAACCCGCAGCTGGTGCGTGACGGCTTCATCATGTGCGGGACGATGTCCGGCTGCCTCGACCCTTTCATGGGCTTCGGCATCTCGGGCTCGCTGGTCTCCGGCAAGGTGGCGGCGATAGCCGTGTCGGACCCGGCCAGGGCGCAGGAGGAGTTCGAGAGGTTCACCCGCAACTACGCCAAGGTCTACAACTTCAAGCAGGAGGTCTGGTACCCGCTGCGCGCCAGGGTAGACATCCTGGAGGACCTCGCCAACATCCTGGGACCCGAGCGGACCCTCAAGCTCTTCATCGAAGGGCTGCGCAAGGGGAGGAAGAACTCGGCGATACCCGGTTTCGGGGTCCTGTCCTGCAACTGAGCAAGCGTTTTTCGGGGCGTGACGGCGTCCCGGGTCGTCATGCCCGAAAGCGGCCAACTCTGGTAGGATTACTGAGGCCCGCGACCCGTCCGAGTACCTCCCTGAGGGAACCATTGCCGGATCGCTGCGCCGGCAGCACATACGATAAGGAGCTGGAATGTTTGACGTCATCATAGACAACGCCGAAGTCCTCGACGGCTCCGGCCAGGAATCGTACCGGGCCGACATCGGCATCAAGGGCGAGAAGATCGAGAAGATCGGCAACCTGGCCACCGCCAAGGCGAAGAAGCGCGTCGACGCCGCCGGCAGGACGGTCTGCCCCGGGTTCATCGACGTGCACTCCCACGCGGACCTGGCGTTCTTCAAGCAGGACCACGCGGCGGTGCTCTCCCCGCTGGTGCATCAGGGGATAACCACCTTCGTGGGCGGCAACTGCGGCATGGCCCTGGCTCCTATCACCAAGGAGCACAACGCGGGGCAGCGCATGTACCTGGAGGTCTTCACCCAGATGGACTTCGACCAGGACGTGCAGTGGACCGACATGGGCTCGTTCCTCGACCACATGGACAAGAAAGGCGTGCCGCTCAACTGCGCCCCGCTGGCGCCGCACGGCATGATGCGGATATCGGCGTGCGGGCTGGAGACCAGGCTGGCCAGGCCCGACGAGCGCGCCCAGATGGGCCGCCTGCTGGAGGAGTGCATGGAGGCCGGCTGCTTCGGGATGTCCACCGGCCTGCAGTATTTCCCGGGAAACCAGAGCGACACCGAGGAGCTGGTGGAGCTGGGCGCCGTGCTCTCGAAGTACAGCGGCATCTACACCAGCCACCTGCGGTCCTACACTGCCTCGACCCTTAACCAGGCGATTGGCGAGGTCGCCGAGATCTCCAGCCGCAACGAGATCCGCGGCCAGGTGTCACACATCTTCAGCCTCCCCTGGCTGGGGCGGATACACACGCCTGCCCTGAAGGTCCTCAAGTGGCTGGTGAAGCACGACGAGGTCGCGCACAGGACCATCCCCAACTTCCTCATCACCGCCGAGATGTCGAAGATCCTCAAGGACCTCGACAAGTGCAGGGCGCAGGGCGCCCAGATAGCGATGGACGTGATGCCGACGACCGCCGGGTTCACCCACCTCATGGCGTTCTTCCCGTCGTGGGCGCTCGCGGGCGGCCGCGAGGACATCATAGCTCGCATCAGCGACAAGACCATTCGCGAGGAGATGCGCAAGGACATAGACGAGGGCGTGCCTGCCTGGCCGCACCGCGGCAAGAACGACTGGTCGCTCAACATCATGCGCCAGATGGGGTGGGACGCCGTGACCGTCATGGCGGTCCACAGCGAGGAGAACAAGTGCCTGGAGGGCAGGCGGTTTGTGGACATCGCCGAAGAGCAGGGCAAGCACCCGTTCGACGTGATGTGCGACCTGCTCATAGAGGAGGACGGGCGCGTGCTTGTCTTCGAGTCGATGGGGGAGCCCGACGACTACTTTACCGAGAAGTACACCTTCCCGGCGCTGCAGGACCCGCAGACGATGGTCAGCACCGACACCATACTGCTCGGCATCGGCAAGCCATCCTACCTGTTCTACGGCTGCTATCCCAAGTTCATCGGCCGCTACGTGTTCGAGAAGAAGCTGGTGGACCTGCCCAGCGCGATCGCGCGCTGCACCTCTCTGCCGGCCGACTGGTTCGGCATCAAGGGCCGCGGCCGGGTGGAGGAAGGGTACTACGCCGACCTGCTGCTGATGCGCCCCGACGATTTCAAGACCGAGGCGGTCTTCCGCAATCCCGAGATCCACCCTGAGGGCCTGGACATGGTCATCATCAACGGCAAGGTCGCTCTCGACGGCGGGGAGTACAAGGTGGAGGAGCTACCGGGCAAGATGCTCCGCCGCGACGCAAAATAGTGGTTTGACCCCTATTTTGCATGACGGCCTTTTTTGCGTTTAGAGCTGGTATCTCTGCCAGGAGGTCCTGTCCGCCGTGTGGCCGCCTTCGTTGGAGTCCACGCTCATCATCACGGTCGACTTATCGACGAACAGTGAAGACGGCACCTCGATCCACAGGCGCGAGGCGAGACGCCGGACCGGGATCGCTCCCGACTGATAGATGCTATTGCGTGCGAACTTCAACCAGGTGGCCGCCGTGCCGCGCACGGCTATATCGGCCCGGGACACGCCCGACCCCCTGAAGATCCTCAGCCGGTAAGTATAGGTGACGTCGTTCGAGATCGCGCCCTCGGTCTCAAGCCCGATGCAGGAGACGGTCTTGCCCCGGGCGAACGCCACCCGGGTTAGCTCGGTGCTGCCCGAAGCATCAGGCCTCATCAGGTCTGACGGCGGGTCGGAGTTGACGACATAAGGCATCGACTGGGCGGCCAGGTCGGGCTTCGCCGTGCCTATCGGCCACACCCGCCCCGGGAGTACCTGCCTCATCAGCTCGTCCTTCCTGATGAAGGACTCGATGAACGGGCCCGTCACCCGCGCCGGGATCCTGTACGCCTTGAGCGCCTCGCCCTTCACCTTCTCCTCATGCTGCGAAAGCGGAGCGAGCTCCCACTGCGTGGCGGATTGCTCCAGGGCCGGGGGCGGAGTCATCGAGGTGTCGGGGGCATACTGCCGGGGCACAGGGAAATCGCGGCGGTGGACCAGGTAGGTGTACTCGTGAGCCTTGTAGCCGGTCTGCGTCAGCGCGTACTGGATGAAGGCGTTCGCAGCCCAGTGGTCGTGATGGTCGTCTTCGGCGTCGGGGTAGAGGATCGAGTTGGGCTCGAAGCCTTTCATGACGGACTCCAGGTTCAACACCAGGTTCTCGTCGCAATAAGGTGCTCTCCTCTGGTAAGCGAAGTCGTAGGGGGCGTGCCTGGCGCCGTTGAGTCCGAGATGGAGCTTGTCGTGATCCCAGTTGCCGCCCCACAGGGAGTTGAGGCTCCCGTCCGCGTAACCCAGGAACAGCAGGTCGCGCGCCGGAAGCCCGAGGTGCCTGGTGGCAAGGCGGGTCTCTCGCATCCGTTCGGTGCCCATCGCCCTGAAGTCGGCCGGGGTCGGAGCGTCTTTCCCGGAGCAGACGCGTGCGGCCCCCCTGTTCCCATCTCCGCCGGTGATGACGACGACCTCGACCTTGCGACCCTCGGCCAGGGCCTGCTGGATGAGACCGCCCGCCGCGAGGCTCTCGTCGTCGGGATGCGGAGCCACGACGAGCAGACGGTCGCCAATCGGTGGGGCGGCCCCTAACCGCCCGCTCCGGCCGATGCGCACCGGCTGCCCGAGCAGGTCGAGCCCCTGAAGCAGGAGGACCGCCGCCAGCAGTGAGATGAGCACAGCGGCCACGATCGCCATGTTTCTGGAGAGCTTCCCGGACAGGCTCGTCCGCGGGAGTTGCTTTTCTTTTGCTTCTAGAATTTCGACCACCTGTAGAACAGCTTCTTAGCCAGTTCCGCCGACGCGATGTAGAGTAACATAATCGTCAGCAACAGTGGGTAGAAATAGGCCGGGAAGGGCCTGAAGCCCAGCAGCGTGCCCAGTTGGGTGTACGGAAGGACGATGACCACGACGGCCACCATTGCTGTCATGCCGACCAGGTACATGCTGGGTCTGCTTTTGTAAAACACTCGCTTGGTCCTTATCACCAGTACGATCATCGACGCTGATATGACGCTCTCCACGAACCATCCGGTTCTCCAGGTCATCGCGTAGTTCGCGAAGCTCAGCCCGCTGCTGTGCAGCAGGAGCGTCAGGGCCGCGAAGGTCATGTAGTCGAACACCGACGACAGCAGCCCGAAGACCACCATGAACCTGCGGATGAACGCTATGTCCCAGCGCCTGGGGTGATCGACCATCTCGGGGTCCACGGTGTCGGTGGCGATGGTCAGCTCGGGCATGTCCGTCAGCAGGTTCATCAGCAGCACCTGGCTGGGCAGCAGCGGCAGGAACCCCATGAACAGCGAGGCGCCGGCCATGCTGAACATGTTGCCGAAGTTGGCGCTGGTCGCCATGAACACGTACTTCATCGTGTTGGCGAATGTCTTCCTGCCCTCGGTGACGCCGTTGGCCAGCACGTTCAGGTCCCGCTCCAGGAGCACGAAGTCTGCGGCTTCCTTGGCAACGTCCACCGCTGAGTCGACCGACACTCCCACGTCAGCGGCGTGAAGCGCCGGGGCGTCGTTGATGCCGTCCCCCATGTAGCCCACCACGTTGCCCGCCGTGACCAGCGCCCTTATGATCGCTTCCTTCTCGTTGGGCTCGACCTCCGCGAAGATGTCCACGCCGTTCACGCGAGTCGCGAGCGCGTCCCTGTTGTACTTCACGACCTCGTCGCCCGTCATGATGACCGGGTCCTTCAGCCCCACCATCTGGCCGACGTGACCCGCCACCAGCTTGTTGTCGCCGGTTATGACCTTGAGCTGAACGCCCAGGCTCGCCAGGCGCTCGATGGTCTCGTCGACGCCTTTCTTGGGCGGGTCGAACAGCGCCAGGATGCCGAGAAAGCACATGTTCTTCTCGTCTTCCGCGGAGACGTTAGGCGCTCCGTCCATGCCGCGGTATGCCACTCCCAGGGTGCGGAAGCCCTGGCCGCCGAGCTTCTCGTAGCGCTCCTGGATCTCGTCGTGCAACTCGGCGATGGGGACGGTGTCGCCATCCGGCTTCTCCGCGGCGTTGCAGGCCGCGAGCACCCCGTTCAGCGCGCCCTTGGTTATGAGGATGCTTTTATCCCCCTCTGCCTTTCCTTTGACCAGGATGCTGAGGCGCTTCCTGTTGAAGTCGTAGGGCACCTCGTCGAGCTTGGAGTAGCCCGAGATGTCGAGCTTCTGCCCGCGGATGGCCTCGTCTATGGGGTTGGTGAAGCCGGTCTCGAAAGCGGCGTTCAGGTAGGAGTAGAGCTTCACCTTTTCGCTCTGCTCGCCGTCGACGCCGATCGCGTCGCTGACCTGGACCACGCCCTCGGTGAGTGTGCCGGTCTTGTCGGAGCAGAAGACGTTCATCCCCCCGAAGTTCTCGATCGCGGCCAGGCGCTTGACGATGACCTTGTCGTCCGCCATCCGCCGGGCCCCCTTGGCCAGGTTCACCGAGATTATCGCGGGAAGGAGCTGTGGGGTGAGGCCCACGGCCAGCGCGAGCGAGAAGAGGAAAGAGTCGAGCACCTGCTTGTGGAACGCGACGTTGATCGCAAATATCGCGATGACGAGGATGAGGGTGACCTCCATCAGCAGGTAGCCGAAGTGCTTGATGCCGCGCTCGAACTCCGTCTCCTCGCGCCGGGTCTTGAGGCGCTCTGACACCGAGCCGAACTCGGTGGACTTGCCGGTCTTCACCACCAGCGCCAGGGCGTCGCCGCTGACCACGTGCGTGCCCATGAAGACCGTGTTCTTCCTCTGGGCCAGGGGAGCGCCCGCATCGACCCTGGCCGGGTCTTTCTTCACGGGGAAGGTCTCACCGGTCAGCGTCGCCTGGTCGACGAAGAGGTCTTTCGAATCGAGCACCAGGCCGTCGCCGGGGATCATGTCGCCGGCGTCCAGCACCACCACGTCGCCGGGCACGACCTCGGACAGCGGCACCTCGCTCTGCTCCCCGTCGCGCACCACCATGGCCTTGACCTGGACTATCGCCAGCAACTTGGCAACGGCGTCCGCCGCCCCCTTCTCCTGCCAGAACCCCAGAGCCCCGCTCAGGAAGATGATGACCAGGATGATGGTCGCGTCCGCGACGTCCTTGAGGAAGAGGGAGAGGATGGCGGCGAAAACCAGGATGAGGATTATCGGGCTCTTGAACTGCCCCAAGAACAGCGAGATCGTCCCGCGCCTCTTGCTCGTCTCGAGCACGTTGGGACCGTACCGCGCGAGCCTGCCGGCGGCCTCCGCGGATGACAGGCCGTCCTTGCTCGTCTCGAGCATCCCCAGTGCGTCACCGGTGTCCATGCTCCAGTATGAGTCGAGCTGTCTGGCCTTCTCTTCCATCCACCCCCGCCCTTTTTCTCGCCCGCAATCAGACTTCGGTCATTCGCGGTTGGTTCCTTCCCTTGCTCGACACCTGAGGCCAATGCAAAAACGCCGCCCGGAGGCGGCGCGCCGGACCGGTCGGTCCTACTTGGGCGGTTGAGGCTTGATGGGGGCGTAATACTCGATCTTGCCCGGCAGGCGCCGGCTCACGATCATCACGATCGCGCCGGAGACTCCGAGCGCCACGCCCGACAGCGCTACGACGACGATGAGCCATACTGAGGAAACGAACGCCAGGGTGACGCCGCAGCCCACCAGGACCGCCAGAGACACGGCGCTTCCCGCGATGGCGGCGCGCTTGGTCTTCTGGATCTTGTCGGTGTCGTCGAAGACTATGATGGGTCGCGGCTTGTCTTTCTCGATGCACCCGTCGCAGAGGGTCTCCTGCGACTCCTCGGGGATTGGCTCCCCGCACCTCTCGCAGGGCCTGAACCTGTCAGGCGGCAGCATGGCGCCGCTTCCCGCGGCGGGCCTCTGTATCGAGCCGCACTTGTCACAGATCCGCCCGTAGGGGCCGAGGTTGTACCCGCACACGATGCAGGTCCTGTCCATCACTCGACGAATACGTGGCATCCGTTCCTCCCGCTTCAAATACCTTACAGACGTTATCGTTTTGTCGCTTGGTGTACTTTAGAAACCCGGGTCTGCTTCACGTCTCAATGCTTGAACGGCCACCCGGCGGCGCGGCGCAACCCGGTCTCAGCCCGTATCTTATCACTACACATTGAGGCCTGCGGGGGCAACTCGTTGCCGGCCGAAGTGACAACCCCGGGCTCCCGGGGTTTCTGCCTTCTTCGCGTTCAGAGGCCCTTTTCATGTCACACCTCCATGTCACAATAGGTTAGGTTGTATTGCTTTACGAAAGGGGGTGCAGGTTGGCGAGCCATCATACGAAGGACAAGGGGGACCTGGGCGTCGTAATGGTCATAGCTGACCTCGTGCGGCATGGGGTCGATGTCTATGTGCCACTGTCTGAGCATCAGCCTTCCGATCTCATCGCCGCCGACAGACGCGGCCGCATCGCAAGGGTCCAGGTGAAATACCGCACACTGGAGCGAACCGGGATTGTCTCAATTGACTTCAGAAACACTTACTCGGACAGTCACGGCGTACATTCGAAACTTGCAGACCACAGCCAGTTCGACTGCTACGCGGTTTACTGTCCACAGACTGAGAAGGTTTACTACCTGCGGATAGATGACATTCCGAAGGAGAGTAAGCAGTACGTTTCACTGAGGATCGTGCCGACGGCCAACAACCAGAAAAAGAAGGTCATCATGGCGAGTGATTACGCGGCGTTTGGTAGAATATTCGATTGAGACGCCCCCGTAGCTCAATTGGATAGAGCGGCTGGTTTCTACCCAGCAGGCTGAGGGTTCGAGTCCTTCCGGGGGCGCCACCACCACTAACGCTCCGCTTCCTCGAATTGAAATCGCGGCCTGAAAGCCTTATCTTTTGTTTTGCCCGCCAAAGCCACAAGCGGGCGCACGCGGCATTGCATCTCGCACGAGGTGGACGTAGCTCAGTTGGTTAGAGCGCCGGGTTGTGGCCCCGGAGGTCGGGGGTTCGAATCCCCTCGTTCACCCCAGCAGTAATAAACGGCAGAACTTTCCAGGCAACATTCGAACTGCCTGATCCTGAACCAAGGAAGAACCCGAAAACCAGAAAACAATACGAAAATCCAATAACCCGGGCAAAGAACTGGAAAAACAAATTGGATTGTGCATGGCAAAGGTAATAACCTTCGAGGAAGCGGTCAAATTCATTCCCGATGGCGCC
>DAIQAV010000008.1:19244-24383 GCA_036781505.1 Candidatus Anoxymicrobiaceae bacterium | reverse complement strand
GGAACTCAGGTCTGCCCCTCCGGTACCGATGTTGATGTATTGGGCGCAGAAGAACGCGTCCTCGCTCGCGAGCCTGATGTCAGAGGCTAGAGCGAAAGAAAGGCCCGCGCCCATCGCAGGCCCGTGCACCGCCGCGACGACCGGCTGCGGGCAGGAGCGCATCAGGCGCATGATCACCGAGAAGTGGATCTGCCCCTCCCAGGTGCTGGCGCCGGTCGGGCCGCTTTCCGGCGCGAACTCCGTCGCCACCGCCTTCATGTCCAGGCCGGAGCAGAAGCCTTTCTCCCCGGCGCCGGTCACTATGATGACGCGCGTGGCGAAGTCGCGCTGCCGCGCGATCCAGAAGTCGTATAGCTCCTCGAGCATCTTCTTGTTGACGGCGTTGACAGTCTTCGGTCGGTTGTAGGTGAGGATCCCGACCTCGCCCTCTTTCTCGTATATCAGAGTCTCGTAGTCCATCGTGCCCTCCTGTCCCCGGCATGCGGCGGTCGGTCGCTCTGATTCTATCGCAGGAACGCCGTGATGGTTACCATCGTCACTTCACTAACGTCCTCACCCGTTCAAGCCTTCGGTGTAACCTGCTGAACAGATGATATACTCGGAATCCAACACCGCTTCAACGCGAGGAGATCGCCGTGAAGGCCACGCTGAAGTTCCGCAGCCCGACGAAGACCGTGTCACTCGCCATCGTCTTCGCAATCGCGGTCTTACTCGCCCTCCTCCTCTTCTCGTCGGCCGCTATTGCCGGCGCGCGCTGGACGACTAACGGCATCGCGGTCTCGGGTGCTGGCGGCTCATTGTCCAAAGTGGTCCCGGATGACGCGGGCGGTTCCATCGTCGCGTGGATCATGGGGGCCAGTCCCCTTTACACGTTGATGGTTCAGAGGCTCGGCCCCAACGGTAACGCCATGTGGACCGCGGGCGGCGTGCAGGTATGCAACGACGCCGGTCTCTCTACTGATTTCGGCATCGCCCCCGATGCCTCCCATGGCGCGTACCTGGCCTGGATAGACAATGTCGGCGGGTTCGATCACGTTTACGCCCAGCGTGTTGACGCGGCCGGCAACCCGATGTGGGCCTTGAGCGGGCTACCGGGAAAGCCGGTCTGCGTGGCGACTGGCACACAGGGCAACCTGTCCGTCGCCGCCGATGTCGCCGGAGAAGCCCTCGTCGCCTGGGAGGATAGCCGCAGCGGCGGCAAAGACATATATGCCCAGTGCATGAATGCTGACGGCAGCCCCCGCTGGAACGTCGACGGCATGGCCGTCGCGACTGACGGCACCGACCTCCGGAACCCGACCATCATCCCCAACAGCAGCAGCTCCTGCGCGGTGGTCTGGGAGGACTGGAACGCCAGCGTCCGTGTGCACTGCCAGAAGCTTGAATTGTTGAACGGTACTCTGGACTGGGTCGGCTCGAAGGAAGTGTCCACCGATCTCGCGGTCCAGAGTAACCCTTGTATCGCCTACGACGGCGGTGGCGGATTGATCGTCGCCTGGAACGACGATAGAAGCTCGTCACGCAACATCTACGCTCAGAAGCTCTCAGGGGCCGACGGTGGTCTTGCCTGGGGAGTCGATGCGATAGCCCTGCGGACAGGCAACGGAAACCCTGCTTTGGGCGCTTCGGTGTCCAAAATGACCGACGACCGGAGCGGCGGCGCGATCGTAGCGTGGGAGGACACCAGGGGCATCTATGCCCAGCGGGTCGGCGGAAGCGGGACTGTCCAATGGATGACTAATGGCGTTGCGCTGTCGGCCGGAGCGAGCAAAGCCATGCCTGAGATTACGTTGGACGGCCAATCGGGAGCGATAGTGAGCTGGGCCGACCCGCGCAGTGGCCCCGCGCAGTACAACGTGTACGCGCAGAGGATCGGCGCCGACGGCCTGGTGAAGTGGGCCACCAACGGCGTCGCGGTCTGCGCGGTCGCCGACACGGCCGCGGCCACCGACATCCACCCGTACATCGCCTCCGACATCACCGGAGGCGGAGCCACAGTGGCATGGCAGGACAGCAGGGCGGGTGGCGGCGGCAGCAAGGTCTACGCGCAGCGAGTCTCCAACGACGCGCCCGGCGTGTCCGGGACCTACCCTGTGGCGGGGTATGACACCAACACTTGCGACGTGGATATCTCAGGCACCGGCTTCTTCAGTTGTACGTACTACAACGGCACCTATCAGCCGACGGCAAAGCTGAAGAAGGGGTCGACCGTGATATGGGCCACCGACGTCAACGTGATCGCGAATACAGACATCGGTTGCACCTTCAATCTGGCCGGTGCCCCCACGGGCAACTATGACGTCTACGTGTTCAACCCGGACGGGCAATCGGCCGTGCGCCCGGCAGCCTTCACCGTGAATCCCGACAAACCTTCGATCACCGGCCTGTCTTCGACGACTGCCGCCCCCGGAGACGTACTGACGATAACGGGCACGAACTTCTTAGACTCCCGTGGAGGGGCCGGCGGCGGTGCGGCCGGCGAGCCGTCATACGTCTCCTTCGGCGGGATACACGCCAATGACTACGTCTCCTGGAGCAACACCAGGATACAGGTGTACGTACCGTCCAGCGCGACCAGCGGCAACGTGTCAGTGGTCACCAGCGCCGGGGCGTCGAACACCAGGGCCGTCTCGATCACCTACCCGACCTGGTACCTCGCCGAGGGCTCGACCGCGTGGGGTTTCGACTGCTGGCTGTCCATCATCAACCCGAACAAGAGCGCGGTGACCTGCAACATCACCTACATGCCCACCGATGGCGGCAACGTCACCCAGCAGGTGACCCTCGGCGCCCAGAGCCGGGCCACCGTGTATCCAAAAGACAAGCTCGGGTCAAAAGACTTCTCAACCAAGGTGCAGTGCACCGACAAGACAAAGACGATCGCGGTGGACCGCACCATGATGTGGACCGGCGCGGGCGCCACGACCCCCGAGGCCCATTCATCGGTTGGCGCCACCTCGCCCGCAAAGGAATGGTTCCTGCCCGAGGGTTCGACCGCCTGGGGCTTCGAGTGCTGGCTGCTCATCCAGAACCCCAACCCGAAGGCGGTCACCGCGCACGTGACCTACATGATCGAGGGCGGCGCGCCGGTCAACAAGGACAAGGAGATACCGGCCAACTCGCGCAAGACCTTCAACGTCGCCGACGACGTCGGCAACAAGGACGCATCGATCCAGGTCTCCTGCGAGGAGGGCATAATCCCCGAGCGCGCCATGTACCGCAATAAGAGGCGCGAGGGTCACGACTCGATCGGCACTACCACCTCGGCGACCGACTACTTCCTCGCCGAGGGGACTTCCGCATGGGGATTCACCAGCTACGTGCTGGTGCAGAACCCCGGCGCCGAAGGCGCCCAGATAACATTGACTTACATGACACCCGCAGGCCCCGCGAGCCAATCACCGTTCACAATGCCCGCCAAGTCGCGAAAGACCATTCGAGTTAACGACGTGCCGGGCATGGGCGACACCGACTTCTCCACCCACGTGCACAGCAACGTGCCCATAATCGCCGAGAGGTCGATGTACTGGGACAACGGTACCGGCGAGGCGTGCCACGACTCGATCGGCATGGACGCGCCGCACACCACTTTCTACCTGCCCGACGGTCAGGTGGGAAGCGACGTGGAGACCTTCACCCTGGTGCAGAACCCCAACGCCACTCCCGTGAACATCACCGTCACGTATCTCCTGCCGTCGGGCGCGCCGGTGACCTTCAACGACTCCGTGCCCGCGAACTCCCGCAAGACCTACAACATGAAGGATAAAGGCGTAAGCGGCCAGGCGGGCATCGTGGTGACTTCCACCACAGCCGGCAAGAAGATCATGTGCGAGCGGTCCATGTACTTCTTCAACAGGGGAGCCGGCACCGATACCATCGGGGGCTACGGGGACTGACCTTTCGAGGATGGGATAGATAACGTAAGGGCGGACTCAGGTCCGCCCTTTCCTTTTTCCTTTTCCCAAACCGGTTAATGCTCTGACCCGGTGGACAAACTGTTCTGTCGCATTGTAATCTTTCCATTCAACACAATGGATACCGAATGGGGCATCGATGAAGAAGTATGACCTTATAGTGGTTGGTGCAGGCCCCGGAGGCTCCGCGGCGGCCAAGACCGCGGCTGAATCCGGGCTCAAGACCATCTTCTTCGAGCGCGGCACTGTCCCAGGGGAGAAGAACGTCTCCGGCACGGGGCTCAGCCCCAAGTGCTTCCGCGACTTCGACTTCATGCGCGCGATGAACCTGCCACACGAGCGCGTGGCTACCATGGCCACGCTGCACCTGTCCGACGAGCGCAACGTCGAGACCAACATGTTTTCCTTTACCCCGTCGATCAACGCGCCTTACCCGGAGGCCGGCGAGTACCTGACCAGGAACGTCTACCGCAGCGAGCTCGACCCCTGGCTGGCCTCCCTCGCCACGGCCGCGGGGGCGGAGCTTCAGACGTCGACCAAAGTGACGGGCGTCACCCGCGACAGCGCCGGCAGGATCGACGGCGTGAAGACCGACCGCGGCGAGGCGTTCAAGGCCGACCTGGTCATCGGCGCGGACGGGGTCATCTCGACGGTGGCCCGCACCGCCGGGATAAGGGACAAGTGGGACCCGTCGGAGGTCGCGATGATACTGAACGTCGACTTCGGCGCGCGGCGCGAGGACATCGACCTGGTGATAGGCGGCAACGCGCTGCACTACTGGTACTCCGCGCTCTTCCCCGTCGGCTACAGTTTCTTCTCCGCCGAGGGCTGCCATATCGGCCTCGGCTGCTACATGGACTGGTGGAAGAAAAACCCGCACTACTACCTGGACAAGCTCTTCGCATTGGAGGGCGTGCAGCAGCAGATCAAGCTCTGTAAAGCCGAGGCGCGGGAGTTTCAGAACCACATGGTCACGTTCCTCACGAACCCGACGACGACTTATGGGGACTCGGTCATGCTGATCGGCGACGCCGCCGGCTTCGCCTGCCCCTTCGAGGCGGAGGGCGTGTACTACGCCATGTACTCGGGCATGCTGGCCGGGCGGGTGGCAAAGAAAGCGCTGGAGCGCGGAGACGTGTCGGCCCGTTCCCTTGCCGAGTACGAGCGCCTCTGGCGCGACTCCCCGATCGGGGAGGAGTTCATCGGCGGCGAGGCGATAGAGGGG
>DAIQAV010000008.1:0-19234 GCA_036781505.1 Candidatus Anoxymicrobiaceae bacterium | reverse complement strand
GGATCGGCTTCAACCCCGACGCGGGCCGCTGGGCGATCCCGATGATCAACGACGCGATGTACGGCCTGCTCAACGTCGCCGAGTCGCACACCGAGAGCGCCCGCAACCTGCCGGCGCTGCTGACGCCCTACCTCCCGCAACTGGTGGAGACGCTCGCCCGGGACCTGGTCCCGCTCGGCATCAGCCTGTCGAAGCCGCCGGCCAGGCCGCCCGACGCCAGGGTCGCGAAGGCATTGAATTGGCTGCTCCCCAAGGTGCTGCCTTTCCTCGCCAGGCGCGCGGCGCGGACCGAGAACAGGTATTCCGAGGTGACGACACCTCTGCTGATGGAGTATTTCGCCAAGCCCTTCGTGCAGGCGAAGGCTCGCCGACTCGAGGAGGACGGACGATGAACACGCGAGATTTCACCCGCCTGGTGTACAAGGACGTGCCTGACGTCGACTTCCTCTCCGCGGACAGAGAGACCTGCGAGGGCTGCGGCAACTGCGTGGTCGTCTGCCCCATGTTCCTCTGGAAGCTCGAGGGCAAGAAGGCGTCGCTGGCAGAAGACTACGAAGAGAAGTGCCTCGAGTGCGGCGCGTGCTGGCAGGTCTGCGAGTGCGGAGCCATCTCCTTTGACTTCCCCGGTGGCGGCAAGGGTATAGTGGTCAAGTACGGCTAGGAGACCCACCGCCGGAGCCCTGAAAATTCAAGAAAGGGGTCAGACCCCTTTTGTTGCGTTTTTGTCAGCCGCCCGCTAGCGCGAAAATGACCAGCAGCTCGTCACCATCAAACAGCATCTCATCGGAATCGATCGTGCCCGCGTCCACGCGCGCAAGCCGCATGCTGCGGTGGAACTTGAGTGATTCCTCGTCCCAGAGTCCGTCGGGGAGGTAAGCGGCGTAAGTCTTGCCGAGCGTGACGAGCAGGTCTCCGGCGGTCGAGCCGTCGGGGATCTCGAAGTCGGCTTCACGCTCCCCGACGTAGCGCCGGAACAGGCCGGCGAAGCGGACCTTGACCTTCACCTCGCAGCCCTCCAGGAAATCAGAGTGACCGTTCTAGACGCCCAGCTTCTCGGCCAGGTAGCCCAGGCCGTACTTGTCGAGCGTCTCGCGCGTCGGCTTTCCATCGGCGTCCAGGCCGCGGAGCTCGTAGAACTCCTTGAGCATCCTGTCCATGTCGGGCACCGACCCGGCGATCATGCCGTCATCGACAGGAGTCATGATCCTCTCGCCAATCTTGTCGTCTTCGCCCTTGGCTCCCCAGATGGTGCCGAGGGCGCGCTGCAGGAACCAGATCCGCGTCCCGGCCTCCATCATCGATTCGATGGTGTAGCCGTAGCCGGCGACCAGGTTGAACGCCTCCACCCATTGCGTAAGGGTGAGCGAGCTCGCGGGGAACTCGCACCAGCAGGCCGAGTTGCAGATGCTGCCGATGTCGGTGGTCACGGCGGTCCCGAACGCCTTGTGCTCGGCGGACATCGGCTGGAACAGCATGTCCAGGCCGACCTCCGGGTACTCTATCGCGCCCCACTCCCACAGGAACGTGAGGTTCGACACGTGGCAGGCGCCACGCACCCCGATGGCGTTCGCGAGCCCGTCTCCCCAGTTGCAGCGCGGGTCGTGCATGGCCGACTCCAGGCCCTTGGAGTCGGTGAGGAACTTCTCGCTGCCGGCGCCGATCTCTTCAGAAGCCTTGCGCGAGCCCTTGGCCATGAGCTGCGCGAGCTTGCCTTCCTTCATCGCGATCTTCGGCAGCAGGTCGAGTACGGTGTCGATGTCGCCCCAATCCAGCTTGACGTCGTCGTAGTCCTCAGGCTTGAGGATGCCCTCCTCGAAGCAGCTCATCGCCCAGGCGATCGTCGAGCCGCAGGTCATCGTGTCCATCCCCAGCCGGTTGCAGATGTCGTTGGCCTTGCACACCGCCTGCAGGTTCGGGTTCATCATCATCGTGCCGAAGACGGCGATGGTCTCGTACTCCGGCCCCGGTCCCTCCGCGACCGCATAGGGACCCTCCTCGACCTTCACCACGGGCTTGCACTTGACCGCGCAGCCGCGGCACGAGTCGGTGTCGGTCCGGATGGTGTCGGACATCGCGATCCCGCTCAGGGTCTCCGGGCCCTCCATCCAGGAGCCGATCGACCAGTTCTTGGTGGGCACGTCGCCCTCCATCATCTTGAGCTCCATGTTGCAGGCGGTGCCGAACGCCTTGAGCGCGTTGCAGAATATGTTCTCCTCCACCTGCGGCCGCACGGTGTTCTGCCAGAACTCCTTGAACCCCTCGGGGTCGGCGAAGTCCGACTTTTTGCCGCCCTTGGCGACGAACGCCTTGAGGTTCTTCGAGCCCATCACGGTGCCCATGCCCGCGCGGCCGAAGTGGTGGCCGTAGTCGTTGGTGATGCTGCCGAACGGCACCCCGTTCTCGGAGGCGGGGCCGATCGCGCAGACCTTGTGCTGCTTGCCGTGCTTCTCCTTGAGCGCGTCGGTGGTCTCGAAGATGTCCTTGCCCCAGAGGTCGGGCGCCTCCACCAGCTCGGCCTTCTCGTCCTCGAGCAGGAGGTATACGGGGTTGGCGGCCTTGCCCTTGAAGATGACGGCGTCGTAGCCGCACCTCTTCAGCTCGGGCCCGAAGTTGCCGCCGCAGCTGGCCTGCCCCCAGATGCCGGTCAGGGGCGAGCGCGCGCCGACGGACAGGCGGCTGGTGCCATACATGCCGGTGCCGGCCATGGGTCCGGTCGCGAAGATGAGCAGCGCGTCCTCGTCCAGGGGTTCCGCGCCGAGGTTCCCGCGGTCGTAGATGAGCTTGGCGGCGAGACCCACCCCGCCGACGTACTGCTTGTAGATGTCTTCATCGAGCTCGAGCTCCTCGACCTTCCCGGAGCTGAGGTCGACGTCGAGCACCTTGCCGGTGTTACCGTACATTTGAGGTCCCCTTGTTTACAGTAGAAAGAAGTGCCTGACCCTTTTGGGGCTTTATTTCTACTTTACCGACAGCAACTTGGTCATCCGCGTCAGGGCCACGGTGTGGGCGAACATCCCCTTGATCTTCAGCTCCTTTTTCATGAGCTTCTTGATGACCATCCGACCGGTCTCGTCGAAGTAGTACGGCATTCCCATCTTGATCTCTATGTTCGCGAGCTCGAGCAGTGTCGTGGCGTCGGTCTCGATCTCGAGGATAGGCGTTCCGACCTTGCCCTTGCTGACCGTCAGGCTGCTCCCCGTGAACTCCATCGTCATCTCGGTCTCGGCGTCGCTGGCCGTGATCCAGATCGTGCCACGCAGCTTGTTGAAATCTTTCATGCGCTCGGGCTTGTTCTTGATGTTGGTCTTGATCATGTCCGCGATCATGGACGCCATGCCCGCCTCTTCCGCGCCAGGCGCCATTGTTATATCTGGCTCGCCACCGGCCATGCTACCCCCTAGTTTCTCGTGTGCCTTCCGGCCGGATCACCACGCCTTCTTCAGGACGTCCATGATCTGATCGGTCTCGAAGACCATCGTCGGGTTGTATACTATCGCGCCGTCCGACAGCGCCAGCTCCGCGACCTCGAGAAGCCCATCCTCGGGCACCCCCGCGTCGCGCAGCCTCTGCGGGATGCCGAGCTTCTTGGTGAACTCGGCTATCGCGTCGATGGCCAGCTCCGCCGCCTCGGTGTCGCTCTTGCCCCTGGTATCCAGGCCCATAGTGGTGGCGATAAGCGCGTAGCGGTCCGCCGCGTCCTCGAGGTTGAACCTCATACTGTGCGGGAGCACGATGCTGTTCGCCAGGCCGTGCGGCACCTTGAACACGCCGCCCAGCGAGTGCGCCAGCGCGTGCGGCAGGCCCACCTGGGCATTGTCGAACGCGACGCCCGCGATCGTGGCCGCGCACTGCTGCTGGCCGCGCGCGAGAAGATCGGACCCGTCCTCGACGCACCTGGGCAGGTACTCGTAGATGAGCCTGATGGCCTGCAGCGCCATCGCGTCGGCGATCGGCGAGGCCTGCAGAGTGTGGATCGACTCGACGGCGTGGGTGAAAGCGTCCATGCCCGTGGTGGCAGTCAGCCCTTTGGGCAGCCCCGCGACGATCGTCGGGTCGAGTATGCCCACGTTCGGGATCATGTTGGTGTCGGAGAACAGCAGCTTCCGGTTCCTGTCCCAGTCCTTGACCACGGCGGTCATGGTCGCCTCGCTGCCGGTGCCCGACGTGGTCGGGACCACGATGTGGGGAGTCTGCGGGCGCGTGAGGAGCTGGAAGCCAGCGTAGTCCTCGAGCTTGCCGCCCTCCTTCAGGAGCACGGCCATGCCTTTCGCCGTGTCGATGGTGCTTCCGCCGCCGACGCTCACCAGGCAGTCGGCCCCTGCTTCCTTGGCCAGGGCCGCGGCCTCGTTGATGATGTGGACGCCTGAGTCCTGGATGCACTTGTCGTAGATACCCACGTATTTCTTGCCCAGCGCCTTCACGACCCTCTCGACCAGGCCCGCGGCGACGACGCCCGGGTCTGTGACGACGAACGCCTTGCTGCAGCCCAGCTCGGCGACTTCGATCCCCGTGTCGCCGGCGGTTTTCTCGCCGAAGACTACCTTGGTCGGGTTGCGGTAGATGAAGGCAAGATCTCGATCGTATGCCATGTTGACCTCCTGTTTGCGCGGCCGCCCGTGTGCCTCGTATGAGCCCGGATGCCGCCAACCCCTGTTATGTTCCGCCCGGCGCCGCGCGCCGTCTGAAGCCCCGTGTGGCTAGCCCAGCACCTTGGCAAGCGCGTCCATGGCGACCTTGAACTCCGCCTTCTGCTCGTCGTTGAGCTCCGTCGGGAAGAAGCCGCCGACGTCCGCGCTCAGGTCGGTCAGGCGCTGTGACGCCCGGACCGCCCGCACGATCGTGGGGAGGTCGCCCTTGAGCTTGAGCTTGCCCTGCATCATTCCCTTGGTGCTGTCGAGCTCCTTCTTGGCGACCTGCTCCCAGCGCTCCAGCGAACCCGTGATCACGAAGTCGCCCGCCTCGCCGGCGTCGTTCGGGACTATCCTGATGGACCGGCACTCGCCGTGCCAGAGGTCCATGAAGACGTAGACGTCGATGTCGAGGCCCCACTCCGGCGATTTCTCCACGTGAAGGACTACGGTGCCCTCCCAGTTCTTCGCCGCGTCCTTGTAGGGCTCATCGTTCTGGATGGTCTTCTCGTAGAGGGCCGCCCACTCGGGCGTGAAATAGATGTAAGGCCCCGGATTCTTCATCCTGTCCGCCAGCATCGCCTGGTACTCGGCCTCCCATTCGTCCGTTCCGTACTGAGCCATCTCGCTCCCTCCTCATTCGACCGTGGTCACTGCAAGGTGAGACATGAATCCTGTTGCCGCTCGGGCAGACCGGACGGGGTCTCGGACCAACATACCGGTCATGTGAAAAACTAACACCTGCGGGCGGAAAAGCCAATAGTCGCCCGCATAATCGAGCCGCTTCCGGCCGCTTTTCGAAGCGGGCCGGGGCCGCCTGCAGGACTCGCCGCACCCGCGCAGAAAGCGACTTTAACAATACAAGCTCGCGCAAGGGTGGATGGATGGCTGGATCAACGAACGCGCGCAGTTTCCTTGCCGCGCACAGGCAGGCGGCCAGGGTGGTCGTCCTGCTGCTGGGGATGGGAGCCGTCGCGGCGCCGTTCGTCATCGTGGCCGTTTCGGGCGTGCAGATGGACGTGTTGACCTACACCATGCGGCTGGGCGGGCTGCTCGCGTTCACGCTGATCTTCATGAACCTGGTGACCGGCCCGATGAGCCGCTGGTTCTACCAGCTCTTCAAGCCCCGCAGGGTCTACTGGTTTCACGTGTCGACGGGGGCCGCCGGCTTCGCGCTGGGGGTGCTGCACGGCACGATAGTCTTCGCGCTAGCGCACTACCGGGACCACCCCGCGGTGTGGCTGATCGGGCCGATCGCGCTGGGGCTGATGGCCGTGACCATGCTGGTGGCGATGAATCGAAAGCACTTGCCGCAACTGTGGCGCCGGATACACCAGCTCAACTACCTGATCTTCGTCGCGGTCTACATCAAGGCCATGTGGATCGGCAGCAACGTCACCGCCGGCACAGCCGCAGGCAACGCGATGAAAGCGCTGCTCAGCCTCGAGCTGCTGGTGGTGGCCGTCGCTACCTACATGCGGGTGCGGTCCCGAGCCCGCGTCCCGGCGAAGCGGCCGGCGGAAGCCGCCGTGGAAGAGTCCTCGGACTGACGACGCCGTTCGGGCCTTTATGCCCTCTTTATCCTTCCCTGCGGTATTGCCAATGGATGCTTTACGGTCGGCGGGTCTAAATTCAATTTGTCTGAGCAATGCGTCTCGACAGGAGATGAAGGGCATGGCCGATTTCATCATAGGAGGTATCGCAACCGCTCTTATCCTCGCCTACCTCGTATACGCGCTGTTTCGCGCCGAGGACTTGTAGTGGCTGCTGATGCGGTAACCCAGGCGATAATATACATCGTTGTGCTGGTCGCGCTGGCCATACCTCTTGGCCTTTACATGGCGAAGGTCTTCAGCGGTGAGAAGACGTTCCTCGATCGTCTGCTGCGCCCGATCGAGCGATTGATCTACCGTGTCGCGCACGTCGATCAAGAGCGCGAGATGAACTGGAAGCAGTACGCCATCGCACTTATCATCTTCAACCTGGTGGGACTGGTCTTCCTCTACGTGCTGTTGCGGCTGCAGGGGCACCTGCCCGGCAACCCTCAGGGATTCAAAGGCGTATCGCGGTCTCTCTCCTTCAACACCTCGGCGAGCTTCGTCACCAACACCAACTGGCAGGCCTACTCCGGCGAGAGCACGATGAGTTACCTGAGCCAGATGCTCGGATTGACTGTTCAGAATTTCCTTGCCCCGGCCACCGGCCTCTGCGTCATCATCGCGCTCATCAGGGGATTCAAGAGGAAGAAGACAGACAAGATCGGCAACTTCTGGGTTGACCTGACGCGTAGCGTCCTGTGGGTCCTCATCCCGCTGTCAATAGTCCTGGCCGTCATCTTCATGTGGCAGGGTTCAATCCAGAATCTCAGCGCCTACAAGAAGGTTACGACAGTCGCGGGAGCTGAGCAGACACTGCCGATGGGCCCCGCGGCCTCTCAGGAGTCGATCAAGGATCTCGGCACCAATGGTGGTGGGTTCTTCAACGCTAACTCCGCGCATCCATACGAGGGCCCCACGCCCCTCGCCAACGAGGTGGCGATGCTCGGCATCCTGGTGATCGGCGCGGGTCTTTGCGTGACCTTCGGGAAGATGGTGGGGAGCTGGAAACAGGGCGCGGCCATACTGGTGGCGATGCTGCTGCTCCTTGCGTTGGGGCTGGGGGTCGGCTTATGGGCCGAGGCTGGTCAGCAGAATCCACGCATCGCCAAGCTTGGCGTAAGTTCGCCCAACACGATGGAGGGCAAAGAGGTCCGCCTCGGTGTGCCCAGCACCATGATCTTCGTGACTGTCACCACGGACTCCGGCTGCGGATCGGTCAACGCCTCGCACGACAGCCTGACCCCTATTGGCGGCATGGTTCCGATGCTCAACATGATGCTGGGTGAAGTCATATTCGGCGGTACCGGCACCGGGCTTGGGGCGATGCTCGTCTTTGTGCTGCTCACGGTCTTTATCGTAGGCCTGATGGTCGGCAGGACGCCTGAGTACCTGGGCAAGAAGGTCGAGAGCTGGGAGATGAAGATGGCCATACTGGTCATACTGATCCCTTCGGCCTGCATCCTCATCGGCGCGGCGATCGGAGCCGTCACTCATGCGGGGACAAGCGGTATTCTTAACCCGGGGCCACACGGCCTTTCGGAGATCCTCTACGCGTACTCCTCGTCCGCCGGAAACAACGGCAGCGCTTTTGCCGGCCTGGCCTCCAATACGGCGTTCTACAACGTGAGCCTCGGGATCGTGATGTTGATAGCCAGGTTCGGTTCGATTGTGCCGCTCCTGGCTATAGCGGGAAGCATCGCTCCCAAACAGCCAGCCCCGCTGACTTCGGGCACCTTCAGGACGGACACGCCCTCGTTCCCTGTTGTGCTCTGCGCGGTCGTCCTGATCGTGGGCGCGCTGACTTTCTTCGCGGCGCTGGCGCTGGGGCCGATAGTCGAGCACTTGCTGATGTGAGAGGAATCAAGGTGATCGAGGTTGCCTGAGAAGCAGAAGACCGATAAGAAGAAGAGCTCCCTGCTCGACAGGACGCTGGTCTGGGGCGCGGTGAAGGACGCCTTCAAGAAGCTGGATCCCCGGCTGATGATCCGCAACCCCGTAATGTTCGTTGTCGAGATCGGTGCGGTGCTGACCACCTACTATGTCATCGACGGTCTTATCATCGGGCATACCAGGTACTTCGGTCTCAACCTGCAGATAGCCATCTGGCTGTGGGTAACAGTGCTCTTTGCGAACTTCGCCGAAGGGATCGCCGAGGGCCGCGGCAAGGCGCAGGCCGAGTCATTGAGAAAGGCCCGCACGGAGACCGTTGCCAAGAAGCTCGTCGACGGCGAGGTCGTGAACGTCGGAGCCTCGGATCTGCGCAAGGGTGACGTCGTGCTCATCGAAGCCGGCGATCTGGTTCCCGGCGACGGCACCGTGATCGAGGGTATCGCCTCGGTGGATGAAAGTGTCGTCACGGGAGAATCCGCCCCGGTCATAAGGGAATCCGGCGGGGACCGCAACTCCGTGACCGGCGGGAGCACCGTTCTCTCCGACTGGATAAAGGTCGAGATCTCGGCGGACCCGGGGGACAGCTTCCTCGACCACATGATCAGCCTTGTCGAGGGCGCCAAGAGGCAGAAGACCCCCAACGAGATCGCACTTACGATACTGCTGGTCGGGCTGACCATGATATTCGTGCTGGTGTGCTCGACGCTCGAGGCGTTCGCAAAGTATTCCAACGCCGTGGCCGGTGTGCCCATTCTCATCGCCCTGGCCGTTTGCCTGATCCCGACCACTATCGGCGGGCTCCTGAGCGCCATCGGCATCGCCGGAATGGATCGCGTGTTGCGTAGCAATGTCATCGCCATGTCCGGTCGAGCGGTCGAGGCCGCGGGAGATGTCGATGTTCTCCTCCTGGACAAGACCGGAACGATCACCCTCGGCAACAGGATGGCGGTGGAATTCATCCCGGCTCCGGGCGTCACCCAGGAGAATCTTGCCGACGTCGCCCAGCTCGCGTCGCTAGCCGATGAGACTCCGGAGGGCAGGAGCATAGTCGTGCTGGCCAAAGACCAGTACGGCATCCGCGGCCGGGACATAGAGTCCCTGGGGGCACAGTTCATCCCCTTCAGCGCCCAGACTCGCATGAGCGGAGTGAACATCGAGGGAAGGGAACTTCGAAAGGGCGCCTCCGACTCGGTCGAGAGACTGGTGACTGCCGGTGGCGGCACAATGGCGGTCGAAGTCAAGAACGATGTCGAGAAGATAGCCAAGGACGGGGGGACGCCGCTGGTCGTCGCGGAAGGCAACAAGATCCTCGGGACCATCTACCTGAAGGACATCATCAAGGGGGGCATGAAAGAGCGGTTCGCCGAGCTTCGCCGCATGGGGATCAAGACCGTGATGATAACAGGTGACAACCCGGTGACCGCGGCGGCGATAGCGGCCGAGGCCGGTGTCGACGACTTCCTCGCGGAGGCCATACCCGAAGAGAAGATGAGCCTGATCAAGAAATACCAGAGCAACGGCAGCCTGGTCGCGATGACCGGTGACGGCACTAACGATGCGCCCGCCCTTGCGCAGGCCGACGTCGGCATGGCCATGCACAGCGGCACCCAGGCCGCCAAAGAGGCCGGGAACATGGTCGACCTCGACAGCAACCCCACCAAACTCATCGAGACTGTAGAGGTGGGCAAGCAACTGCTGATGACCAGAGGCTCGCTGACCACCTTCAGCGTCGCAAACGACGTGGCCAAGTACTTCGCAATTATCCCGGCGCTCTTCATCGCCGCCTACCCGGTCCTGAAGAGCCTCAACGTGATGAAACTGGCCACGCCGCAGAGCGCCATACTCTCCGCTGTCATCTTCAACGCGCTCATCATCGTCGCCCTGATACCTCTCGCTCTACGCGGGGTCAAATACAGGCCGCTGGGCGCCAACTTAATCTTCCGCAGGAACATGCTCATCTACGGGGTCGGGGGGTTGATCGCGCCGTTCATAGGAATAAAGCTCATCGACATCATCCTGCACGCGCTCAAGCTCGCGTGACGCTAACGGAGGCAGAGATGCTCGCGAAGACGAAGAAGTTCTTGAAGACCTACATGGTCAGCTGCCTGATCATATTCGCGCTGTTCGCCGTGCTCACCGGTCTTGTCTATCCGCTGTTCATGACCGGATTCGCCCAGGTGGCTTTCAAAGCGAAGGCCGACGGTTCGATCGTCAAGCAGGATGGAAAAGCAGTAGGATCGACATTGATCGGCCAGGAGTTCACCGGCCCCACCTACTTTCACGGGCGCCCCTCGGCAGCGGGAACAAACGGCTACGACGCCACGGCATCGGGGGCCTCGAACCTCGGCCCCACCAACCCGAAGCTGACGGAGCTCATCTCCCAGAGGGCCGCCCGGGTGCGGCAGGAGAACGGCCTCGCCCCGGACGCGAAGGTCCCCGCCGACCTGGTGGAAGCGTCGGCCAGCGGGCTCGATCCTGACATAAGCCCGGCGAGCGCACTTCTGCAGGTCAAGCGTGTCGCTGGAGCAAGGAACCTCCCGGTGGCAGTTGTACTTGAACTGGTGAAGGGCCACGTCCAGGAACGTCAACTGAGCGTTCTCGGCGAGCAGCGCGTCAACGTACTCGACTTAAACATGGCACTCGACAGAATGAGCAAGCAGATATAAGTTGGAAGGCCAGGCGATGTACAATGAAGCTCTCCGATTGGGTGGTTGACCGATGACAGTCGAACAGCGGCGCATGGTGATCGATTGCCTGGTGACCCTTGCCCTGCTGGTGGTTGTGACTGTCGTCTGTAAGGCCACCGGTAAGTTCTTTAACATCACAGACGTAGCCATGCTGTACCTGCTGCCGATCATCTACGCGGGTGCGCGCACCAACATCTGGGTCTCTGTCACCACCGCCATCGCTGGTGTACTACTTTTTGACCTCCTCTTTGTTCCCCCGCTGTACACGTTCACCGTGTCCGACGCACACTACGTCGTGACATTCGCTATCTTCCTGCTGGTCGGGATAACCACCAGTGTCATCAGCCACCGCCTGAAAAACAAGACGAAAGAAACGGAGGCGGCCCTGGGCCAGACCAGTGCCATGTACGACCTGAGCACCGACCTGACTGCGGTATCCCACGTGGAGGAGTTCTCCCGAATCATCGTGAGCGGCGTCGCCGATGCGGTCGGCAGCGATGCCGTCCTGTATCAGCCCGATCGAAAGTACACATTGACACTCACGGGCGCAAGCGACCCACAAGGTCGACTGGCAACCGACAAGAACGAAGGGGGCGTCGCCACCTGGGTATTCGAAAACGGGCGGGAGGCGGGTCCCGGAACGGACACGCTGCCGGGCGCGAAGGGGATCTATGTGCCCCTGGTGCTGGAGGATGAGATCCTGGGCGTCCTGGGAATAGATGTCTCCGAGGAAACCGGCGATGGGCTGGTAAAGAAGAAGGCGCTGCTTCTGTCTTTCGCGGGGCTGGCTACTCTGGCGCTGAACAAGCTGCTGCTCACCATGGCCGCCCAGCACGTGCTCAACCTCGAGGAGAGTGAGCGCCTGAGGACGGCGCTGTTCAACTCGGTCTCCCACGAGCTCCGGACGCCGCTCGCGTCCATGATGGGCGCGGCGACGAGCCTGCAAGACAGTGAGGAGCTGTATTCACCGGAGCAGCGCGCCGATCTGCTCAAGACCATCGAGGAGGGCGCGTCGCGCATGAATCGTGTGGTGCAGAACCTGCTGGACATGACGCGCCTGGAGAGTGGCACTTTCAAGCTCAACGAGGACTGGTGCGACGTACAGGACATAATCGGGGTCGCCGTAGCCGATTTCCCGGAGGAACTGCAGAGCCGCTGGCTCGATATCGACGTCCAGCAGGATCTGCCGTTGATCAAGGCCGATTTCGAGCTGCTGGTCCAGGTGCTGGTGAACATACTGGACAACGCCATCAAGTACTCCAGCCAAGGTACTGACATCCAGATCACCGCCAGCTGCGATGAGGCGGCGGTATTGCTCGCTGTCGGCGATCGTGGGCCGGGCATCCTGAGACAGGACAGGGAGAGGGTCTTCGAAAAGTTCTACCGGCTGCGGACCGCGCATCCCGTCAGCGGGACGGGACTGGGGCTCTCCATATGCATGGCGATAGTCGAAGCCCACGGGGGCTCTATTTCGGTCGATGACCGCCCGGGCGGCGGCAGCATGTTCACGATCTCGTTGCCGGTCGAGAGGCTGGACACCGCCGGACTCATGAGCGAAAGCGAGATGCCATGACGGCAAGGAGCGGCGCAAAGATTCTGGTGATAGACGATGAGCTCGAGATCCGCAAGCTGTTGAGGGTGGCGCTCGACGCTCATGATTTCGTGGCGCTCGAGGCCGAGACCGGCCGCGAGGGAGTGGAGAAGGCCGCGGTCGAATCCCCGGACCTGGTCATCCTGGACATGGGCCTGCCCGACGTCGACGGGTTAGAGGTGATCAAGTCGATCCGCGAGTGGTCCAGGGTGCCGATAATCATCCTCTCGGTGCGCGAGCAGGAGGACCAGAAGGTGGGCGCGCTGGACGCGGGCGCCAGCGACTACGTCACCAAGCCGTTCGGCATGGGCGAACTGATGGCGAGGATCAGGGTGGCGCTGCGCGCGCTGGCCCCGGGCCAGGACACACCGATCATCGATATCGGTGACCTGGAGATGGACCTCACGAAAAGGCGGACGACGATGGGCGGGCAAGAGGTCCGCCTGACCCCCACGGAATATGAACTGCTGAAGTACCTTGCGACCAACTCCGGCAAGGTGCTCACGCGCAGGCAGTTGCTCGAGCAGGTGTGGGGGCCCGACTTCACCTCAGACGTGCAGTATCTGCGCGTGTACATCGGTCAGCTCCGCAAGAAGATCGAGCCCGACCCCTCGCGCCCCCAGTACATAATCACCGAGCCCGGGGTAGGATACAGGCTCTCCGCGCCCGGCGACCTCTCCTGAGCACTAGTTGCTGATGAACTGCGGGTTCGTCGGTGACTGCAGGTACATCACCTGCGGGTTACCGTAGCGGCTCCTGTAGGAGCTGATCACCTTCTGGATGGCGTCGGCGTTCGCCTTGGTCTTCTGGTGCACCAGCAGCAGCACCTTGGTCGTCTGCTTCACGATAGCCTTGTCTGTCTTCTGCATCTGGCCGTACGCGTCGAACACGGTGAGCCCAGCGGGAAACGCGGGCGTGACGACCTGGTTGAGGAAGTCGGCGAACTCGGCCTGCGTGACAGTTCCACCTGCCTGCTTCTCCAGGCCGCAGTATATCTCGCTCTTGACCCACGTCGGCTGCGAACTCTTGGCCGCGCTGCTGCTTCCGCATCCCGCGCAGGCGGCCACGATGGCGAGGGCTGCGGCCAGGGTCACGAGCAGGACGTTTTTCGAGCGCGCGCGCATAGCGTTCTCCTTTTTCGTTCGTAAGACCCGCGAAGCCATATACCAGGACTACTGACGCGAAGCCTACGCTATTAGATGTCTGCCATCCGCGCAAAGCCGCCGAGACGTCAGCGCCACGAATGAGCCGTGTAGCGGCATCACTATTGACAATAGGTCACTAGTGCGCAATAATCCCTAGCGACTGCATATCAGTATTAGCAACACGGAGGTTTACACATGCACGCACAAGACAAGAACAGCGACTGCGGGTGCGGAGGCCATGCAGGCGGCCACCACCACGGCGCGCCGGGGCGCGGAGACTGCCATATGGGAGCAGTCTCCAACCGCTTCCTGAGGCCCTATATCCTGCTGCTGCTGGCGGAGGAGCCCGTGCACGGCTACGAGCTGCTGGGCCGGCTGGCAGAGTTCGGCGTGGACCAGGCTAGCACCGACCCGTCCGTCCTCTACCGGGTGCTGCGGATGATGGAGTCTGAGGGGCTGACCTCCTCGAAGCTCGACCCCAGCGGCTCCGGTCCCGCGCGCAAGGTCTACTACCTCACCGACGAGGGTCGCGAGGTGCTGGACATGTGGGCGGCCAAGCTCAAGCAGATGACGTCGTTCTTCGACGGGTTCGCAAAGCGCTACGCGAAGCTCTCAAAATCATAGAAGGTGATGGCCTTGGACGATTCGATCGAAGTCAGGGAGCTGTCCAAGAAGTTCGGCCAGCTGCTCGCGGTCGACAGCGTCTCGTTCGGTGTGGCGGCGGGCGAGATCTTCGGGTTCCTCGGTCCCAACGGCGCGGGCAAGACCACCACGCTCCGCATGCTCACCAACCTCACCCGGCCCACGTCGGGCAGCGCGACTATCCTGGGCATGGACACGGTGCGCGACACGCTGAAGGTGAAGGCCGTCATCGGCATAGTCCCGGAGGCCTCCAACGTCTTCAACGAGCTGACCACGACCGGCAACCTGCTGTTCACCGGCTCGCTCTACGGGCTGAGCCGCTCCAGGCGGACCGCGCGCGCGGCAGAACTCATCGAGCGGTTCGACCTGGCCGACCACAGGGACAGGAAGGCGGTCGAGCTCAGCCTCGGCCTCAGGCGCCGCCTCACCATAGCGATGTCGCTCATGCACTACCCCAGGGTAGTCTTCCTCGACGAGCCCACCTCGGGGCTGGACGTCGAGAGCTCCAGGCTCATCCGCGAGATCGTGGAAGAGCTGCACCGCGACGGCGTCACCTCGTTCATCACCACGCACAACATGGAGGAAGCCAACCAGCTCTGCCATCGCATCGCGGTGATCAACAACGGCAAGCTGATCGCGGTCGACACCCCTGAGAGGCTCAAGCAGGCGGCGGCCGAATCCCAGGCGATAGACGTCTCTTTCAACAGGCCGGTGAGCGCCGACGAGGAGAAGGGCCTGGCCCGGCTGCCGTGCGTCAGCGAAGTCCGCCCCATCGGGGACAAGTACCACCTGGTGACGTCCGACCCGCCCTGCGTGCTGGAGGCCATGTACCCCTTCATGTCGGAGCGCGGGCTAAAGCCCGTCTCCGTGAATACCTTCGGCCCCTCGCTGGAGGACGTGTTCGTCAAGCTGACCAGCGGCGCGGGAGGAGGTGGCACCGATGAGTGATTCCGGCGCGAGCGCGCGGGTGGTCCGCGTCCCGGTGTGGGACGGCCTGCGCAAGGCGTGGGCGATATCCAACAAGGACATGAAGATCTACTACTTCCAACCGGCGGTGCTGATCTTCGGGCTGGTCTTCCCGATCGCGATATTCTTCGCGTTCATGATCGGCAGAAACGTGGAGGCGGTCACGCTGTTCCCGGGGCTCATCGCCCTGACGCTTTTCTTCTCCACCACCACGGTCGCGCCGTTCAGCGTGCCCTGGGAAAAGATGACCAGGACGTTCGAGCGCCTGCTCTTCGCGCCCGTCTCGATGACGGACGCGGTCCTGGGCAAGGTCATGAGCGCCTTTGTCTTCGGGCTGGTCGTATCGCTGTTCCCGCTGGCCATCGGGTTGATCTTCTTCGGCTCGACCATCACCGACTACGCCGCGCTGATCCTGGCGCTCGTCCTCGGCAACCTCTGCCTGGCGACGATGGGAATGCTGATCTCGACGGTGAAGGCCGACACGCCTCCCAAGGTCATGATGGTCCTCAACCTGGTGCGGCTGCCGCTCATGTTCATCAGCGGCATATTCATCGCGATCGCGTCGCTGCCGCTGTACGGGCGCGTGCTGTCCTGGTTCAGCCCGGTGTCGTACGCCGCGGACCTGCTCTACAAGGGGCTGGGATTCAAGGACTACTTCGGCGTGGCCATCGACGTGCTGATGCTTCTGGCGTTCACGGCGGCGATGTTCGCGCTGAGCGTCATTCGCATGCGCGCCTGGAACAAGTAAGATAGTGGGCAGGACAAACCGGAAGGTGACTCAGATGCTGATCGATGACTATGAGATAGAGCTCTCGACGCCGGCCTGCGACCTCGAGTCGCCGGTCTACATGGCGAAGGTGAGCCTGGCGAGCGACATCGGCGAGGTCCTGCCCTACGTGAACGCGACCGTCGAGAAGGGCGAGTTCGTGCCCGGCATCCCGGTCCTGGTCTGGAAGGACGGCGGACGCAAGTACGCGCTGCGTTCCAGAGAGATCGCTATCAGCAGCATCGCCGACAAAGAGGAGGCCGGCTCACTGGTCGCGACCCTGGTCGACAGGATAAACGCGATCTGGGAAAACAGGAGCAGTCTCGAGCCCAGCAGTGAAAGCTGGGAGAAGCCCAAGGTGCTCGACCTCCTCAAGCTGCTGCCCGGCACCAACTGCCGAGAGTGCGGGGTGCCCACATGCATGGCGTACGCCGCGAAGCTCGCCGACGGCAAGATGCGCCTGAAGGACTGCCCCCGCCTGGACGACGAAGACTGCGCCGAGCAGCTTTCGTGCCTGCAGGACATGGGCCTCTAGCGGCAGGGCGCGGCGCGCCATGGGCGAATCCATACAGTGCACTTGCAGCAAAATGCACCGCCGGTGCCAGGCACCTGTGGTGCATTCTTGGAGGAAAAGGAGACGGAGATGAAGCGAGCACTCGGGGCCAGGATGGCACTCTACCCGATGCCAGTCACGCTCGTCGGCGCGAACGTGGAGGGCAAGCCCAACTACATGACGGTGGCCCACGTCGGAATAATGGACCTGGGCAGCATCAGCCTGGGCGTCAACAAGGTCCACTACACCAACCGCGGCATCAAGGCTAACAGGACCTTCAGCGTCAACCTCCCGCCCGAGGGCCTGGTCAAGGAGACCGACTACTGCGGGCTCGTCTCGGGGAGCAAGCGCGACAAGACCGGCCTGTTCAAGACATTCTACGGCGTGTTGGGGACCGCCCCCATGATCGAGCAGTGCCCCGTGAACATAGAGTGCAGGCTGGCGTCCACCATCGACATGAAGACGCACGACATCTTCATCGGGGAGATCGTCGAGGTCCACTGCGACGAGGACTGCCTGGACGGCCAGGCGATCGATATCACGAGGGTGAAGCCCCTGCTGTTCGCGATGGGCGACCCCGCGCAGTTCACGGCGTCCTCCAGCTATTACCGCCTGGGCGAGCGCCTCGCGCCGGCCTGGGAGGCGGGCAAGCCGCTGTTGAAGTAGGCGCCGGTGGGCTTAGCGGCAGGCTATGCCGCCGCAGAGTACCACGTCGCCGTCGTACATCACTACGGACTGGCCGGGCGCTACCGGCTCCTGCGGCTCGGCGAACTCCAGGACGGCGAGGTCACCTTCGAGAGGAACCAGCACCCCCGCGACCTCACCCCGCCTGTATCGCGTCTTCGCCAGCACCGCGAGCGGTGCGCCGGGCCTTGGGACCGACAGGTAATTCATGTCGCGTAGCGCCAGGCGCTCCCGGCAACGGAAGCGGCTCGCCGGAGCGACCGTGATCGCGTTGCCATCCGGGTCGACGTCTATGACGTAGACCGGCTCGGACATCGAGACCCCCAGCCCGTGCCTCTGCCCCACCGTGTAGTTGTGCAGCCCGCGATGGACGCCGATCTCCATGCCGCGGTCGTCGCGGATCGGGCCCGGCCCGGGCAACGAATCCGCGTGCGCCTCGATGAACTCCGCGTAGCCGCCGTCGCCCACGAAGCACACGTCCTGGCTCTCCTCCTTGTCGTGGACCGGCAGCCCGGCAACTCTTGCGATCGACCGGGTCTCGGTCTTTTCGAGCTCGCCCAGCGGGAAAAGGGCTCGCGCCAGCATCTCCTGGCTCAGCGAGTAGAGGAAGTACGACTGGTCCTTGGACTCGTCGGCGCCCTTGCGCAGCAAGCGCCTGCCGCTCGATCCATCAGTCTCCAGGCGGGCGTAGTGCCCCGTCGCCAGGCGCTCGGCCCCGAGGCGTCCGGCGGCATCCAGCAGCAGGTCGAACTTCACCACCTCGTTGCAGGGCACGCAGGGGTTGGGCGTCTCGCCCGCCAGGTATGACGACACGAAGTAATCGATGACGTTTTCGGAGAACGCTTCCCGAAAGTCGAGGACGTAGAACGGGATGTCTATCGCCTCGGCGACCCTGCGCGCGTCCTTCATCTCAGCCGAGCCACAGCAGCTCTTGCGTGAGCAGCTCCACCCTGGCTCCGAGAACAGCCGCAGGCCGATCCCGATGACCTGGTTGCCCTGCTGTTTAAGGATCGCCGCGGCTGCCGAGGAGTCGACCCCACCGGACATCGCGACCGCGATAGTGCTGCTCAATTGATTCCTCTGCCGTAAGGCGGTTGTTGCTGGTTACCATGTTCGAGTTTATTCCCGGGACGGTCAACCGGCGATGCAGACGCAAAATGCACCACCGGCGCCTGACCCCAGTGGTGCATTTTCGCGCGGTCGTCTTTGGCTAGCAGGCCTGGCCCTTCATCATCTCTTTCTTGCATCCCGGATGATGGTGCATGTGGGCCTGGTGCATGTGCTGGTGATGCTTGCACTCGTGCATGGGTCCGTGGTCCATGTGGTGCGGGTGCATCCCGTGCATCATCATCATCTTCCTCTTCATCATCATCTTGTGGTCCCACGGACTCATGTGGTGCGGCGGAGCCTGCATCATCTTGTGCTTGACGATGAGCAGGCACAGGCACACCGGCGGCAGCATCATCTTCAGCACGTGCTCCCAGTCGTGGATGCGCTTGAACTTCACGCACGAGCCCTTGATCTTGATGTAACCCACGGGCTTGACCCCGCCCCTGAAGCCGAAGCCTCCTCCGACGCCCTTCTTGCCGATCTCGAGCCCGTCCTTCTTCTCCTCGTCCTCGACGCTCTCCTCGCCCCCGCCGCCGCCTCCACCCATCATCACTTTCGCGACCGGGATGATCGTCACCCGCTCGTTCACCTTGATGGGCTCGCCGAACACCTTCCTGGTGCTGAAGCCCTTCCTCACCGTGTGGGCCATTCCGTCGTACACGTCGTCGAATTTCAATCCATCCACCTCCCGCAACAGGACTTTTCTTGACCGCTTCGGTTAGATTCGCGACGGAGATGGGCTGTCCTGTGCGGCAGCCGGGATTGGCGGTGCTGACGGGGGGTTCAGAGGTCCGCCTGGGGCAGGTGCTCCTCCAGGGCCTCGACGGCGCCGGCAAGGCCCTCCCTGCCGAACCCCACCCTGAAGTGGCTCTCCCCGAAGTCGAACATCGAGGCCGGCAGCAGCAGGACACCGGCCGCGGAGATCATCTTGCCGCAGAACTCGTCCGCGCTCTTCGATGACAGCAGGCGTGGGA
>DAIQAV010000007.1:0-24726 GCA_036781505.1 Candidatus Anoxymicrobiaceae bacterium | reverse complement strand
GGTTCAGCATCGTTATGCTCGGCATCGCGATCGGGCAGTTCAGCAGGCAGGAGTAGCGTCGGGGAAATAAGTGGCGACCGCGTCCTGGCCGAAGACGAAGTAGTCCTTCGCCGCCTGGCTCCCGTCCAGGCGAGGCACCAGGGTCAGGTTGAACTCCCTGGACCCGTCCGCCGTGGGTATCAGCGCTCTGAACGAGAGGGCACGTCCGGCAAGGACCTGTTCGATGTTCGCTCGGGCATTCTCGTATGCTTCCTCGCCGATGACGCCCCTGACGTGCTTTCCGGCCAGCTCTTCCTTGGTCGTTCCGAACACTTGCGCGAACCACCGGTTGGCGTAGATGAAACGCCTCTGATCGTTGACCCGGGCAATGATCATGGGGGCGTTGTCGAGCACAAGCTCCAGCTGCTCGGAGCTGTCCGCCAGCTCCAGCTTCATCTTCTCGAACCTTATACCTGAGAGGACCTTCTCGAAGGCGTCGGGGAGCATCGCGTACATCTTGGCGTCCTTTACCACATACCCCGCCGCCCCCGACTTGAATGCCCGCACCGCGGTGTCCTCGTCGCCGTGGCCGGTCACCACTATCATCGACGGATGATCGGGCGTGGCCACGATCTCCTCCAGCAGTGAGATGCCGTCGCCGTCAGGAAGCTGGTAGTCGATGGTGACGACGTCGAATCCGCCGCCCTCGATGAGGACCCTGCAGGAGCACAGGTCAGCGGTCGTCTCCACTTCCACAGGGAATTTCTTAACGAGAAGCTTCTGGATGAAGTGAGCCATCTCGGGCTCGTCCTCGACCACAAGCACCCTGAACGGTCTTTCCGCCACTATCACACTCCCGTGATCAGCGCCCAAGCACCAAGCAACGCCCGCTATTTCGAGTGCTGCGCCGCCATTCCTGCATCCCGCGAGATAGTTTCGCCGGTCCTCCCTGTGAAGTGATACGTGGCCACCGGTATCGTGACCATGACCATCGTTCCCATCATGGTGATCCCGGTGTCGTTGAATACCAGGGCGACCACGCTCCCGATCGCCAGTGAGAACAGAGCCGCGGTCCAGGCCAGGTCGGAGGACCACCTGCGGCTCCAGAACGAGTCCGGCTTCTTCATCCAGAGCGCCAGAGCCACGACCACGGTGATCATCAGCATGGCCAGGAAGAGAACGCTCTTTATCTGGGTGAAGAGGATGAGGAGCTTCCTGCCCACCAGCGGGTAGAACTTGGAGCTTCCCGCGGCGATCGCGTGGCCGGCGTGCGTGTGCACGAAGAGCGCGTCGAGCACCACTATCGCGCCGGTGGCCACCGCCGTGCCTCCCACGATGGCGGGCACGCGCCAGCTTCCGAAGGAGCCTCGCAGCGCGAAGAAGAAGACCAGCGCGGTGGCCGCGGCCGCCACGAACCCGCCGAAGTCCGCGCCCATCGTACCGAAGCCGATCGCCAGCGATACGACGGCGAGGCCCGCGAGTGAGAACCAGGCGGGAGCTTTCGTCTCCCCCGCTCGATCGCCGATGAGCCCGGCGCATGCCCACACCGCGTAAGCGATAAACATTCCCGAGACCGCGTTGCTCTCCCCGAAGAACCTCATGCCCTCGAGCGAGCCCGACCCCAGCAGCGGGAAGAACAGCAGCTTGCCCCCGATCAGGAGGTCCACCAGCATGACCCCCGCCGAGAAAAGGCAGACGAGGGTGACCGGGTCGATGCGCTTGCTGTTGCGGGCCAGGAAATAAGCCCCCAATCCGATCAGGAGCGCGTAGCCCAGACAGAAAACGAGAGGAAGCAGCACGCTGTTGTACGAGATGGCGGAGACCAGAAGGAACGAGACCGGCGCCGCGAGGACGACCACGGAAATAGACCGGAGCGCCCTCATAAGGGACTCCCTCCAGCCGTCGGAGTGTAGCGCGCGCGCCGCGCGGGGCAGGCAAGCAAGCGACAGCAGCAGGAACACTCCCACCAGGAGCAGGAACCCCAGAACTATCGGCAACCTGGCGGCGCGCGTCTTGTCGAACTGGCGGTCGATGTCCTTGAGGTAGGCAAGAGAGGACTGGCCTCCCGGCGCGGTCCCGGCGGTCCTCATCGCGGACCCTATGACGTCGCCCCCGACCGCGATGCCGAAGTGGCCGAGGACCGTGGGCAGCAGGTCGGTGTTGTTGACCAGCCCCGACTGCCTGGTCGAACTGGAGGTGAGAAGGCCCTTGCCGAACCCATTGCCGGCGGCGATGAACGGGGTCGAGTAGTCGCCCGACTGCCTGTCCTTCATTGGAGCGCCGGGCGATACCACCAGCAGGACCGAAGAGTTGAGGTCGAGGAGGTCGCCGACGCCCGAAGCCAGGGAGTCCACGCGCGCGAGCGCTCGCCGGCGCGCCGTGTCCAGCGCCGCCTGGCCGGTCTCGGCCCACTGCCGGTCCACGCGCCCCGTGTCGCCGGTGTCGATCACCAGGAAGTCCGCCGAGGAGAGAGACTTCCGCGACGCGGCCAGCAACGCGGCCATGTCGGTCCTCTTGCCTCCGGGTTCCGATGGAGCGGGCACAGCGAACCCGGCTACCCTGCCCTTATCGACGATGCCGTCGGCCCCGCACGCGATCAGCGGGGCGAACCTCACCACCCCCGCGGTGTCGTCCTCGTTGCCGACGACGGCCGCGGTCTTGCCGGAACTCGCCAGCAGCTTCCCCAGCAGGCCGGCGTTGGAATCCGTCCCGGTCTCTACGTTGGAGCGCAGGATGTCGGGAAAGCCCAGGCAGGCGATGCCACCGGCCGGCACGGTGTTCCCGGTGAGCTGCCGGTAGTAGGGGCCGGCAAAGGTGCCCGCTCCGTCCCCGGCGAGCGCCTCGTCCGCGTCCAGCGAGAGCGCGGCGCTGGCCGAACCTCTCATCCTGGCGCCGGCGCCGAGCGTCATGTAGTCGGCACCGAGGTCGGGTTCCTTGCCGCTCTCACGCTCCGCGGTATGGGTAACCATCAGACCCGCCGACCAACGGGAGGCAAGCCCCCACAGGTATGGGGTTGCACTTGCGGTTATGTCCTTGACGCCGATCCTGTCCACTACCAGCACGACCACTTTGCCGCCGGCCCCCGCGCCGGCAGCCGTTGGCGCCAGCCCGCAGAGAACGGCAAGGATGGCCACGGCCGCGATGGCCACGGCTATGCGTGGGCAGTAGCGATGTCTTTTCAACGCCATTTGACCGCCACTCATGCGTCCGCGGGAACCCGCTTTATCCGGGCTCCCAGCGATGCGAGCTTCTGCTCGAACTTCTCGTACCCGCGGTCGATATGCTGGATGTCGTAGACCTCGGTGGTGCCGTCCGCGACCAGCCCGCCCAGCACCAGCCCGGCGCCGGCGCGCAGGTCGGTGGCCGTCACCGGCGCGCCGCTGAGGCGCGCAACCCCCCTGATGATGGCGTGGTGCTCGCGGGTCTTCATATCCGCCCCCAGCCTGTTGAACTCGTCCACCACCATGAAGCGGTTGTCGAAGATGTTCTCGGTCACGAACGACGTGCCGCGGGCGCAGGCCAGGAGCGCCAGCATCTGCGGCTGGAGGTCGGTCGGAAAGCCGGGATACGGGAGCGTGGAGAGCTCGACCCCGTTGACCTCGCCCGGCACCGTGACGGTTATCTCATCCGCCGAGACCTCCACAGAGCACCCGGCCTCGCGCATCTTGTCCATCACGATCTCGATGTACGACGGGTCGGCCCCGGAGATAGCCACTGTGCCCCGGGTCACGGCCCCGGCGAGCAGGTAGGTCCCGGCCTCGATCCTGTCGCCGATCACGTCGTGCTCGGTGCCCGAGAGCCTGTCCACCCCGTCCACGATCAGGGTGGACGTCCCGGCGCCCTCGATGCGCCCGCCCATCCCGCTGATGAACATGGCCAGGTCGAGGATCTCCGGCTCCTTGGCCACGTTCTCTATCACGGTGCGGCCGGACGCCATGCAGGCCGCGATGAGGAGGTTCTCGGTAGTGCCCACGCTGGCGAAGTCGAGGGACAGGTGGCTGCCCACCAGACGGGTGGCCTCCCCCTCCAGGTAGCCGTGGCTGACGCCGAGGGAGGCGCCCATCTGGGCCAGGCCCTTCATGTGCATGTCGATCTGGCGGGAGCCGATATTGTCGCCCCCGGGCATCGCCACGCGCGCCTTGCCGTACCTGGTGAGCAGCGAGCCCAGCACGTCGACCGCCGCCCTTATCCGCTTGGCGAGGTGATAGGGCACCTCGAGGCACGGTTCGGTGGCCGGAGTTATCCGCAGGGTTCCGTCGGCGAAGGTGACGCCCAGGCCGATGTTGCGCAGCACGTCGGACATGATGTGCACGTCGGCGATGTCGGGGACGTTGCGGATTTCACAGGGGCTGTCCGCCATGATCGACGCGGCCATGAGCTTCAGGACCGAGTTCTTGGCGCCGCCGATGCGCACGGCTCCCTCGAGCCGCTTGCCGCCCTCTATCACGAACTTGTCCAAAAACGGCCTCCCTGCCTGAATCGCAAAAACGCAAACTGGTGCCTGCCACCATTTTTGCATCTCATTGTATCCGAAGGTCGGGGCGCGCGAAAACGCATGGTGGATAATGGTTGTTGCCGGCTCGGCGGGGGGTGTCAGTCCCGGGCTTCAGCGGCCGCCTGTGTGCGCTCCAGTATCTTCTTCTTGACCTTCTTGAGCCGGAAGTGGTCCTCGCGGGCGCGCTCGTCCAGCGCGCTGAAGATGAACTTGACCTGGACCTGGAGCTCGGGGATCACAACGCTCTCGAGCGCGTTGACCCGGCGGTTGGTCTTCTGCAGCTCCTCGCCGAGGCGTCGCAGGCGCGTCTCGATGTCCGCGCTCTGGATCATTATGTCGATGATCTCCTCGAACTTGCTGGCGGTGGAGTCGATCCGGGCGCCGACGCCCGTGATCGAGTAGCCGCGGCCCAGCTCGTTCTTCAAGGCGACCTCGGACTTACGGATGACCGGGATCGGGACCCCCATGACGTGCGTGCCGAAGATGTCGACCAGGACCTCACCCTTGGTCGCGAATCCCACCGACTTGACCACCGACTTGCCCTCGACCGCCTTGGTCAGGGCCAGCGACTGCTGGGCGTCGGCCGTGGCGCGCTCGAGCCTCATCGAGAGCTTCATGGTCTCATCGATGATGGGCAGAAACTCGCGCAGCAGCGCATCGCGCTTCTTCTTGAGCAGGTCCATGCCCTGCTCGGCCAGCTTTATCTGCTGCCTCCTGTAGAGGAGCTCAGACCTGGTTGGGTTGACCTTCTCGGCCATCAGGCTTCCTTATCGTTGGTTCGCCAACCTGCCTACTCGGCGGCCTCCGCCACTTCTTCCGTCTCGAGCTCCTCGGCGACGCCTTCCTCCACCGAGTCTTCCTCTGCCTCGGCCTCGGCCGCCTTCTCCCCGCCGGTCTCGCCGACGTAGTACTTCTCGATGTACTCGATCTTGATCCTCTTGAGCTCGTTTGCCGGGAGCAGCGAGAGGAGGTTCCAGCCGATCTCCAGGGTCTCCTCGATGTCGCGGTTCTCATCGCCCTGGTTGAGGAACTGCTCCTCGAACTCGTCGGAGAACTTCAGGTAGAGCCTGTCGGTCTCCGACAACGCTTCCTCGCCGATGATGGCGACCAGCCTTCGCAGGTCGACGCCCTCGGCGTAGAAGGCGTAGAGCTGGTCCGCGACGCCCCTGTGATCGGCCCGGGTCTTATCCTCGCCGATGCCCTGGTTCATCAGGCGCGAGAGGCACGGCAGCACGTCGATAGGCGGGAAGACGCCCTTGCGGTGCAGGCCTCGCGAGAGGACGATCTGGCCCTCGGTGATGTACCCGGTGAGGTCGGCGATAGGGTGCGTGATGTCGTCGTCGGGCATGGTGAGGATCGGCACCTGGGTGATGGAGCCCTTCCTGCCCTTGATCCGGCCCGCGCGCTCGTACAGGCTCGCGAGGTCGGTGTACATGTATCCGGGATAGCCGCGCCGTCCGGGAACCTCCTCGCGGGCCGCGGAGATCTCGCGCAGGGCCTCGCAGTAGTTCGTCATGTCGGTCAGGATGACCAGCACCTGCATGTCGTACTCGAACGCCAGGAACTCGGCCATGGTGAGCGCGCACCTCGGGGTGATAATCCGCTCGACGGTCGGGTCCTCGGCAAGGTTCATGAAGAAACAGACCCGTTCGAGCGCGCCCGTCTCCGCGAACGAGTACTGGAAGAAAGAGGCCTCTCGCCGGGTGATGCCCATCGCGCCGAACACGATGGCGAACTCCTCGCCCGATTTGACCTTGGCGTTCTTCACGATCTGCGCCGCGACCTCGTTGCCCGGGAGTCCGGCGCCGCCGAAGATCGGGAGCTTCTGCCCGCGCACCAGCGTGTTGAGGCCGTCGATGGCCGAGATGCCGGTCTGGATAAAGTCGTTGGGGTTGTCGCGGGTGTACGGGTTGATCGGCGCGCCTCCGACCTCGAGCTCCTGCTCGGGGAACACCTGGCCGCCGCCGTCTATCGGCTCACCCAGTCCGTTCAGGACCCTGCCCAGGAGACCAACAGAGACGCCAAGCTTGATGACCTCCCCCTGGAAGCGCACCTTGCAGTCGCGTACGTCCAGACCGTTGGTCGTGCCGAAGACCTGAATGACGGCGAGGTCGCCGTTGAGCTCGATGACCTGGCCTTTGCGCACCTTCCCGTCGGCGGCCTCGATCTCGACCATCTCGCCGAACGACACTCCCGCTACCTTGCGCACGAAGACCAGAGGTCCCGCGATGTCGTGGATGGTCCTGTACTCCGCCTGGACTAGCCTGTCTCGGGCCATTTTTCTCTCTCTCCTAGAGTAAAGTTACCTCAATACTTGATCAGCTTGCGCAGCTCCGTACCCATCTCGACCTCGAGGGCCTCGAGCTGCTCGACGGCGTCGTCGTTGGGGATGTCCTTCATTCGTCCGATCCTGGTGCGGAACGGCACATCGAGGGCCTCCTTGAGGGTCACTCCCTTGACGAGCACCTCCTGCATCAGGTCGTAGTAGCCGATGATAACCTTCAACATGTGGTACGACTTCAACGGGCTGCAGAAAGCGTCGATGTCGGAGAACGCGAACTGCTGCAGGTAGTCCTCCCGCAGCATGCGGGAGACCTCCAGCGTCGCGCGCGAGAACTCCGGCAGGGCGTCCGGCCCCACCAGCTGGACGATCTCCTGGAGCTCGGCCTCTTTCTGCAGGATGCTCATCGCTTTGTCGCGCAGCTGCTTCCAGTCCATCGACACGTTGTTGGAGTACCAGTCCTCCACCTGGTCGAGGTACAGCGAGTAGCTGCCCAGCCAGGAGATGGCGGGGAAGTGGCGCCTGTGTGCGAGTGAGGTGTCGAGCGCCCAGAACGCGCCGGAGATGCGCAGCGAGTTCTGCGTCATCGGCTCGGAGAAGTCACCGCCGGGAGGCGAAACCGCGCCCACCACCGTTATCGAGCCTATGCGCTCCTCGCCGTCCGACCCGAGCACGACCGCCCGGCCGGCTCGCTCGTAGAAGTCCGCGATCCTGGTGGCCAGGTAGGCGGGGTAGCCCTCTTCACCGGGCATCTCCTCCAGGCGGCCGGACACCTCGCGAAGGGCCTCGCCCCAGCGGGAGGTCGAGTCGGCCATCATGGCGACGTCGTATCCCATGTCACGGTAGTACTCGGCCATCGTGATGCCCGTGTAGATCGAGGCCTCGCGCGCCGCGACGGGCATGTTCGACGTGTTGGCGATCAGGATGGTGCGCTTCATCAGCGGCTGGCCTGTCCGCACGTCCTCCAGAGCCGGGAACTCGGAGAGGACCTCGGTCATCTCGTTGCCGCGCTCGCCGCAGCCCACGTAGATGACGATGTCCGCCTGCGCCCACTTGGCGAGCGTCTGCTCGGTGACCGTCTTGCCGGTCCCGAACCCGCCGGGGATGATGCTGTAGCCTCCCTGCGCTACAGGGAAGAACGTGTCCAGTATTCGGGTGCCGGTGATGAAGGGGAGATTCGGGTCCATCTTGCGCACGACCGGCCTGGGCACTCGGGCGGGCCACTTCTGGACCAGCCTGAACTCGGTCCCGTCCTCGGTGATGGCGATGACGTCGGTCACCTTGAACTCGCCCGACTTGACCTCGGACAGCGTGCCTCCCATGGCGGGGGGCACCATGATGAGGTGCTTGATGACCTCGGTCTCCTGGACTTCACCCAGAATATCACCCTGGGCGACCACGTCGCCGACCTTGACGAGCGGAACGAACTCCCACTTGCGCTCGTGGTCCAGCGGGTCCGCGACCGTGCCTCGGGTGATGTAGTCTCCGTAGGTCTCGGCCAGGTCCGGCAGTCTCCTCTGCACGCCGTCATAGATCGAGGACAGCATGCCGGGGCCGAGCTCGAGCAGCAGCGGCTGCTCGGTGCAGGTCACCGTTTCGCCGACCTCCAGGCCGCTCGTGTCCTCGTACACCTGAATGATGGCGTTCGCGCCCGTCAGGCGGATTATCTCGCCGATAAGCTTCAGCTTCCCGACGAAGGTCACGTCATACATCCGGGACCCGGACATGCCCTGGGCCTCCACCACAGGGCCGGAAACCTTGGTTATCGTCCCTTCAATCAAGACTGACTCCTTGCATCATGCGGCCCTTACGGGCCTACTGGTTCCTCAGTGTCACGTCAAAGCCGACGGCCCTGTGGACGAGCCTGGCCAGGAACGCCTTGCGCTCGCCGACCTCGCCCAGCTTCTCCTTCACGGGCAGGGAGACGACTATCGGCCTGTAGGTGGCCTCTATTCGCTGTTGCACTCTCTCGTCCAGACCTGTGAGGAAACCCTCGTTGACCGCGAGTATCCCCGTCCTGTCGTCCTCGAGAAGCCTGTTCACCTCGCGGCGGGCCTCGTCGAGGTCCTCGACCTGGTAGACGTCGACTCCGGCGAGCCTGAAACCGTCCGCCGTCTCTGGATCGGTCAGAACGACTACTTTGTACATAACTGCTTCCGATCTATGCTGCCGCCTCTTCGCCTTTCTTGATGAAGAAGAGGTCCTTCTTGATGTCGGCCTGCGGCCTGTCCATCGAGCGCCCCCGCAGGATCATGCGCAGGTTGATTATCTCGTTCTGTTTCTGGAACATGTAGCCGATGATGACGCCGACGCCCAGCACGTCGACGTTGCTCATCGCCGCCCCGCGCCTGATGAGCTCGTGCTCCAGCTCCTTGTCGAAGGCTACTATGTCCTCCTCCTGGTACTCGGAGAGCGCCTGCTCCAACACCTTGCGCGTCCTGGGGTCGGGGTACTCGCTGACTATCTGGACGATGTCACCGAGCCGATGCAGCGTCAGGAACTGGTCCTGCGTCAGCGTCCCGCCGGGGATGAACAACCCCTCGACGTCCTCGTCGTCGAGCTTGATCCCACGGATCCTGACCAGCGTCGAGATGTTGCGCAGGTCGATCTCGCCCGAGAGCATCCCCCTGACCATCAGGACGTTCGAGCCTTTGCCCGTCAGGTTGGATATGTTGTTCTGGTAGTGATACTTGTCCAGCGCGAGCTCCAACACCGCCAGGTCCTGGTCCTTCTTCTGGTAGCTTGGGTAGGCCGAGGCGAGCACCTGGCCGTACTTGAGCTGCATCGAGACCATCGTGTTGATGCAGTCCCGCAACTCGCGACCCCGGGCGATGTTCTCCAGCTGGTCCATCCGGACCTGGCCCACCGGCACCATCAGGTTCAGTATCTCCGTGGCCGTCGCGTTGCCCTTCTTGCCCCTCAGGATCGTCTTGATGTTCTGGACGTCGTAGCGGGACATCAGCACCGTGCAGAGCATGTGCGCCTCGCCGCCGGTCGAGTCCAGTATCTTGCGGAAGGCCGATATCATGTTGAGAGAGAGCGCCTGGTCGTAGTCGGGGCGCTCGGGCTTTATCAGGAACGCCTCGGTTACCTCGCGGCGATAGATCGTCTGCTCCATCATGGACTGCATTGCATCGGCATCCGGCGCCTCGACGAGACGCAGGAAGAAGTCCTCGGTGAGAAGATAGGAGCGCATGCCGCGCACTCGCGCGTTGACATATCCGTAATCGGAGAGGTCGACTCTGGCCAATTTTACCCCGCAGCTGTTGTTCCGGTTTTAAGCCTCGGCCCCGAAAAGCGACTTCGAGATCTCAAGCCTCAGGTGGTCGCGAGCGCGCTCGAGCCTGGACTCGAACGTGTTCGAGACGACGATCTGGCCATCTGGGCTGCTCACGACAAGCCCACCCGACGCGGCGAGCGGGGTATCCGAGATGCGGAAAGACCTTCCCCTGCCGGCGAGCATCTTCTCCAGAAGGTCCCGGTCATCGGGACGCACCTGGACCAGGACTTCCCCTTCCGGGAAGAAATCCAGGCATTCGTCGAGCAAGACCTCGAGTACCTGCGGGTAGTCCTGCTGCTTGCCCAGGTCCTTCAGCCTCTGCTCGGCCTTCTTGAAGGCCTCGTCCACCGTCTCCTCCTGCGCCTTGATCAGCTGGTTCTTGGCCTTGAGCTGGGCGGAGTAGACGATTCCCGTCGCCTCGCTCCTGATCTGGTCCTCGACCTTCTTCAGGCGCATGCGCTTGGTGCGCGCGGCGTCTTTATCGACCTCAGCGAGGATCTCGTTTACCCGCTGCTTGGCCTCCGATTCGATGGCCGCCTCGCGGGCTTCAGCTTTTTCCTCAAGGGCCTTGAGGATGTCTTCTAGCGCCAATCCCTTTCACTTCCTTAGGTGATTGCGTTGTCTACTTCGTCACGGTCTTCAGTGCCGTGATAAGGAAGGCGACGACGAATCCCAGGATGACCATGGTCTCCGGGATGGCGACAAGGATGATCGCGCTACCCACGAGCTCGGGTCTCTCCGCGATCGCGCCGGCCATGGCCGCGCCAATCCTTGACTGAGCGAGGCCCGTTGCTAGAGCCGACAGACCGATGGCGATCGCCGCGCTAAACGCGATCATTCCAATCCTGAGTGCTGGTCCCACTACTCTTCACCCCCAGTTTTCTTAAACGGTTCATATCTGACTTTGGCAGGTTCGAAGAACTTGCCGAAACTTTCCACCAGATGGAGACGCAAGGCGTGAATCGAAGGGCTGAACACTCCGATGACTATGTTCAGCGTCTGCAGGAGGATGAACACTATCACTCCCACAAACACTCCGATGATCCCGCTCTTGGCCTGCTCGATCGCGAGCTTGTTGGCCACGTTGGCCATGATGACCGAAGCGAGGCCGATTGCGATGAGACGGGCGTAGGAGAAGAGATTCCCCATGCCGACCACGCCCTCGATCGCCCCGCCGAATCCGGCTCCCTTGGCCGCCATAACGATGCCGGCCAGGGCCAGTAGTCCACCGACCCCTGCCGCCCAGGTGGGCCACCAGGCCATCCCGAACTTGGCGATGATCATCATGGCCCCGGTCAGGATAGCGAAGATACCGCCCTTTTCCAGGGCGTGCTTGAAGTTGTGCTCCCTGCGACCGTTTATTATCCCGATGACCAGCCCGACGCCCATGTGGATCCAGCCGATGATCAGGCACACGGCCAGCATGAAGGTGAAGCCCTCTATCCGGTCCACCGGGTATTTGAAGATAGAGTTCTTGGTCCCCAGTAGGTACTTGTCCAGCTCCCCGTCAGCGTTAAGCAGCCCCAGCCACCTGTAGATCCAGTCACCGAAGAACTCCAGGTAAATAATCCCGAAGAATATGGTCCAGGCGCCCCCCACGGTCAGCACGAACCCGATCATGCTCACGAACGGCTTGTTGATGTACTTCCGGTGGACGATCCAGCCGGCGACCAGGATGAGGATTCCGTATCCGATGTCGCCGACCATCAACCCGAACAGTATAGGAAAGAAGAAGGCGAAGACGATCGTGGGGTCGACCGTGCCGTACCTGGGGTACTTGGAGAGCATGTAGAGGATCTCGAAGTACCTCGTGAACGAGCTGTTGTGCAGCGCGACCGGGGTCCCCTCGCTATCTTCCTCCTCGCGGATGTCGACGACGGTCATGATGACCTTGTTACCGAACTTCCCGGTCAGCGCCTTGTCCATGGGCTCGACCTCGGGCTCAGGGAGCCAGCCGCTGATGATGAAGACCTGGTCGGTCTGCCCGAACTTCGGCACCACGTCCATCGCCTCGAGCCTGTCGTGTATGGCGTTGCGGGCCGCGATAAGCTTCACCGAGTACTTGTCGGTCACGCCCACCAGCTTGCTGTCGATCTCGTCTATCTCGGATGGTATCTGTGCGATGCGCGCCCTGACCTCGCCCACGGCCTCGTCGATGGGCTTCTTGGAGAGGTCGCTCGGCAGCCTGACCTGGTTCACGTCCTGGACGGCCAGGAACTCGTGGACCTGCTTGAGGAACCGGCGGTTGAACACGATCAGGGCGGCGGTGGATTCGTCGTCGACGTCCGAGGAGATGATCTCGCACTCACCCTCGGTTATCTTGCTTATCTCCTCGTTGAGGTAGTTGAGGATGGCCTTGTACTTGCGCTCTATTATCAGCGCGATCGAGGCCATATCGGTCATCTTCGCCACCCGGTCGGCCAGCGGCTGGACCTTGCCCATGATGGGAGCGTACTTCTCCAGGCGGGAGAGCTCGACCAGCAGGTCGGACTTGCGCTCCACCGTGTCTCTGGTGTCTCGCTCGACGTCGCGCAGCATCGACTCGATGCGCGAGATCATGACCTCTACGTTCTCGCTCCAGATGCCCTTGTACTCGGTGGCGACATCCTCGGCCGACATATCGTCGACGTTGGGCTGCAGCTCGCGGATCATGTCGCCGACCTTGGCGCGCAGGTTGTTGAGGGTCCCCTCGTGCTCGGCGAACTTCGGGTCCATCTCCATGCGCGAGACGCGCTTGGTGTCCATGCTGCCGATCCGCTCGGTCAGGTCCTCGATGTGCAGGGTGCCGAGGTCGTGGATGACGTCTATCGCATCGAGCGCGATATCCTTGAGACCGAGGATCTCAACTTTCGCCATTTTTTCAATCATCTTAAGACTGCTCCCCCCGGGATGCTCTGGTGCCTTTCGGCGTTAACGTGGCGGTAGGACTCCCTCGATGACTATCTTGATGGCATCCTCTACACGATCCATGCCTTTTTTCCTGATCTCATCGGCCTGTGCGGCGATCTCCGCCGCGACCTTGCCCGCCTCCACCTCCGCCTTCTCGATCTCCTTGTCCCGCAGGTCCTGGCCTACCTCGGCCGCGGCAGCGTCCCGCTTCTTGTTGGCCGCGTCGAGCTTGGCCTCTTCGACTACGCGCTGGGCCTCGTTCTCAGCCTGGTTTATACGGCTTCTGATCTCGTCCTCTTTGCGGACGATCATCTCGAGCATCTCCTCCGCGGAAGAGAGCTCGGCCTTGGGATCGGCGACTTCCTGGATGGCTTCTGCCATGTCACTTCTCCTAGTTTAAACAACAAACTGTCACAATAAAAAGTGCCATCTTTTGAATGGCACCGCAATATCGGGCGTCAGGGACACCGGATATTTCGCGGTGAGTATATCACAATAATCCCGTAACGTTGTCAATATCCGGGCCCGGTCGCCCTCCGGCGCCCGGCGGTCCCCCTCGCGGCGGACCACCCCTACCTCCGTCCGCCAAAGATGCGCTTCAGCCAGCCTTCGAATTCCTTGCATATATTAACTTGAGTCCGTCCAGGGTTAAAAGGGGATCGGTCACATCCACCGTGCGGCATTTCCCCACCACGACCTCGGCGAGCCCGCCTGTCGCAATTACCCTGGCGTCCTGGCCGAGCTCTTCCTTGAACAGCTCCACCAGGCGGTCCACCTGGCCCGCCGTGCCGTGTATTATGCCCGACTGCATCGACTCGACGGTGTTGCGGCCGACCGCGTTCTTCGGGGGAACGAGCTCGACGCGCGACAGCCGGGCCGCCTGCCGGAACAGGGCGGCGGCCGAGATCTCGACTCCGGGGGCGATGGTTCCGCCCAGGTACCTGCCTTCCCGGTCGATTGCGTCCCAGGTGGTCGCGGTCCCGAAATCGACGACTATACATGGCGCGCCGTATTTATCCAGGGCGGCCACTGCGTTGACCAGCCGGTCGGCGCCTACCTGCCTGGGGTCCTCATACAGGATGGGGATGCCGGTGTCGGTGTCGCTGTCCACCACCAGCGGCTCCAGCTCGAGGATGTCATTGGCCATGTGGATGAGGGCGCGGGTCATCTCGGGCACGACCGAGGAGATGATCATGCCGTCAATCATGTCGAGGTCCCAGCCCACGAATGCCAGGAAGCCGCCCAGCGTCAGGGAGATCTCGTCGGCGGTCCGCTCGCGCGCGGTGGATATCCGCCAGTGGTCGCGCAGGCGCCCGTCCTTGAACACGCCTATCACGGTCTGAGTGTTTCCCACGTCGATGCCCAGCAGCATATCAAGCCTCCGGTGTCGGATACTAACCCAACTCGAGCTCGAGCGATAGGTCCGCCGCCGGGGCGGAGTGCGTGATGAAGCCCAGGGATATGGAGTCCATCCCCAGCTTCACGTAACCGGGCAGGCTCTCGGGCGTGATGCCCCCCGACACCTCGCTCTTCGCCCTGCCCCCGATCAACGCCAGCGCGTCGGTCACGGAAGCGGGCGACATGTTGTCGAGCATGATGATGTCGGCCCCCGCGTTCAGGGCCTCGCGGACCTGGGCCAGGCCGTCGGCCTCGACCTCGATCGGGTATTTATCCCCGTAGGCGTTGCGCGCCCTCCTTACGGCTATCTCGAGGCCGCCCGCCGCGGCGATGTGGTTGTCCTTGATGAGTACGGCGTCGTAGAGCCCCTGCCGGTGGTTGGTGCCGCCGCCCATCGCGACCGCGTACTTCTCCAGCGGACGCATCCCCGGGTTCGTCTTGCGCGTGTCCAGGATCTTCACCCCGTAGGGGTTTGCGATCTCGACCAGCCTCGCCGTCAGGGTCGCGATCCCCGTCATGTGGCACAGGAAGTTCAACGCCGTTCGCTCGCCGGCCAGGAGCGTCGCGAGGGGCCCGGAAAGGTGTGCGATGTCCTGCCCGGGCGAGGCGCTCTGCCCGTCACTCACCAGAGTCTGGTAGGTGACTCCCCCGCCCGCGAGCTCGAAGACGTGTGCGGCCACCGGCCCGCCGGCGACCCGGCAGGGGCTCCGGCTGACGATCCGTGCCTTGCCGGAGGCCTCGGGCGGGCACACGGCGCTGGTGGTTATATCACCGTCCGCGCCCAGGTCCTCGGCCAGGGCGAGCCTTATTATCCCCAGCGCTTTTTCGGCTATGTCCACGCGATCACGCTTTCTGTATGGTCGGTATCTTCAGCTCTGCCGGCGGCTTCGAGGGCTGCGGCCGCGTCGCGGTCGCTATCTCTCCGCCCTCCAGGGACATCTCTGTGTGCCTGCGCCAGTTCCACTCGTCGGGCTCAGGGTAGTCGCGGCGCCTGTGGCACCCCCTGCTCTCCAGGCGCATCTCGGCGGCCTTTGAGATCAGGCGCGCCAGAGTGTACATGTTCTTGAGCTCCATGCCAGCGGTGTCGAGGTACTCCGTGGACATCACATCGGAGTTATCGTCAAGGAACTCGCGCGCCTCACGCAGGCCGCGCTCGCACCGCACCATGCCGACCGAGTCGAGCATGGTCTCGCGCAGGTTCCCCCGCAGGAGGTCCTCCCGAACCCTGGGGCCGGTGGCCTTCTGCACGAAGGAGATGTCGCAGGGGACGGCAGATCCGGAAGGCATGCTGCCGGCGATGGAGTTCGCGATCCTCTTGGCGAAGACCAGGCCCTCGAGCAGGGAGTTGGACGCCAGCCGGTTGGCGCCGTGCACCCCGGTGCAGGCCACCTCCCCGCAGGCGTACAGCCCGGGCAGGTCGGTGCGCCCCCAGATGTCGGTTATGACCCCGCCGCTCATGTAGTGGGCGGCGGGCGAGACCGGGATGCGGTTTCGCGTGATGTCGATGCCGGCCTGCAGGCAGTGCTCGTGGATGTTGGGGAACCTCCGGCGCACCATGTCGGGCTCGAGGTGCCTCACGTCGAGGAACAGGTGGTTGCGCTCCTGCTCCTTCATCACCTCGACCATACGGGCCACCACTATGTCGCGTGGCGCCAGCTCTCCCAGCGGGTGTATGCCTTCCATCACCCGGTTGCCCTCCTGGTCCACCAGGAACGCCCCCTCCCCGCGGATCGCCTCGCTGATCAGGAACTTGGGCTCCTCGGGGGTATGCAGGGCGGTCGGGTGGAACTGGACGAACTCGACGTCGCTCACCCGTGCGCCTGCGCGGAACGCCATCGCCAGACCGTCGCCGGTGCACACCGGGGGGTTGGTCGTGACCAGGTAGACCTCCCCCATCCCGCCCAGGGCGATGACCGTCGCCTTGGACCAGGCGACCATCAGCGTGTTCTTCCTGCTGTCGACCACCAGGACACCACGGCAGGTGCCTCCGGCTTCCAGCAGGTCGACGACGAACGCGTGCTCCATCACCTTCACCCGCGGCTCGCGGGCCAGCGCCCTGCCCAGGGCGTTCTCGACCTCCGACCCCGTGGCGTCGCCCCTGGCGTGCACGACCCGCCGGTGGGAGTGTCCGCCCTCCTTGGCGAGGTCGAGCTCTCCACAGCTCATGTCGAAGTCGGCGTGGTAGACCTCCAGCAGCTCGCGCACCCGGTCGGGACCCTCGTCCACCAGCACGGCGCAGGCCTCGGGGTCCGAGAGCCCGGCTCCCGCCACCAGCGTGTCGGCGACGTGCGACTGCTTTGAGTCGTGCGCGTCCATCACGGCGGCGATGCCGCCCTGGGCGTGGCTGGTGGTGGAGACCCTGAGGTCTGACTTGGTGATGAGCAGAACGTCGCAGAACTTCGCCAGGTGCAGTGCGGCCGACAGGCCGGCCACGCCGCTTCCCGCTACCACGACGTCGCAGGACACCGCCGGGAGCGTCGCCGTGTTAAAGGAGAGCAGGTAGCGTGGGATCATCCCAGTGCCAGCATCCTTTCGACGGCACCCAGCGCCCTGACCCTGATCTCCTCGGGCACCGTCACCCTGGGCTCCAGCGTCTGCAGCGCCAAGAGCACCTTGGATAGAGTGGTGAGCTTCATGTTGGGGCACAGCGGCTCGGCCGCGGGCGAGAAGAAGGTCTTCTCCGGCGCGGCGTTGGCCAGCGGGTAGAGCATTCCCGACTCAGTCGCCACGATAAACTCAGTCGCGGGCGACTCCAGGGCGGCGTCCAGCATGCCGGAGGTGCTCCTGATGTGGTCAGCGAGCGCCAGCACCTCCGCGGAGCACTCGGGGTGGGCGATCACCTCGGCCTGGGGGTGCTCGATCCTGGCGAGCTCGATATGCTGCGCGGTTATGTTCTCGTGGGTCGGGCAGAACCCGTCCCACGCTATTATCTCTTTGTCCACCTGGGAGGCCACGTAGGCCGCGAGGTTCTTGTCGGGCACGAACAACACCCTGTCGGAGGTGACCGCGCGTGTCACCTGCACGGCGTTGGCCGACGTGCAGCAGTAGTCGCTGACCGCCTTTACGGCCGCCGAGGTGTTGACGTAGGAGACGACCATCGCGTCGGGGTTCTCGTCGCGCGCGCGCGCCACGTCGGCCGCGTCGGCCATGTCGGCCATGGGGCAGCCGGCGCTCATCTCCGGCAGGAGCACGGTCTTGTCCGGGCTCAGGATGAACGCGGTCTCCGCCATGAAGTGGACTCCGCAGAAGACGATGACTTCGGCCTCGGTCCGCGCGGCCTCGCGCGACAGGCCCAGCGAGTCGCCCGTAAAGTCGGCGATGTCCTGGACCTCGGGGCGCTGGTAGTTGTGGACGAGGATGACGGCGTTGCGCTCCTCCTTCATCTTGATGACCTGTTCGGCGATCGCCGCCTCATCGAGGAGGAGTTCGTGGATGATGTCGATTTGCCCGACCTGGGTTTCACGGTGTGTCATATTGCCCTCGCCAGGCTCCGGCCACAGCTAGCAGAAGTCGTCGGCGGTAAGGTGGTCCTCGATCATCTCGGGACGGTTCTTGTCGTCGACGAAGACGATCTTCGGGTGGTAGCCGGCCGCCTCCGAATCGGGAACCGACACAAAGGAGGAGATGATGACCCTGTCGCCCTTGTGGACGAGGCGCGCGGCCGCGCCGTTCATACAGATCTCGCCCGAGTCGCGCTCACCCTCCATGACGTAGGTGGTGAGCCTGTTGCCGTTGTCGAGGTCCCAGACGTTAACCTGCTCGTAGGGGACCAGGTCGGCAAGGTCCATCAAGCGCCGGTCGATGGTGACGCTGCCTTCGTAGTGGATGTCGGCATCTGTCACCACTGCCCGGTGTATCTTGCACTTCAGCATGAACCGTGAAATCTGCATGTAGTCACTCAACCTCGAACACCATGTTGTCGATCAGACGCGCCTTTCCGACGCGCGCGGCCACCGCGATGAGGACCTCTCCGTGGAGTTCCTCGAGCGGTTGCAGATAGATAGTATCACAGATGGCTATATACTCAAGATTCATGGAAGGCAAGGCATCGAAGAGGCCTTGCATAGCTTCAGATACCACCGCGGCGTCCCTCTCTCCGGCTTCGATCATCCCGGCGGCGGTGCGCAGCGCCCTCGAGAGAACGAGCGCGTCGGCCCGGTCCCGCTCGGTCAGGTAGGTGTTGCGGCTGCTCATGGCCAGGCCGTCCTGCTCGCGGACCGTTCCGACTGCGACCACCTTCACGGCGAAGTCCAGGTCGGCGGCCATCCTCTTTATCACCGCCAGCTGCTGGGCGTCCTTCTGGCCGAAGTAGGCTCTCTGCGCGGGCACGATGTTGAACAGCTTGGCCACCACGGTGGCGACACCGCGGAAGTGGCCCGGTCGCATGGCGCCGCAGAGGATGTCGGAGAGACCCTCGACCTCGACCTGCGTGGAGAATCCCTCGGGGTACATCTCGGCCGGCTCGGGGTTGAAGATGTAGTCCACTCCCACGCTCTGGGCCATGCCGCGGTCCCGCTCGAAGTCGCGGGGGTAAGCCTCCAGGTCCTCCCCCGGGCCGAACTGAGTCGGGTTGACGAACAGCGAGACCACCACCAGATCGCACTCGGCGCGGGCGCGCCGCATCAGCTCGAGGTGTCCCTCGTGGAAGTAGCCCATCGTGGGGACCAGGCCGACGGTGCGGCCGGCGGCGAAGGCCTCCTGGACTATCCGGCGTATCCGCGCTTTCTCTTTTACAACTTCCATCTCATCTCCCGGCATAGGTTGCCCCCACGCGTGGCGCCGCCGGTGCCCTCAGTCTTCAGCAAGCAGGCGCCGCATGCGCTCGACCTTCTCCGCGGCCAGCACGCCCTGCTCCTCCACCAGTGTGAGGCCCCACCCGGAGACGACGCGGTACATGCGCGCCAGCTGCGGGTCCAGGGACGCCAGAGCCTCGATGTGCGCCTTCAGCGTCTCCTCGTCGCCCCGGGCAAGCGGCCCCGTCAGCGCGGCGGCCGGGCCCAGCCTGGAGACGTTCTCCACCGTCGCGGCGGCAAGCGGGGTGAACGCCCGGGCGCACTCCTCGTCGCTGAAGCCGAGCCTCCTGGAGATAACAAACGCGCCGTACTCTACCATGGCGAGCAGGTTGCAGGCCACGGCGGCGGCGGCGTGGTAGAGGACCTTGTCCGCGTCGGCTACCAGCATCATGCGGCCGTCGAGCGCCTCCACCAGCCCGCGGGCCCAATCCACCAGCGCGGGCTCGCAGGTCACGCCGAACGTGCTTCCCGGCAAAGACCTCTCCGCCCCTTCCAGATCGGCGAACGTCTGCATGGGGTGGATGGACAGGACGTCCGCGCCTGCCGCTCGCGCCGGCTCGAGCGCGCCAAGCGAGAGCGCGCCGCTCATGTGTATGACCTTCTTGCCCGCCAGCGGCACCGCCTGCGCCAGTTGCGCGCAGGTGTCGGCTATCGCGCCGTCAGGAGTGGTGATGATGATGACCTGCGCTCGCCCGGCCGCCTCCGCATCAGAAGATTGAGGCACCGCGCCGGAGAGCCTGGCGGCCCGTTCGCGCGCCTCCGCCGAACGGTCGGCCACCGCCACTACGGCATAGCCGCGCCGGGACAGCAGGTGGGCCATCGCGGTCCCCACCTTGCCGGTGCCGATGACGGCCACGGTCTGCCGTTCTTCTCTCTGGCCAGCCAAGCTTGTCTCCTAGAGGTCGCCCGTGCGCCAGGTCGCCTGCTCGTCCCCTAGTGCGTCCAGCACGGAGCTCAGTGGCGTGCCGTCGGGGAGCTTCGCCTCAGGCGCGATCTCGAGCAGCGGCTCGAGCACGAAGCGCCTCTCGGTGAGCCGGGGGTGCGGGAGCGTCAGGTCGGGATCGTCCTGGGCGACGTCCGCGAACAAGAGGATGTCGAGGTCGAGCGTGCGCGGGCCCCAGCGAGTGATCCGCTGCCTGCCCCTCGTGATCTCTATATCGTGGAGTAAGCTCAGCAGCTTGTAGGGGTCCAGCGTCGTCTCTATCGCCACCACGGCATTGAGGAAGTCGGGCTGGTCGGTCATTCCCACCGGCTCCGAGCCGTAAACCCCTGACCTGGCGATCAGGACTATCTCCGGCAGGGCGGCCGAAAGGGACATGGCCGCGGCCTTCAGATTCTCCAGCCTGTCGCCCACGTTCGAACCCATCCCGATGTACGCGCGGCTCACTGCGACTCCTTTGCCGGGCTGTCCATCGTCACGGTCACCGACACGTTGGCGACCGGGACCGGCATGGGCGCCTCCGGCTTGGAGACGGTGACGCTCGCCCTGGCGATCAGCGGGTCCCTCAGAAGCACCTCCGCTATCTCCCGCGCGACTGTCTCGATCAGGTCGTGCTCAGTGGAGGTAGCGACGCGCGAGGCCTCTGAGGCCACCCGGGCGTAATCCACCGTCGCAGCCAGGTCGTCGCCCTGTGGGGGGGAGAACATCTCCAGCTTGATATCGATGATGAACCTCTGCCCCTGCTCCTTCTCGCTCGCGAGCACCCCGTGGTGCGCGAACACCTCGAGCCCGGTCACCTCGAGGATGCAGGAGCCGCGCGCCGCCATCACTGCGGCCTCTCCTTGCCCGCGATGGCGTCAGCCACCTTCACCACCTCGAGCATCTCGGCAACGTCGTGGACCCTCACGACGTCCACTCCGCGGGCGATCGAGAACGCCACGCTGGCGGCCGTCCCCATCATCCGCTCGGTCACCACCCGGCCCGTCACCGAGCCGATGAACCTCTTGCGCGAGGTGCCCAGCACCAGCGGATAGCCCAGGCTGGCAAACTCGCCGAGCCTCCGTATGATCTCGAGGTTGTGTTCCACGGTCTTGCCGAACCCTATGCCCGGGTCGATGAGCACCCGCTCCGGCGAGATGCCCTGGCCGGCGGCGTACTGAGCCCGCTCGATCAGGAACTCTGAGATGTCGGCGACGACATCGCCGTAGGTCGGGTTCTCCTGCATGTCGCGGGGCATGCCCTGCATGTGCATCAGGATGACCGGGGCCTCTCGCTCCGCCACCAGGGAAGCCATCCTATCGTCGAGCCGCAGCGCGCTCACGTCGTTCACCATGCAGGCGCCCGCGTCCAGCGCCTTGGCCGCTATCTCGGACTTGTAAGTGTCTATCGAGATCGGTATGCGCGCCTCGGAAGCGATCGCCTCGATCAGCGGGATGGTCCGCCGCTCCTCCTCGGAGAGGCTGACAGCCTCCGCCCCCGGCCTGGTCGATTCGCCTCCGATGTCGATGATGTCGACGCCCGCGGCGACCATCTCGAGCGCGCGCAGCCTGGCGGCCTCGAAGCTCATGAACTCGCCGCCGTCGGAGAAAGAGTCGGGGGTGACGTTGACTATCCCCATCACCAGGGTGCGCCCGCCAAGGGGAAGCTGGTAGTCGCCGACGCGCAGCGTTCTCGTCCCCGCGGCGCCGGGCAGACCGCCTGCCACGAACTGCTTGAGCTCCGCTGCCAGCGCCTTGCAGCCGAAGGGCTGAGCCGCCAGGCTCTTGGCGGCATCGGCGAGCTGCCTCTCGGTGCCGATCAGGATGACGTCGACCAGCTCCTTGCCGTCGACGAGGAAGACGTTGCGGGGGGTCGCGCAGTCTCCGCCCTTGGAGAGCATTATCTGCTTGATTATGTGGGAGGCCCTGGCCTGGACCTTGGATACCGCCACCGAAGCGTAGACCATCTTGTGCGACATTATCGCCGCCCCGCCGGGGTCGGTGCCCAGCTCGCCCAGGATGCGGCGGGCATCGTCGGCGCCCTGGACCCTCACCAGCCGCAGGTTGTGCCTCGCGGTGGCGGCGCTCGGACTCATGCTAGTACTCTGTGCCATAGATACCCCGGCATTCCACGCCTTAGCCGCGCCGGTGCGTCAGGCCGCGGACGGTGCGCTCAAGCTCTCCTGCCCATCAGGGACATCGCCTCGGCGCGCGCGGCCGCGCTCTTGTAGAAGAGCCCCCTGACGGCCGAGGTCACCGTTACGGTCCCCGGTTTCTTCACGCCTCTCATAGACATGCACAGGTGCTCGGCCTCGATGACGACCAGGACGCCCTGCGCGTCGAGCCCGGCCATCAAGGTGTCGGCGACCTGCGTGGTCAATCGCTCCTGCACCTGCAGCCGCTTCGAGAGGATGTCCACCACCCTGGCCAGCTTGCTGATACCGGTGATCTGTCCGCTGGTACCGGGCACGTAGGCGACATGGGCCTTCCCGATGAACGGCATCAGGTGGTGCTCGCAGACCGAGTAGAGGGGGATGTCCTTCACCAGGATCATCTCCTCGTGCTCCTCGGCGAACTGGGCCTGCAGCACCGTGGCGGGGTCGGTGCCAAGCCCGCTGAATATCTCCTCGTACATGTTGGCGACGCGGCTGGGGGTGAGGCGCAGCCCCTCGCGGTCGGGGTCCTCGCCTATCCCCTCAAGTATCATGCGAATCGCGGACTCGATCTTCTCGCGGTCCAACTCGATGCCTCCTCAGCGGTGGGTGAATTCCCTGCGTGCACTTTTTAGCAGAAGTGGTGCGGCCGGTCAAAGTGGGATGCCGCCCGGATGAGCCGGCTACTCGGGAAGGACCTCCGGCTTGGTAGCGGCGGTCGCCGGCGGCTTGACTACTTTCTTGCCTCGGAGTTTCCTGCGCTCGGTCTCCTCCTTGGCCTCCACCGCCGCCACGCGGGCATCCTCTATCTTCTTCTCCTCGAGGAACTTCTCGTAGACCTCCTTGGGGTCGCCTTCGAGAAGTTTGAGGAGCTCTTCCTTGCCTATGGTCTCCTTGTCGACCAGTATCTTGGCGATGGTGTCGAGCCTGTCCCTCTGATCCGTCAGGATGCGGGTGGCCTCCTTGTGGGCCTCGTCCACCAGTCGCCTGACCTCCTGGTCGATCTGGAACGCGACCTCGTCCGAGTAGTTCGGCTCGGCCGTGAAGTCCCGGCCCAGGAACACCTGCTCCTGCTTGTGACCCAGGGTGACCGGGCCGAGCTTGTCGCTCATGCCGAACTCCATGGTCATCTGTCGGGCCACCTTGGTGGCCTTTTCGATGTCGTTCTGGTCGCCCGTTGTTATCTCGCTGAACACCAGTTCCTCGGCGGTGCGCCCTCCGAGCAGCATGGCGAGCTGGTCGATCAGCTCAGACCTGGTGACCAGGTACTTGTCCTCGGTCGGCAGGGTGAGCGTGTATCCTAGCGCGCGCCCGCGCGGGATGATCGAGATCTTGTGGACAGGGTCGGCATTGGGAAGCGAGTGCGCCAGCAGGGCGTGGCCGGTCTCGTGGTACGCGATGATCGCCTTCTCGCGCTCGCTGATGAGGCGCGTCTTCTTCTCCGGGCCGGCGACCACGCGGTCGATGGCTTCCTCGAGCTCGATCATGTCGATCGTCTTCTTGCCGTGTCGCGCCGAGAGGAGGGCCGCCTCGTTCACCATGTTGGCGAGGTCGGCACCGGTGAAGCCGGGCGTCCTCCGCGCCAGCACGTCGATGTCGATGCCCGCCGCGAGCGGCTTGCCCTTGGTGTGAACCCTGAGGATCGCTCGCCGTCCCTCCAGGTCCGGCCTGTCCACCACGACCTGCCTGTCGAACCTGCCCGGCCTGAGCAGCGCCGGGTCGAGGATGTCGGGGCGGTTGGTCGCGGCGATGAGGATTACGCCCGACTTGACGTCGAAGCCGTCCATCTCGACCAACAACTGGTTGAGGGTCTGCTCGCGCTCGTCGTGCCCGCCGCCCAGTCCTGCGCCGCGCTGGCGCCCGACGGCGTCGATCTCGTCCATGAATATGATGCACGGCGCGTTGGTCTTGGCCTGCTCGAACAGGTCGCGCACGCGGGCCGCGCCCACGCCGACGAACATCTCGACGAAGTCTGAGCCCGATATGCTGAAGAAGGGGACTCCGGCCTCGCCCGCGATGGCCCTGGCGAGCAGGGTCTTGCCCGAGCCGGGGGGACCGTACAACAGGACCCCCTTGGGTATCTTGGCGCCCAGGGCCTGGAACTTGGCCGGGTTCTCGAGGAACTCCTTGATCTCCATGAGCTCCTCGACGGCTTCATCGACCCCCGCTACGTCCTCGAAGGTCACCTTCGGCATGTCCTTGGATACCTGCTTGGCCTTGCTCTTCCCGAAGGACATCACCTTGTTTCCCCCGCCCTGCATCTGCTGGACGAAGAAGAGGATGAGCCCGATCATCAGAAGGATCGGCAGGATTTGAATTACGACGGCAAGGATGCTGGTGCTGGTCTGCGGGTCGACCTCGATCTTTACGTCTTTCTCCTTGCGGAGCTCCTTCACTATGTCGAAGCCCGCGGGGAAGGCCGTTTTGAACTTCTCCTTGCTGCGGAGGACGCCCTCGATCTTCTGGTCGCGGTTGAATATCTTGACCGAGTCCACGTAGTCCTTCTCGACCTGCCCGAGGAACCAGGAGAACTGCTGCTC
>DAIQAV010000006.1:0-26120 GCA_036781505.1 Candidatus Anoxymicrobiaceae bacterium | reverse complement strand
GGAGCGATGGTGTTGGTGGTGGCGTTGCGCAGCGGCTTCGAACCCAGCCGGGCGTACTCGCTGGCGCCGAAGTTTGAAAACGGGCCCCTCTCGGCCGCCAGCGCCTCGGAAGCGTCCCTCGCCACCTCGGACACCTGAGACATAACCTCTCGCGCGAGCGAGACCGCCTCGGCAGAGTCGTACGGCACGCCAAGCTTGATGAGCATGTCGGCGAACCCCATTACGCCGAGCCCGATCTTGCGGTTGGCCAGCGTCATCTCCTTGATCTCTTCGAGAGGATACACGCTCACGTCGATGACGTTGTCCAGGAAGTGGACCGCCTCGCGCACCAGGTACTCCAGCCTGCCCCGGTCGAACTTCCGCGCGCCGTTCTCGGTGCCGACCAGCCTGCCGAGGTTGATGCTGCCCAGGTTGCACGACTCGTAAGGAAGGAGCGGCTGCTCGCCGCAGGGATTGGTGCTCTCGATCTCGCCCACCGCGGGTGTGGGATTGTGGGCGTTGATGCGGTCGAGGAATATTACGCCGGGCTCGCCGGTCGCCCAGGCCTCGCTAGCTATTTCGTCGAACACATCGCGCGCCTGCAGCCTGCCCGCGAGCTTGCCGGTGCTGGGGTTGACCAGGTCGTAGGTGTCGCCTTCCTCAAGCGCCTCCATGAAGGCCGCGGTCAGCGCCACGGAGATGTTGAAGTTGTTCAGCCTACAGAAGTCGCCTTTGGCGTGCACGAAGTCGAGTATGTCGGGGTGGTCGACGCGCAGCACGCCCATGTTTGCCCCGCGCCTGGTGCCGCCCTGCTTCACGGTCTCAGTGGCGGCGTCGAACACGCTCATGAACGACACCGGGCCCGAGGCGACGCCCTTGGTGGACTGGACCACGTCGTTGCGCGGCCGCAGCCGGGAGAAGCTGAAGCCGGTGCCGCCCCCGGACTTGTGTATCAGGGCCATGTTCTTGACCGACTCGAATATGGCCTCCATGCTGTCGGCGACCGGGAGCACGAAGCAGGCGGCGAGCTGGCCGAGCTTACGGCCGGCGTTCATCAGCGTGGGGGAGTTTGGCAGGAACTCGAGCGATGTCATCATCTGGCCGAACGCCTCGCGCGACCTGCCCACGCCCTCTGCCCCGCGGAAGGGCTCATCGGCCAGCGCCACCGCGGCGGCGACCCGCTCGAACATCTCGGCCGGCGTCTCGGTGAGCCTGCCCTCGGCGTCGCGCGCGAGGTACCTGCGCTCGAGGACCAGGGCCGCGTTCTCGGAGATCAAAAGCTCTTCAGGCACTGCTGTTGCCCCTCTTCTTCATCCTCAATCCGCGAGTCGGGACAGTCGGCCCGCTCTTGGACACTGATTGTTCCGGAGGGCGGCCAGATGGCTCCCCGGATGGGCTTTACCGCCAATCCTCTGCTTGGTGCGAGGTCCAATTCCACTATCCCGAGTATAAACCTCCGGGCCCACAGAGAGAATGATTTTACCACGCGCTCGGCAGTCTGAACGTGCCTGCCGACTCAAGTATTCATTTGCCTGCTTTTATGATATATATACGAATGTTTTGCACATAGAGAACCGGGTAGTGGAGGTGGTTTTTGATGGCAGCGTCATCCGAGAAGTGCATCATTTCAGCGGCTCTTGCCGGTGCTGCGACGAGGAAAGAGCAAAACCCCAATGTCCCGTACACCAGGGACGAGTTCGTGGCCGAGGCGATCAAGTGCTACGAGAAGGGCGCCTCCATCGTCCACATCCACGCTCGCGACCCGGAGACCGGGTTCCCGACCCCCGACCTCGACATACTCGGGGCCATCGTCGAGGGCATCCGCGCCGAGACTCCGCTCATCATCAACCTGTCGACGGCGATCTCGCCCATCGCCACCAAGGAGGAGCGGATCAAGGTCATCGAGATATTCAAGCCCGAGATGGCCTCGCTCAACACCAACAGCATGAACTTCGCCGTCGGCGACTGGAAAGAGCACAAGATACTGTTCGAGATGGTCTTCGAGAACACGTTCGATCAGCTGGTCTCGTACAACGGCGTCATGAGGGACGCGGGCACCAGGCCGGAGTTCGAGGTCTACGACATGGGCGGCCTCTATAACGTGCTGTTCATCAAGGAGCAGGGCGTGTTCCAGGAGCCGCTGCACTTCCAGTTCGTCTTCGGTGTGCTGGGCGGCATGCCCTTCGCGACCCGCAACTACGGGCTGTTCCTGGAGACGATACCCCAGGACGCCACCTTCAGCTCCTGCGGGGTCGGCCCCGCCTGCTTCGCCAGCGCCTACCACGCGGCGGTCAACGGCGGACACATACGCGTCGGCCTGGAGGACAACATCTGGATAAGCAAGGGAAAGCTCTCCGAGGGCTCCTTCGACCAGGTGGCCAAGGCGGTCGAGATCGCCAAGATGGCGGACCGCACCATCGCGACGCCCGACGAGGCCCGCGAGATGCTGGGGCTCAAGAAACCTTAGCGGGCAGGCTTCAGCCTGAGGATACCGCACATTGGCCCGTGTAAGATTCACGGCCGGTGCGTGACACATGACAAGGAGGGCAAGATACCTTGTACGATGAACTGGTGGGCCTTACAGAAGGCCAGGAAGAGCTGTTCGTCGATCCCGACCCCGACCACGCGCGGGCGTTCTTCAAGAACAAGAACCGCGCCATGGTCAACAAGGTCACGACCGTCGAGCAGGCGGTGAGCATGAACGTCCGCGACGGAGACTACCTCGCTGTCGGCGGGTTCGGACACGTCCGCATACCAACGGCGATACTCTATGAGATCGTGCGCCAGGGAAAGCGCAACCTGGGTATGGCCGGACACACGTCCATCTACGACAGCGACCTGCTGGCATCCTCCGGTTGCATGGACCGCTGCGACATCTCCTACGTGATCGGCTACGAGATCAGGGGGCTGTCGGCAAGCGCGCGCAAGGCGTTCCAGACCAAGGCCATCCGCAAGACGGACTGGTCCAACAGCGCCCTCGCCTGGAGGTTCGCGGCCGGCGCCGCCGGTCTCTCGTTCATACCCTCGCGCAACATGCTCGGCACCAACACGTTCCAGAGGTCGGCCGCCAAGACAGTGACCTGCCCGTTCACGGGCAAGACGTTCGCGGCGCTCCCGGCGCTCTACCCCGATTGCGGGATCATCCACGTGCACGAAGCGGACACGTATGGCAACTGCCGGATCCCCGAGGGGATACTGGTGTCCGACCCGTACCTGGCCAGGGCTTCCAAGAAGCTCATCATCACCTGCGAGAGGCTCATCACTCACGACGAGATCAGGTCCAACCCGCAGGCGACGACCATACCTTACTGGTGCGTCGACGCCGTGGTCGAGGTCCCCTACGGCAGCCACCCGGGCAACATGCCGGGCGAATACTGGTTCGACGAGGACTTCTTCAAGATGTACCTCGACACCGTCAAGACCGAAGAGGGCACTCAAGGGTTCTACAAGGACTACGTCTATGGCGTGAAGGACTTCGAGGAGTACCTGGAGAAGATCGGCGGCGTCGCCAAGATGCGCGAGCTGCGCGCCATCGACAAGCTCATCTACGCGAACCACGGCTAGGAGGATACGGACATGACCGACTTCAACCCGCTCGAGCTGCTGGTCTGCGTTGGATCGAGGATGCTCGAGGACAATTCGACGGTGTTCGTGGGGACCGGCGTGCCGATGGCGGCGACGATGCTCGCGCAGAAGCTCCACTGCCCTAACGTGATCACTATCTTCGAGGCAGGTTCCGTGGCCCCGCTGCTGCCGGGCCTTCCCATATCGGTGGGCGACTCGCGCACCTCGCACCAGGCGTTCATCGCGAGCACCATGAACGACGTGATGGAGACCTGCCAGCGCGGCATGGTGGACTACACGTTCCTGGGGGGCGCCCAGATAGACATGTACGGGAACCTGAACTCGACGATGATCGGAGACAACTACCAGGAGCCCAAGGTGCGGTTCCCCGGCAGCGGAGGCGCCAACGACCTCGCCAGCCTCTGCTGGAAGACCATCGTCATCACGCCGATGGACGACCACCGCTTCGTGGAGCAGGTGGACTTTATAACGACGCCGGGTTACCTTACTGGTAAGGGTGCGAGGGAAGCCGCGGGGCTTCCCGAGGGAACGGGGCCGTACAAGGTCATCACCAACCTCTGCATCCTCGGCTACGACGACGACACGTGCAGGATGAAGATCGAGTCGCTGCACCCCGGAGTCACCGTGGAGAAGGTCCTCGAGAACTGCGGGTTCGAGCTGCTCCTAGCCGACAGCCTCGAGGAGACGCATCCTCCCACGGACGAGGAGCTGAGAATCCTCCGCGAGGAAGTAGACCCGGACGGATACATTATCGGAAGGTAGAGATCGATGGCGAATGATTCCATATTGACCGAGGCGCTCAAGCGCTCGCAGGGCGCGCTCTCCGAGCACGACTCCAAGCTGCTGCTGGCTAAATACGACGTGCCCACCGCTCCCGAGAAGCTGGTCGGCTCTTCCGCCGACGCGGTCGCGGCGGCCTCCGAGATCGGCTATCCGGTCGTCCTCAAGGCCTGCGGCCCCGAGATTTCGCACAAGACCGAGCGCCAGCTGGTGGTGGTCGGCATCAAGACCGACGCCGAGGTCGGCGAGGCGTTCGAGCAGATCATGAAGAACCTGGGCGACACGCCCTCAGAAGGCGTGCTGGTCCAGAAGATGGTGCCGGGCGAGAGAGAGCTGGTCATCGGCCTGATCCGCGACCCGCAGTTCGGCCCCTGCGTCATGTTCGGGCTGGGAGGCATCTTTACGGAGATACTGAAGGACACCTCCTTCAGGGTCGCCCCCATCACTGTCGACGACGCGATGCAGATGATGGAGGACATCAAGGCCAGGGCCATCCTGGGGCCTGTCCGCGGCATGAAGCCCGCCGACAAGGCGAAGCTGGCCAAGGCGCTGGTGGGGCTGGGGCGCATCGGGCTGGAGCAGGAAGCGGTAGGCGAGATCGACGTGAACCCGCTCATCATCACCGCCGACGGCGAGCCGGTGGCGGTCGACGCGCTGGTTGTACTCACCAAAAAGTCCTGAGAGTGAGATAGATGCAGGAAACCTCACCAGACCTATCAGCCCCTTCCCCCAAGAAGGCCGGATGGTGGAAGCGCATGCGCCGGGGATGGAAGGTCCTCATCATCGTGGTGCTGGTGCTCGTCGTGGTCTGGGTGGCGAGCGAGATCGTCATACCGAAGATCGCCTCCTCCTACATCGCCAGCAAGGTCAAGAACAAGTACCCGCAGGCGAAGAACGTGAGCGCCACCGTCAGCGCGTTCCCGGCGATACGGCTGGTGTTCAAGGACTACTCCAGCCTGGACATCAAGGTCAGCGACATCACCATCGAGAACATCAACTTCAAGACCATCCAGCTCAAGAGCAACAAGTGGCCGGACGGCACCTTCACCGCCGTGGTGACACCCAACGAGATCATGCGGTTCTTCTCGACCACACATTCCTACGTGCTGAACCCGGCCCTGAGCCTGTCTAATGGAAAGATCCAGGTCCGCGGACAGATGAACCTGGGCTACGCCGTCGCGGGGATCACCGCCACGGGCAACCTCACGCCCAAGGCGGGCAAGCAGGTGTTCTTCGATCCGGCTGACATCACCGTCACCGGGATAAAGTCCACTGCCCAGGCCCAGAGCGTGATACGCCAGATCATGGCGAGCGATCCGGTTTTCGTGATCCGCGACAACCTGCCGTTCACGGTCACGACTGTGGCGGCCAGCAACGACGCGCTGGTGGTGAAGGGTCAGGTCGACATGGAGAAGGCCCTGAAGGTGAAGCTCTGAGACGCCGGCCGTCGCGGAAATCCTCTGATTCGGTATTGTTTGCGCATCCACTCCCTTTCAATATAATAGGGCACATTATTGGACAGGGAGGGATCATTGCCTGACACCAAAGCCAGCAACATGGGCTCCGCTTCGCACCTTGGTGAGACGCAGGTGCCCCGTGACGCCCACTTCATCTATGACTACAGCCGCAGGCGGGTCCCGCTGCCCATAGTCTCCTACCTGGGCGTCGCCGACACTCCGCTGGATGCTCCCGGGGCGGAAAACCCCGCCAAAAAGGCCCTGGACAGACTCCGAGACCTGGTCGAGCCCGCCGTCATCGCCGAGGAGGAGCTCGACAGCGAGCACATGGAGGCCCTGATCCGGGAGAACCTCGCCAGGATTAACACCGAGCTGTTCGAGACCCAGGTCCCGGAGGGCCAACCAAAGCCTCAGACCTCGCTGACCATGGTGATCTCTGACGCCAAGCGCGCCTACATAGGCCACGCGGGCACGTCCAGGGTCTACCTGCTGCACACGGGCAGGCTATACGACCTCACGCCCACGACCGGCGTGGCGGCCGCCGCGCCCGAGCAGGAGCCGCCGCCCCCGGCGTCGCCGGAGGCGCCGACGCTTTTCCCGGTCTCAGAGGCGCAGGCGGCCGAGACAGGGACGGCTCAGCCTGCGATACAGACGCTGGGAACCTATCTGGGCCAGGAGCCGCAGGCGGCAATCGGTTACAACGAGGTCGAGATCGTCCCCGGCGACATAGTGGTCCTGGTCACCGACGGCCTGTGGCGCATCGTGAGCGAGGAAGAGATGGTGGAGAACCTCCTCTCGGCGATGAACGTCCAGCGGAGCTCCAGCCAACTGGTGAGGCTTGCTTTCAGCCGCGACTCCAGCGACAACGCGACCATGACCGCCTGGCAGTACATCGTCGGAGGTGCGGACGAGGGGACGCGCGAGTCGAAGGCGGGCGGGCGTGCGGCGTCTCGCGAGAAGACCAAAACCAGGGCCGCCGAGGGCACGCTGGTGGCGGTGCTGGTGCTGGTGCTGGTGGGAATATTCGCGGTCGGCTTCGCGTTCGGCTGGCGGATAACCGACACCTTCCGCAAGCCGGCCAAGCAGAAGGCCAAGCAGGCGGCGCTGGCCAAACACGAGACGGCCCCTTCGAGCCAGCCGAAAGGCACTTCCCCGTCGTCGACGCCGCAGACCTCGCAGCCACAGACCACGCAGCCCGTCGCGCCTGCCGCGGTCACCGCGACCGTGAGCGGCTCCGGCGTCAGGATGCGCTCGACCGCCGACCCCAACGGCGCGATCGTGGGTCAGCTCAAGAGTGGGGAAAAGGTCGTCATCCTCGGGGACGCGATCGGCACAGACGGCAAGGCCTGGGCCAAGGTCCAGGGAACCGTCACGGCCAGCGGCAAAGACATCCAGGGCGAGGGTTACGTCAGAAACGACCTGCTCAACAGGTAGTCAGTTACGATGATTGGCCGCGGCGACCCGTCTCAGATAAAGATTCCCAGCAGCGCACCGACGATGAGTCCCGCTATGAAGACACCGAGTATGACCGTCATGGCGATGAGGAGCTTCTTCTTCACCTCGGGTTCCTGCTCGAGCAGCGGCAGTTGCAGCTCGAACCCCGGTTGCTCCACGGGGTTCACCCTTGCCACCTCCGTGCCTTGCAGGAAGCCAGGCGGGTTCTTTTCGTATTCGTTCATAATTCCCGGTTTCTCCATCAGTACTTGAGCTCCTCCAGGTCATCAGAGGTGAGGCTCTGCAGGAAGCTCTCAACGAGGACCCCCACCGACTGGACTTTGTCCGCCGCCAGGCTGGCATAGGTGTTATCGGTCACCACCGACCCGTCCTGCTCGCACCAACCGATCCACACGGCCGGTATCTGGGAGTTCTCGAACGGGATGTTATCACTATCGGCCGACGATTTCATAGAGGAGACCTGCTGATTCTTCTGTCGCGCGTAGGTTTCGAGCTTGTCCTTGAGCCTTTGCAGCCCGCTCCCCTGCGACTTGAGCGCCAGCGTGGTGCCCTGGCCGTCGCAGTCCACATCGATCATCGCGACGATGTCGTTCTTCTGCAGCGACCCCAGCAGATCGACGAAGCGCGCCGAGCCCGCCAGGCGGACGTCTTTGTCCTGGACGCCGGGCTGGTTGGCGCCGAAGAACACGAACTGCAGGGTCGGCTCGAGGGTCCTGGTGGAGAAGACCCTGGCGAGCTCGAGGACCGTGCCCACCCCGGAAGCGTCGTCGTCGGCCCCTTTGCTCCCGCCGGGGCTGTCGTAGTGGGCGCCGATGACCACGATGTAGTTGTCCTTGCTGCCCTGTCGCGTGCCCACGATGTTGCGGGACGAGAAGCCGTCGGAGGTCGTGAAGGGCTGCTCCTCGACCGTGTAGCCGTACTCCCCCAGCTTGCCGACTATGTAGTCGGCTGCCGCGGATTCTTTCACCGACCCGGCGGGCCTGACCCCCACCTGCTCGGAGAGCGCGAAGGCGTGTGCCATTGCCTGGGACGGGGTGAACTGGGCCGACGCTGGAGCAGGGGTTTTCTTGTCCTTCGCGCTGCCGCCCGCGGGCTCGGCGGTCTGTCTTGTCGTGGCCTTCTTCCTGCTCGCTGGGACCGTGACCACCTTTGCTGCCGGTTTCGGTTTGGCGAAGATCAGGTTGCCTCCGACGCCGGCCACCAGCCCGACTACCAGCACCACTAGGGCCGCGATGCCGATGCGACGGAGCCTCATTCGCTTCGCCCTTACCTTCTCGAGCCTGCTCTCCCCGTCGCTTGCCAACCTTACCACCCGCCTGTGTTTCCAGAGAATATATCAAAAAACTTCCGCGGGGTGCGCCCGCGCACCACCGGGGTCAGGCGCCCGCGAAGCAAAATATCAGTAGATACGGATGGTGCGTCACTTCCTCAGCAGCCAACCGTACGCGATTCCTGGCGTACCTTCCGCGCAAAGCCGGCGGTGCATCGGTAGTGCGTCAAGGTCAAAGTCGCCGCCGTGGTCTAGAATGATGTTCTACGAGGAAAGGACGGCCGTTGGCTGGAGTGTTCATCGAAGAGTTTCAGCACGCCCCGGGCGGGCACTGCGGAAGCACCGCCATGCGCGACATGCTGCGGTTCTACGGGCACGAGTTCACAGAGGACATGATGTTCGGACTGGGCGCCGGCATCGACTTCCTCTACTACAAGAACGAGGAAGCTTTCCCGCCGGTCTACATCGGAGGCAGGACCCCGGACCTGGAGCAGAACATCTGCGCGCACCTGGGCATCGGCATGGAGCTCGTGACGGGCCTCGAGCCCGACCAGGCTTGGGCGGCGGTCAAGGCCATGCTGGACGAAGGCCTTCCGGCGATGATCCACGCCGACGTCTACTACCTCGACTACCTTCGCGCGAAGAGGCACTTTCCCGCTCACAGGATAATCCTGGTCGGGTACGACACCGACCGGCAGGTCGCTTTCGTCGCCGACAACGACCGCGACGACATACAGGAATGCTCGCTGGCCAGCCTTGCCGAGGCCCGTTCGGCGTCCTTCCTCCCCCGCCCGGCCGACAACGCCTATTACTCCTTCGACGTGCCCACGACGCTGGTGCCGCTCGTGAAAGCGGTCCCCGCGGCGGTGGAGCTGGCCGCGCGCCAGAACCTGGGCCTGGACGACGGCCGCTCCTACTTCGCGGAAGTCGGGACCGAAGTCGGCCTGGGGGTCGCAGGCGTGGAGGCGTTCGCCGGCGACATGGCCGGCTGGCCCTCCTACATGACGCCGAAAGCGCTGGAGATGCAGTGCAAGCTCGTGTACGTGAGCGCGGAGAAAGGCGGGACCGGCTACGGCGGCAACTTCAGGAGGATGTACGGACGCTTCCTCCTCGAGGCCGCTTCCCGGACAGGCCCCGACGACTTTGCCCCCCTGGGAAAAGAGTTCATCGCGATAGGCGATATGTGGTCCGAGCTCTCCTTCACCTTCAAGGAGCTCTCGGCCGACGGGACGGCCGCAGTGGCCAGTGCCCACCCGATCGCGGACGAGATCTGCTCGCACGAGCGCGAGGCCTTCGCGGCCCTTGCAGCAGCCAACAGGGGGCGGCCATGAGCGAGCGGCAGCGCGACCTGTTCGATTCGCCGGATGAGCCCATGGAGGGCACCCCGCTCGCCGATCGGATGCGGCCGGGCAACCTGGACGAGTTCGAAGGGCAGGCCGACATCGTCGGCCCGGGTCAGCCGTTGAGGGTGGCGATCGAGGAGGACCGCATCTCCTCGATGATATTCTGGGGGCCCCCGGGATCGGGCAAGACGACCCTGGCCCGCATCATAGCAAACGCCACCGAGTCGGTCTTCGTGAAGTTCAGCGCGGTCACCGCCGGGGTGCCTGAGCTGCGCAAGATAATCGCCGAGGCCAGGGACCGGCGCAAGTTCAACAGCACCAGGACCATCCTCTTCGTCGACGAGATACACCGCTTCAACAAGGCCCAGCAGGACGCTTTCCTGCCCCACGTGGAGGACGGCACCATAACCCTCATCGGCGCCACCACCGAGAACCCCTCCTTCGAGGTCATCTCTCCTCTGCTGTCTCGCGTGAGGGTCTACGTGCTCAAGCAGTTGGAGCCGGACGACCTGGGCAGGATAGTGTCGCGGGCCCTCGCCGACTCCGAGCGTGGGCTGGGCTCCGAGGGGCTGGAGGTCGACGACGACGCTATCGAGGCGATGGCCGGCATCGCCGATGGAGACGCGCGCATCGCGCTCAACCTGCTGGAGCAGTCCTCATTCATGGTCCGCGAGCGCTCAGACAACCACGTGACATCCGAGATCGTGCTCAAGGTCGCCCAGGAGAAGACCCTGCTGTACGACAAGCAGGGCGAGGAGCACTTCAACCTGATAAGCGCGCTGCACAAGTCGCTGCGAGACTCGGACCCCGACGGGAGCATCTACTGGCTGGGCAGGATGCTCGAGTCGGGCGAGGACCCGCTCTACATCGTGCGGAGGCTGATCCGCTTCGCCTCCGAGGACGTGGGCAACGCAGACCCGGCCGCGCTGCCGCTCTGCGTCGCCGCGATGCAGGCGTGTCACTTTGTGGGGATGCCGGAGTGCGAGCTCGCGCTGGCGCAGGCCGTCACCTACCTGGCGGCCGCCCCCAAGAGCAACGCGCTGTATGCGGGCTATGGCGAGGTAAAGTCGGACGTCCGCAAGTACGGCGCGCTGCCTGTCCCGCTGCACATCCGCAACGCCCCCACCCGCCTCATGAAAGACATAGGGTACGGCAAGGGCTACAAGTACGCCCACAATTTCGAGGGCCACATCGTCGATCAGGAGCACCTGCCCGAGAAGCTTGCCGGGCACACCTACTACCACCCCGGCGACGAGGGTTTCGAGAAAGAGATAGGCGAAAGGCTCGCCCGCTGGCGCGCCCGGCTGGCGTCGAAGCGCAAGGACGAAGGCTCTTAGCGCCTGAGTGCCGCGTGTAGGCGTAACTCGTCGACGGGAAATCGGTAAGCGGGAATGGGAGGGGGCGGGGTAAGCCTTGTGCTTGCTTATCCTCGCGTCTTGGTATCAGCAGACTCTCTATGCTCCTCAGACGCTGTGGAGGCTGCGCAAAAGGCTTACCCCGCCCCCGTTAGGACACCCCCCAAATCTATATATGAAAATCTAAGATGACTGCTGACCAGTAGGAATGACTGTTGGCGTGTAATCGAATATGCGGAATGTATTCGTTACGTAACGCCGGCGTCTCGACAGCTCTGCGCAGATGGTCGGGATTTAATGGTGTAGACTTTGTGACGGTAATCCTGATACCGGGCTTCGCGGCCCGACGATCGGAGGACGGATGGCTTCGAAAATACACGACACCGTCGAGGGGCTGAAGAACCCCTGGCTGCTGCGCCCGATGTTCGACCTCGTCTCCAACATCTTCAAGCTGACGTGGCTGCCGGGCATACAGCGCCATCCCTGGATGCGGCCGGAGAAGACCGACATGCGCTGGCTGCCGATCAACCAGGACATCGAGATGCCCGAGGACACGCCCATGCCTCTCGCCGTCCTCGACCGCCTTATCGACGAGGCATCGCACAGGGTGCTGTTCAACTACTGCGGCTGCCGGCTCGCCTACGACTGCCAGGACTATCCCACCGAGATCGGCTGCCTGCTGATGGGAGACTCGGCGATCGAGACCACCTCCTCCAATGCACGCGAGGTTTCGCCGGAGGAAGCCAAGGAAGCTGCGCGCAAGGCGGTGGACGCGGGGTTGGTCCCCATAGTCGGCAAGGCCCGCATCGACAACGCGCTGTTCGCCATCAAGGACCGCGGCCGCCTGCTGACCGTTTGTTTCTGCTGCGAGTGCTGCTGCGTCACGCGGTTCGTACGCCACATCCCCCAGGAGCGCATGGAGCCCCTGTTCCCCAAACTCGAAGGCATCTCCATCGAGGTGACCGACGACTGCAAAGGCTGCGGAACCTGCGCCAAGCACTGCTACATCCAGGCCATCACCGTCGAGGACAAGCGCGCCGTCATAGGCGAATACTGCCGCGCCTGTGGCCGCTGCGCGACCGTCTGCCCCAAGGACGCCATCAAGATCAAGCTTACCGACGAGGAGTTCCTGGACAAGACCATCGAGCGCATCAGGTCTTACGTGAAGTACGACTGACTCTTGGATATACGCTAGGATGCAAAAAGGGCCTGTCCCCTTTTTGCATTTTCGATTGCACGCAACCAATCATTCCTACTGGTCAGTAGTCATCTTTGATTATCTTTCATAGGGGGGAACTCCCGACGGGGGAAGGGTGAGCCTTTTGCGAGCGATTCGCAGCGTCTGAGGAGCATAGAGAGTCTGCCGATTTCAAAGACGCGAGGACCAGCGAGCAAAAGGTTTACCCTTCCCCGTCCCCATTAGCGCTTACCGATAGCCCGCCTACCAGTTAACGAAAAGAGCCGCGGCCCTGAAGCCGCGGCTCAGTATTTTCGTTACGCTGATTCTCAGCCCAGCAGGGCTCTCGAGATGACCACGCGCTGTATCTGGTTGGTGCCCTCATAGATCTGCGTGATCTTAGCGTCGCGCATCATGCGCTCCATCGGGTATTCCTTCATGTAGCCGACGCCGCCCATGAGCTGCAGGCAGTCCGTGGTGACCTTCATCGCGGTGTCGGTGGCGAAGCACTTGGCCATCGCCGATAGCGCGCTGAAGCCGGGCTCCTCGTTTTCGACCGCGCAGGCGGCACGGTAGACCAGCGCGCGGGCGGCCTCGACCTGCATCGCCAGGTCGGCGACCATGAACTGCAGGCCCTGCAGCGCCGCGATGGGGCGTCCGAACTGCACTCTCTCCTTCATGTAGGCGATGGTGGTCTCGAGCGCGCCGGCGGCGACGCCGAGGCCCTGCGCCCCGATCGAGGAGCGGGTGCGGTCCAGGGTCATCATCGCCAGGTTGAAGCCCTTGCCCTCCTGCCAGAGGAGGTTCTCGGCCGGGACTTCCATGTCCTCAAATATGAGCTCGGTGGTGGACGAGCCCCTGATGCCCATCTTGTCCTCGTGCTTGCCGACGCTGAAGCCGGGGAAGCTCTTCTCGACTATGAACGCGGAGATGCCCTTGACGCCCTTGTCGGGGTCGGTCATGCCGAAGACCGAGAAGATCTCGCCCACGCCGCCGTTGGTGATGAAGCACTTGGTCCCGTTGACGATGTACTTGTCGCCCTTCTTCACCGCGCGCGTCTTCATGGCCGCCGCGTCCGAGCCCGCCTCGGGCTCAGTCAGGCCGAAGCCGACCAGCTTCTCGCCGGAGGCCAGCTGAGGCAGGTACTTCTTCTTCTGCTCGTCGTTCGCGCCCAGCTTGATCGGGGTGGAGCCGAGCTCCTGGCACGCGATGATGAGCGAGGTGTTGACGCACACCTTCGCGAGCTCCTCGATGGCCACGCACAGGGTCAGCAGGTCCGCGCCCTCGCCGCCATACTCCTCGGCGAACGGCAGGCCCATGAAGCCGTTCTCCTTGAGTTTCTCCACCATGTCCCAGGGGAACTCGCCCTTGGCGTCGATGTCGGCCGCGCGCGGCTCGACGACGTCCTTGGCGAACTGCCTTATCGACTGCTGGAACATCTTCTGCTCTTCGTTCAGTTGGAACATCACGCCTCCTCCGCTAGATGCTTTTCCTTATCTTTAAGCTTTATTCCACCTCGACCAGAACCGCGTCGCCCTGGCCGCCGCCGCCGCATATGGCGGCCGCGCCGAGGCCTCCGCCCCTGCGCCGCAGCTCGTTGACCAGGCTCATGACGATGCGCGCACCGCTGGCCCCTACGGGATGGCCCAGAGCGATCGCTCCGCCGTTCACGTTGGTGGTCTCGGCCGTCTCGGGGTCGAGCCCCAGCATCAGCGACGAATGCCAGCACACCGCCGCGAACGCCTCGTTCATCTCGTACAGGCTCACGTCGCCGACGCCCTTGCCGATCCTGGCCAGCGCCTTGGAGATCGAGTTGGCCGGGACCATAGCGAGGTTCTCGGGCTTGTCCGCCACCATCCCGTGCGAGACCACGGTGGCCAGCGGCTCCAGGCCGAGCTCTTTGGCCTTGTCGCGCGAGCAGACCACCAGCACCGCGGCGCCGTCGTTTATGCCGGACGCGTTGCCGGCCGTCACCGTGCCGCCCTCCTTGCGGAACGCGGGGGCGAGCTTCGCCAGCGTCTCCACCGTGGTGTCTGGCCGGATGTGCTCGTCGGTGTCGAACTCCTTGATCTCCTTCTTAACCTTGACCGGCACCGGCACGATCTCCTCGGCGAACTTGCCCGCCTTCTGCGCCTCGCCGGCGCGCTGCTGGCTGCGGGCGGACCACAGGTCCTGCTGCTCGCGGGTGGTGCCCAGTTGCTCGGCGACGATGTCGGTCCCCTCGCCCATGTGCCAGTCGTTGATCGCGCACCAGAGCGCGTCTTGTATCATGCCGTCGATGAGCTTGCCGTTGCCCATGCGGTATCCGTAGCGGGCCTTGGGTACGTAGTACATGCCCTGGCTCATGCTCTCCATGCCGCCGGTGACTATCAGGTCGGTGTCGCCGGCCCTGATTATCTGGTCGGCGGTGATCAGCGCGCTGATGCTGGAGATGCAGACCTTGTTGACGTTGAGCGCCGGGACCTCCAGCGGGAGGCCGGCCTTCAACGAAGCCTGCCTGGCGGGCATCTGCCCCGCGCCACCGGTGATGACCTGTCCCATGATCACGTAGTCCACGGCTTCGCCGGCGATGCCGGCCCGCTCCAGAGCCCCCTTGATGGCGATCGCGCCCAGATCGACGGCGGGCACGTCCGCTAGAGAACCGCCCAGGCGCCCGAAGGCGGTCCTGGCCATTGAAACGATCACGGTCTCTGCCAAGTCAATCAACCTCCTCGTCTGATGAGAGAAAGCCCGCCTAGAGGCCGAGCTCCCTCGAGATGACTATCTTCTGGACCTCGCTGGTCCCCTCACCGATCTCCATTATCTTCGCGTCGCGGAAGTACCTGCAGACCGGGTAGTCCTCCACGTAGCCGTAGCCGCCGTGCACCTGAACCGCCGTGCTGGCGGCCCTCATGCAGGTCTCGGAGGCGAACAGCTTGGCCATGGCCGCCTCTTTGGTGTAGCTGCGGCCCTGGTCGCAGAGCCACGCCGCCTTGAGCGTCGCGGTGCGGGCCAGCTCTATCTCCGTGCCCATCTCCGCGATCATGAACGCGATCGCCTGGTGCTTGCCGATGGGCTTGCCGAACGCCTGCCGGTCCTTGGCGTACTTGACCGACTCCTCCAGGCAGCCCTGCGCCAGGCCCACCGACAGCGCGGCCACGCCGATGCGCCCGCAGTCAAGCGACTTGAGGAAGCACCTGAAGCCCTCGCCGCGCTCTCCCAGCATGTTCTCCCTGGGCACGCGGCAGTCGGAGAACGAGAGCTCGTGGGTGTCGGAAGAGTGCCAGCCCATCTTGCGGTACTTGGGTGCCACGGTGTAGCCGGGCGTCCCCTTGGGGACGATGATGTTGGTTATCTCTTTCCTGCCATTGTCCTCGCCAGTCAGCGCGGTTATGACCACCAGCAGCGAGATGTCGGTGCCCGAGTTGGTGATGAAGCACTTGGTGCCGTTGATGACCCACTCGTCGCCGTCGAGAACGGCCGTGGTTTTGGTGTTGCCGGCGTCCGACCCGGCCTCCGGCTCGGTGAGGCCGAAGGCGCCCAGGCCCTTGCCCTGGGCCATCGGGATCAGCCACTTCTGCTTCTGCTCCTCGGTCCCGAACAGCAGTATCGGGCGAGCCGAGAGGGAGGTGTGGGCCGCGATCGTTATCCCGAGCGAGGCGGAGACCCTCGAGATCTCCTCGACCGCTACGGCATAGGTGACGATGTCGGCGCCCGAGCCGCCGTACTCCTCGGGGATCGGCAGCCCGAACAGGCCCATGTCGGCCATCTTCGCCTGCAGCTCGTAGGGAAACTCGCCTGCCTCATCCAGAGCCTCCGCCTGCGGGGCGATCTCGTTGTCCGCGAACTCCCTCACCATCTGCTTGAATATCAATTGTTCTTCGTTCAGGTCGAAATCCATGCGTGTCTCCTTGGGGTCTGCAACTCAAAACAAACGGGGCGGGCAACGAGGCCAGCCGGTTTAGAAAACTATCATAGGGACGGTTAAACTTCAATCAGGAGCGCGCGCCGCGGGGCCGATTCAAGTCCTGCGGGACGGTACGCCGATGAATAGACTGACTTCTGGAAGTTACGCAGGAAGGGAGCGGTTTATTGGACTGTGTAAAATGCGGGGCGCCGATACCGGGCGGCAGCAATGCCTGCCCGAGTTGCGGCCTGAAGTTGAGGGTGTCGCCACCCCCCGGAGCACCTACCGGGCCTTTCGCGCCCGCGCAGGCGCCCGGAGCACAGGCTCCCCCACCTCCACAGGCGCCCGGAACGCCCGCGCCTGGCCAGGCACCTTACCCAGCGGCCTCCCAGGGGGCGGTGCCTCCACAGGGTCCACCGCCGGGGCTGCCACCCGGAGCATACCCGCCGCAGGGGCCTCCTCCGGGTAGCTATCCGCCCCCTGGCCAGTACTTTTCGCCGGGTGAGGCGCGCCCGTACACTTCTCCCGGAGACGCCGGGTGGCAGGGGCAGTACCCGCCCCCTTACGGCCAGCCTTACGGCAAAGCGGCGGGGCCGGGGCCCGACAAGAGCCGAACGTTCATCATCGCGGCCATCATCGTCGCACTGGTGGTGGTTGCGGCATCCGCGGGGGTCTACTTCCTGGTGATCAAGAAGGGCGGCGGGGCGACCGCGCCCGAGCAGACTGTCATCAAGTACTTCGACGCCGTGTCCAGCGGCGACTCCAGCGCGGTGAGGGCGGTGTTCGCGCCCGACTCGCAGCCCAGCGACATGGCACTCAAGCTGCTCTCGTCGGTGTATTCCTCGGGAATGCTCAAGTGGTCTGACTTCAAGCTGAAGACCCTGACCCAGACGGCGACGGACGCGACGGTCCAGATCGAGGACGCCACGATATCGGTGTCACTCGCCGGCCAGTCGATGAAGGAACACCTGTCGACGTTCAACACCAGCGGACAGCCCATGGTCTTCAAGCTGAAGAACGTGAGCGGGCAGTGGCTGCTCACCAGCGATGGGAGCATGAACGTCAGCCCGAACCTGCCCAACATGCCCAGCATACCGACCTCGCCGACGAACTCCGGCACCTAGTGCTCCGTCCCACAGATAGCTTTACGCACCGAGAGCGTCGAAGCGCCGAGCCTGCAAGGCGCGCGACCGAGTCGTACTCTCTGAGTACTCCGAGGGAGCGGAACGCGGCAGGCGTGGATGCAGCGGCGCTCGAATGCCAAGGTATCTATGGGACGGAGCACCAGGATGTCGAGGGCCGGGCGGCTCAGCCCAGCTTGATGGGAGCGAAGCTCAACAGCAGTCGCTTCTCGCCCACCGAGGCGAACTCGACCGTCACCTCGATGTCGTGCTCGAGCTCGACCACGTCCAGCACCGTGCCGCCGCCCCACTTGGCGTGCGTGACCTTGTCACCGGCGCTGACCGCGAGCAGCTCGCCTCCGCGGGGGATATCCGCCTCCTCGAACGAGACCGCCTCGATGTACTCGTCGGGGATCTCTCTTAAGAACCTGGAGACGGGATTGGCGGAGAGCCCGCCCCACAGGCTCCTGACCCCGGCGTGGCACAGGTACAGCAGCTCCCGGGCCCTGGTCATGCCCACATAGCAGAGGCGGCGCTCCTCCTCGAGGTCGGCGAGGTCTTCCATCGACCGCATATGAGGGAAGACGCCCTCCTCCATGCCCACTATGAAGACCGCCGGGAACTCCAGCCCCTTGGCGTTGTGCAGCGTCATCAGCGAGACGTAGCCGCCGGAGGTGTCGAGCTCGTCCGTGTCGCTGACCAGTGAGACCCTCTCCAGGAAGTCCTCGAGGCTGGCCGTGCCGTACTCGGACCGGAAGTCGGCCACCACCCCATGAAGCTCCTTCAGGTTCTCTATGCGCACCTCGGCCTCGAGCGTCTTCTGGGACTCGAGGTCCATCATGTAGCCCGTGCGGGCCCAGACCTCCTCGATCAGCGCATCGATGTCGGCGGTCGCGGCGAACTCCCTGAGGTTGTCGAGGAGCGCGACAAAGGCGGTGACCGACTTGATCGCCCTCGTCGAGAGCCCCGGGACCTCGCCGGCGTCCCGGGCCGCGTCGGCCAGAGACACCCCGTTCCGGCCGGCGTATGAGTCCAGGGCCGCCACCGTGGTCCTGCCGATGCCGCGGGTCGGCACGTTGATCACCCTGCGCAGCGAGACCTCGTCGCGCGGGTTCGCCAGCAGCCTGAGGTAGGCGATCACGTCCTTGATCTCGGCGCGGTCGTAGAACTTGGTGCCGCCGAATATCCGGTAGGGTATGCCCAGCCTGATCAACTGCTCCTCTATCACGCGCGACTGGGCGTGCGTCCGGTAGAAGACGGCGAAGTCGTTGTAAGGCCTGTCCTCGGCCGCAAGCCTCTCGACCTCGGAGCAGAGGAACGCGGCCTCGGCGTGCTCGTCCGGCGCCATGTAGTAGCGTACCTTCTCGCCCGGCGGGTTCGACGTCCACAGGGTCTTGGGCTTGCGGCCGGTGTTGTTGGTCACGACTGTACCGGCGGCGGACAGGATCTGCCCGGTGGACCTGTAGTTCTGCTCGAGCTTCACCACCCGCGCGTCGGGGTAATCTTTCTCGAACTCGAGGATGTTGCGTATGTCGGCACCGCGCCAGGAGTAGATGCCCTGGTCGTCGTCGCCCACCACGCAGAGGTTGCGGTGCTCCTCGGCCAGCATCTTGACCAGGTGGTACTGCACCAGGTTGGTGTCCTGGTACTCGTCCACCAGCACGTGGCGGTACCTTTCGCGGTACTTCTCCAGCACCTGGGGGTATAGCTCGAAGAGGTGGACCATCACCAGCAGCAGGTCGTCGAAGTCGAGCGCGTTGTTGGCCCTCAGCCTCTCCTGGTAGCGCTTGTACACCTGCCAGGCGACCTCCAGGAAGAAGTCGCCGTCGAGCCTCTCTCCGAACGACTCCTCGTCGACCATCTCGTTCTTGGCCATGCTGATGGCGGCCTTGAGGGCGCGCGGGTGGTAGCTCTTCTTGTCGAGGCTGAGGTCATCGAGGCACTGCGCGATCAGGCGCACCGAGTCGATCTCGTCGTAGATCGAGAAGTTGGACGTGTAGCCCAGCGGCTCCACCTCCCGCCGCAGGATGCGCGAGCAGGAGGAATGGAACGTCCCTACCATCATGTCGCGCGCGGGCACGCCCACCAGCTTTCCCACCCGCTCCTTCATCTCGCCCGCGGCCTTGTTGGTGAACGTGAGCGCGAGGATGTCCCAGGGAGAAGCCCCGCAGGAGTGTATCAAGTGCGCGATCCGGTAGGTCAGCACCCTGGTCTTGCCCGACCCTGCGCCGGCGATGATGAGAAGCGGGCCGCCCATGTACTCGACCGCCTCGCGCTGGGGAGGGTTGAGGTCGTCGAGATAGGACTTGCCTCTGCCGCTTTCAGGGACCATCGAGAGTGGCTACTCCCATTCGATAGTGCTGGGGGGCTTGCTCGAGATGTCGTAGGCGACCCTGTTGACGCCGGGCACCTCGTTTATCACCCTGCTGGAGATGCGCTCCAGGACGTCGTAGGGAATGCGGGCCCAGTCGGCGGTCATGGCGTCCTCGGAGGTTACCGCGCGCAGGACGATGGGATAAGCGTAGGTGCGCCCGTCGCCCATCACGCCCACCGACTTGATGCAGGGCAACACGGCGAACGACTGCCATATCTCGCGGTAGAGGTTTGCCCGCTTGATCTCCTCGATCACGATGGCGTCCGCCTTGCGCAGTATGTCCAGGCGCTCGGTGGTGACCTCCCCTATGATGCGCACGGCCAGGCCGGGGCCGGGGAACGGCTGTCGCCAGACTATCTCCTCGGGGATGCCCAGCTCCTCGCCCACGGCGCGGACCTCGTCTTTGAAGAGGGCGCGCAGCGGCTCGATCAGCTCGAAGTCCATGTCCTCGGGCAGGCCGCCGACGTTGTGGTGCGACTTGATGCGGGCCGCGTCCTTGGTCCCGCTCTCGATGATGTCCGGATAGAGCGTGCCCTGCACCAGGAACTTGGTGTCCTCCATCTCGCGGGCGACCTTCTCGAAGACGCGGATGAACGTCTCGCCGATGGTCTTGCGCTTGACCTCGGGGTCGGTGACGCCCTCCAGCTTTGCGAGGAACCTCTCGCGGGCGTCCACGTGGATGAGCTTCATGTGGTGGTGCCGCCCGAACGTCTCGACGACCTCGTCGGCCTCGTTCATGCGCAGCATCCCGGTATCGACGAACACGCAGGTCAGCTGGTCGCCCAGCGCTTTGTGCACCAGCACCGCGGCGACGGCCGAGTCGACGCCGCCGGAGAGCCCGCAGATTATCTTCTCCTTGCCCACGCGGGCGCGGATATCGGCCACCGAGTCCTCGATGACGGATGACATCGTCCAGGTCGGGAGGCAGTCGCAGCCCTTGTAGAGAAAGTTCTTGAGGATCTCCATGCCTGCGGGCGTGTGCACGACCTCAGGGTGGAACTGGAGGCCGTACAGGCCGCGCTCGACCGACTCCATCGCGGCCACCGGGGAGACGGGCGTGTGGGCCAGCACCTTGAAGCCGGCGGGCGCCATGGTGATAGTATCGCCGTGGCTCATCCACACGGTCTGCTCCAGCGGGAGGTCGTCCAGCAGGACCCCCTCCTCCTCGACGGAAAGATCCGTCTTCCCGTACTCGCGTATTCCAGTAGGCTCGACTGTGCCACCCAGTGAGCGGGCCATCAGCTGCGTGCCGTAGCAGATGCCCAGTATGGGAATCCCCAGGTCGAACACCGCGGGGTCGATGTCGGGGGCTCCGTCCTCGTAGACGCTCATCGGGCCGCCCGAGAGGATCAGCCCACTGGGGGCACGCCTCTTTATCTCCTCGGCCGACGTCTCGTGAGGGATTATCTCGCTGTAGACCTTGCACTCCCGGACGCGCCGCGCGATGAGCTGCGCGTACTGCGCGCCGTAATCGACAACGAATATCGAGTGATCATGGGAAACGGTCAATGCTGGACCTCCGCCTCTATCACTTGCCCATCCCCACGCCTTCACTGCGCTGGATGGACTTGCCTTCGGTCTGGAGCGCCGGCGCCACCATCACCTCGGCGCGCTGGAACTCCTTTATCGTCGCGTACCCGCAGGTGGCCATCGACATGCGCAGGCCGCCGAACAGGTTGAACGTGCCGTCGTTCTCGTGCGCTGGCCCCTTGAGGATCTCCTGGAGGCTCGCGGCCTGCCCCACCTGCACCCTGGTTCCCCTGGGCAGCTCGGGGTGGAAGGTGGCCATGCCCCAGTGGAAGCCGCGACCGGGCGCTTCCTTGGACCTGGCGATGGGCGCGCCGATCATGACCGCGTCCGCGCCGCACGCCACGCACTTGGCGATGTCACCTCCCGTGCGGATGCCGCCGTCCGCGATGACGTTGACGTACCTGCCCGTCTCTTCCATCAAGCGGGCCCGCGCGGCCGCGGCGTCAGCCAGCGCGGTGGCCTGCGGGACGCCGATGCCCAGGACTCCGCGAGTCGTGCAGGCGTGCCCCGGGCCCACGCCGATCAGCACGCCCACGGCTCCGGTCCGCATCAGGTGGAGCGTGGTGTGATAAGAGGCGCAGCCACCGACCACGACAGGGACATCGAGGTCACTGATGAACTTGTACAAGTCAAGCGGCTCGCGGGTGTCGCTCAGGTGCTCGGCGCTCACCACCGTGCCCTGGATGATGAGCACGTCGAGGCCGGCCTCGAGCGCGTACGGGTAGAACTCCTCTACTCGCTGCGGGGTCAGCGACGCCGCCGTTATCACCCCGGAGTCCTTGATCTCCTTGAGGCGCACGCCGATGAGCTCGGGCTTTATAGGCTGCTCGTAAAGGCGCTGGATGCCGCGGGTTGCCTCCTCCTTGGGAAGCGCCGCGATCTCCGCCAGGATCGGGTCGGGGTCCTCGTAGCGCGTCTGCAGCCCCTCGAGGTTTAGCACGCCCAGTCCGCCCAGCTTTCCGACCAGCACGGCCATCTTCGGGTCGACCACGCCGTCCATCGCCGACGCCAGGAAAGGAAGCTCGAACCGGTAAGGGCCGAGCTGCCAGGACAGGTCGATGTCCTCGGGGTCGCGGGTCCTGCGGGAAGGCACTATCGCGATATCGTCGAGCCCATAAGCTCTGCGTCCTGATTTACCCATGCCGATTTCGACTTCCAAAAGCACCTCCATAGCGGTTTGAGAGGGGTCGTGTTTGTGTTTATTTAATCATGTAGGCTGTACCGGGTAAAGGAAATGCCTCAAAGCCGGAAGGCGGGTGGGTGACATCGATCGGCGAGGTCTCGCGCCGGCCGGCGGGTGATGGAGGGAGCATGTTCGCGACTTACACTCAGGCCTCGGCCAGGGCCCTCGAGAACTTGCGCAACACCGGCCATTTCAGCTGGTACCTGGTGCCGATCCTGGCTCCCTGCAGTTGTTTCTACTGTTTCTACTTCGCCTTCTGCGAGTAGAGTTTCCAGGCGCCGCCATACCAGGCCAGAACGAAGTCTCGTCGCTCGACGGATTTCCCGTTCGCCAGCTCCACTCCCACCACGGTGGCCGGCAAGGAGACCGAGTTCGCGGCCAATGCCTTGTCCCGCGCCGCTTTCTCGCTCCCGTACTGCTGCTCGGCCACGCTTTGAAGCGCCTGGAACTCCGCCTGCTTCTGCGCGTTCAGGGTGTCGAGCTTCGATTGCGCCCTGGAGACTCGCGGCTGGATGGCGGCTATCCTCCTCTGCTCGGCGTAGTACTGAGGCATGTTGGGGCCATAGGTCACCCTGCTGTAATCGAGCTGCGCCTTCGCGGCCGCAAGCTCTCTGGACGCGTCATCGAGGTCGGAGCGCGCCGCGTCGAGCAGCGGCTTGTACCTGGCCTCGACGTCCGCCTTCGGCCCGGCCAGCCTCTCCTCCACCGTCGCTACCGTCTTCAGCTGATACCCCTGCCGTCGCAGCTTCTTCCGGCCTTCCTCGTTCACGCTGGTGACCCTGACTGAAGCCGAGCGCGCTTCTTCGTCCAGGGCTTCGCGCATCTCTTGAAAAGAATACTTGTCGTAGCAGAGCGAGGACGCGGTCTTCTGGTTGCCGTCACTGAGTTGGTTGAGGAACGCGGACACGTTGGCCCCGGGACCGCCCCCACATCCGGCCGCCGAAAGGCAAGCCACTATCAGAAAAACAGCAACGAGGCATACGTGCAACAGCTTTCTTTCAACTTTTTTCAGCATGACAAGCATTTTACATCAGCGGGCGCGGCTGCGCGGGCGTTGCCGCGCGTGCGCGGCGTCCCGACAAGAAAAAGCGCCCGCTCACGCGGGCGCTTTTGTTTTCTGTTCAGCCTTGGCGTCTTACATCATGCCGGGTGGCATCCCGCCGCCCATGCCGGGCATCCCCATGCCGCCGCCCTCTTCGGGCTTGTCGGCGATGAGAGCCTCGGTGGTGAGCAACAGAGCCGCGATGCTGGCCGCGTTCTGCAGGGCCGAGCGCGTGACCTTAGCGGGGTCTATGATGCCGGCCTCGAGCATATCGACGTATTCGCCGTTCAGCGCGTTGAGGCCCATGCCGTCCTCGAGAGCCTTGACCTTCTCGACCACTACCGAGCCCTCCAGGCCCGCGTTGGCGGCGATCTGGCGCAGCGGCTCGACCAGGGCCTTCTTCACGATCTCCATGCCCGTCTTCTCGTCGTCGCCCATCTTGGCCGGAGCCTTGATCGCGTCCGCGACGTTGATGAGGACCACGCCACCGCCGGAGACTATGCCTTCCTCGACGGCCGCCTTGGTCGCCGAGAGGGCGTCCTCGATGCGGTGCTTCTTCTCTTTGAGCTCGACCTCGGTGGCCGCCCCGACCTTGATAACCGCCACGCCGCCGGAGAGCTTGGCGAGCCTCTCCTGCAGTTTCTCGCGGTCGAAGTCGGAGTCGCTCTTGTCGATCTCGGCGCGTATCTGGGAGATGCGTCCCTCGACGTCCTTGCTGGCGCCCTTGCCCTCTACCACGATCGTGTCTTCCTTGCTGACCTTGATCTGGCGAGCCTTGCCGAGCATGTCCAGCGTGGCGTTCTCGAGCTTCATCCCGAGCTCCTCGGTCATCATCTGGCCGCCGGTCACAATCGCGATATCCTGCAGCATGGCCTTGCGCCGGTCGCCGAACCCGGGCGCCTTGACCGCGACGCTGGTGAACGTGCCGCGTATCTTGTTGACCACCAGGGTCGCCAGGGCCTCGCCCTCGACGTCCTCGGCGATGATGAGCAGCGGACGACCCGCCTGCATGACCTTCTCCAGAACCGGCAGCAGGTCTGCTACGGCGGATATCTTCTGGTTGGCGATCAGGATGTAGGGGTTGTCTAGCACGGCCTCCATGCGGTCCGTGTCGGTGACCATGTACATCGAGAGGTAGCCCTTGTCGAACTGCAGTCCCTCGACCACGTCGAACTCCATGCCGAAGGTCTGTGACTCCTCGACGGTTATGACGCCGTCCTTGCCGACCTTGTCCATCGCGTCGGCTATGATGCGGCCGACCTCGTCGTCATCGGCTGAGATGGCGGCGACGCGGGCGATCTCTTCCTTGCTCTCGATCTCCTTGGAGCGCTTCTTTATGTCGTTGACCACCATCTCGACGGCCTTGTCGATGCCCCTGCGGATCTGCATGGGGTTGGCGCCGGCCGCGACATTGCGCAGGCCTTCCTTGACCATGGCGTGCGCGAGCACGGTGGCCGTGGTGGTGCCGTCACCGGCAACGTCGTTGGTCTTGGTCGCGACTTCCTTGGCGAGCTGGGCGCCCATGTTCTCGTAGGGGTCCTCGAGCTCGATCTCACGCGCTATCGTCACGCCGTCGTTGGTGATGGTCGGGGAGCCGAACTTCTTCTCCAGCACCACGTTGCGGCCCTTGGGGCCCAGTGTCACCCTGACTGCGTCGGCGAGCTTGGTGACGCCCGCCTCGAGGGACCTTCGGGCTTCCTCGTCGTATTCAAGTATCTTCGCCATCGTTCCAAATCCCCTTTCGCTACTTCTTCGCCTTGGAAGGCTTGATGCGCTTCGCCAGGATGTCCCTCTCGCTCAGTATGAGGAGATCTTTCCCGCCGACTTTGACTTCGGTGCCACCATACTTCGAGTAGATGACCTTGTCTCCGACCTTGACGTCCAGCGGTATCAGTTTGCCTTCCTCATACCGACCGGGGCCAATAGCCAGCACCTTTCCCTCCTGAGGCTTCTCTTTCGCGGTATCGGGGATAACGATACCGCTAGGAGTCTTTTCCTCGCCCTCGTCGGCCTCGACTATTACCCGGTCTCCCAACGGTTCCAGGTCCATGTACCATCCCTCCTCGGTCTGTTTGCTTATTAGCACTCACGACTAGAGAGTGCTAACGGGTTATTATACGGGATTGATTTCCAGAGTCAACCGCAACGTCTGGCCGCCGCGCCCGTCCTGCCGCTTCCCCTAAAAGTTTGCAGCGCGCATTCGTTCTCCTGCATCGACCCCGCGAAGAACAGTCAGATGTCGGCGGTCGGAGGTGAAAAAAGCGGGGTGAATAGTGCCTGGTACGCTTTTCACCTGGTAGCGGGGTACTAGACTCTTGGAATAGACCCTTCGTGTGATACGGCGAGCATGTTACTTCTACCCATTCCAATCTTCCCCAGACGCAGTTCAAACCAGGAACGTGTTGCCTTCAGGATGGTGGGCACCCTTCGAATCTTTAGCTGACCTTCACTATTCTATACCCGATTAAGGGATACATTTATTGTGAGTCAACTCGCCGGCTTGCGCCGTGGTTAAGGCAGTGCTAGCATGTTCATGCGTGTTGGTCCCTAGCGGGCGAAGAAGCGTTCCTCTGGCGCGGAAAG
>DAIQAV010000005.1:13024-26554 GCA_036781505.1 Candidatus Anoxymicrobiaceae bacterium | reverse complement strand
CTTCAAGCCACAGCCGACGCAAGTCCGGACCGGCGTCTTCAATCTTCGGTGACCTCGTTCTCAGACTTCGACGAGGGGGCCGCCGGGTTCTCCTCTTCCTCGAGGACCTCGATGAGCTCTTCTTCACCTTCGGATAGCGCTTCATCGGATTCGGCCTCTATCTCATCGGCCGCCACCTCGGCGGCTAGTTCCTCAATCGCCTCAGGCTCAAGCGTAAACTCGGTCGAGGTAGCCTCTGTGGCAACTTCTTCCCCCGTCACTTCAGGCTCAACGGCAACTGGTTCCTCCGTCGCTTCAGGCTCAAGGGTATCCTCTGTCGATGTATCCTCGGCGGATGGTTCCTCCGGAATCGCCGGCGCCTCGGGCGCCGTCGCTTCCTCCGTCACTCGCCACGGCTCCTCCTCCGTCACTACTTCCTCGACGGTGACGGTGCCGGCCTCGATCATCTCGCCCATCTTCTGATGGGCCGACATCCCGCAGAAGTCCGAGCCAGGCTTCGCCTTGTTGCGGCACCTGTGGCCCGCGCTTGTTATCGCCCTGCACTGGCGCTCAGATACGGCTTCGAGCGACTCGCCGGCCAGCTGGCGCTCCGCCCTGATCTGGGCCGCTTCCACCGCCTGGGTCTCGGATAGTATGTCGATCCGCCAGCCGGTCAGCTTTGCCGCCAGCCTGGCGTTCTGTCCCTCTTTGCCGATCGCCAGCGAAAGCTGGTTATCGGGCACGATTACCTCCGCGGTCATGTTGTCGGGGTCGACTATGACCTCCTTGACCTTAGCGGGGCTTATCGCGTTGGCGACGAACGCCGCCGGATCTTCTTTCCACTCGACGATGTCGACCTTCTCGCCGCGCAGCTCGCTGACGATCATCCTCACCCGCGAGCCCTTCGCGCCCACGCAAGCGCCCACAGGGTCCACGTTGGCGTCGTTGGAGGCCACCGCGACCTTGGAGCGCTGCCCGCCTTCGCGGGCCACTGCCTTGATCTCGACGAGCCCGTCGTATATCTCCGGCACCTCGAGTTCGAACAGCCTCTTGAGCAGGCCGGGGTGGGTCCTCGATACCATTATCTGGGGGCCCTTGGTGGTGCGTCGCACATCGACAATGTAGGTCTTTATACGGGCGCCGTGCTCGTAGCGCTCTCCGCGGACCTGCTCGCTGGGGGGAAGCAATGCCTCGACCTTGCCCAGGTCAACCAGCGTGTAGCGCTGGTCGCTTTGCTGGACTATCCCGGTGACGATGTCTCCCTCACGGCCGTGGTACTCGTCGAACATGAGCTCCCGCTCGGCCTCGCGGATCCGCTGTATTATGACCTGCTTGGCGGTCTGCGCCGCGATGCGCCCGAAGTTCTCCGGGGTGACCTCCACCTCCTCGAGTTCACCTGCCTCGTTGGGCCGGTTCTCGAAGACCCGGATCTCGCCGGTCGCCTCGTCGATGTCTATGCGGGCGTCTATCTCTTCTTCGTCCTCGCCGTAGTTCTTCTTGTAAGCGGTCAGAAGGGCGTCCCTGAGCGCGTCCATCACGGTCTCCACCGCGAGGCCCTTCTCGAGCTCTATCTGCTTGAGCGCATCCATCAGTTTGAACTTCACAACTCAACACTTCCTGTCCGGGCCGGTTACCACGGCAGCTCCGGGTCGAGGCGTGCACTGGAGATGGCCTCGTATGAGAGGTCGATCTGCTCGGTGCCCAGCTCCAGCCGGACCGATTCGTCAGCGGCTTCCAGAAGGATGCCCCTGAACGTGACCCTGCCCTCGAAAGGTTGCCGCAGGTTGACCTTGATCCGTTTACCGACGCTCCCTGCAAAATCAGCGCGGCGCCTCAATGGGCGGTCTATCCCCGGGCTCATCACCTCGAGGACATAGGGCCCCTTCATGACCGACTCGCGGTCGAGCACCTGTCCCAGTAGCTCGCTGGCCGCGGCGCAGTCGTCGAGGGTCAGCCCGCCTTCCTTGTCCAGGGATATCCGCAGAAATGCGCGGCCCTTCTCCCTGTCGATCCGGGCATCGACCACCTCGAGTCCGAGGCCTCGCACCAAGTCGCGGGTCGCATCCACAACCTTGTCGTAGACGTCCCCGCCGGCCACGGTCATACCTCCCCGATGGCGCATGAGCAATTAAAAAGTGGGCGATCTCGCCCACTCATAAAGAGCGCTTTCAACTGCATTTTGAAGATACCACAGTACGGCGGCCGGCGCAATAATCTTGCGCCACGCACGTGTCGGATCAGATTTCCGCTAGCCGCCTATCCTGAGCATCAATCGGGCGATCACCGCGGCCGACGACGGCGTGGTGGTGGGAACGGTGGCGGCTGAACTGGGGTTCATCAGCCACACCAGAAGCAGGGTGGTTGTCGCGAATACCAGGCCCAGTCCGATGGTGATCCTGTCGAGGTTCTTCTCGATGATGTAGGACCCTGAGAACAGGCTCGAGCTTGCTCCGCCGAGCACGCTCGCCAAGCCTCCGCCCTTGCCCGAGTGAAGCAGCACCGAGACCACCAGTGCCGACGAGACCAATATGTGAATGACCACTACGATTATCTTGAAAACACCCATATCCAGGTCATTGTAGGGTCACCCGCCGGTGTTTGCAACCACACAGAACAATGACCGTCCGGTCATCTGGGCCGGCTTGGGCAGCTCCATGGCCTCCAGTATGGTCGGGGCGATGTCGCCCAGCGTGCCCCCTTTTCGAAGCGTTCTTTTCGGCGGAGTCGCGTTGATGAACGGCACCTCGGCGAGGGTGTGGGCCGTGAACGCGTGGTCCCCCTCGCGCATGCTGTCCGCCTTGCCATGGTCGGCCGTCACGAAGCCCGCCCCGCCCATGGAGTACACCGCCTCTAGCACCTTGCCAAGGCAAGAGTCGACCGTCTCGACGGCTTCGATGGTGGCCTGCATGAACCCGGTGTGGCCGACCATATCGCAGTTGGCGAAGTTCAGCGCGATGAAGTCGTACTCGGCGCTCTTGACCCGCCGTACCGTCTCGTCGGCGACCTCAGGCGCGCTCATCCGGGGCTGCAGGTCATAGGTCGCAACCCCGGGCGAGGGGATCAGCACCCGGTCCTCGCCTTTCTTGGGCTCCTCAACCCCGCCGTTGAGGAAGTAAGTGACGTGCGCGTACTTCTCCGTCTCGGCGATATGGAGCTGCCTCTTGCCGTGTTCGGCCAGCACGTCGGCGAGCGTCTCTGCTATCTCCTCGGTCTGGAATGCCGCCGGGACGTCGAACTGGTCGTCGTACTCGGTCATCGTGACCATGTAGGGATATACGGGTCCGGACCGGTCGAACTTGTCGAAGTCCTTCCAGATAAGAGCCTCGGTGAGCTGTCGCGGCCTGTCCGGCCTGAAGTTGAAGAAGATGACCGAGTCCTCAGACCGCATCGGCTCGCTTTCGCCCACCACGTGGGGCACCACGAACTCGTCGTTTATCCCCTGCTGGTAGGATAGCCGAACCGCTTCCGCCGCGCTGCCTGCGCGCTCTCCTTTCGCGTGCACGATCGCGTCATAAGCGGCCCTGGTGCGGTCCCAGCGGTTGTCGCGGTCCATCGCGTAGTACCTGCCCTCGACCGTCCTTATCCGGCCGGCGCCATCGGCGATCCTGTCCTCCAGCTCTTCGATATAGGTCAGAGCGCTCCTGGGCGGCGTGTCGCGCCCGTCGAGGAACGCGTGCGTCACCACCCGTTCGAGCCCCGCCTTACGCGCCATTTCGAGCAGCGCGAACAGGTGCTTGACGTGGCTGTGGACTCCCCCGTCCGACAGGAGCCCCATCAGGTGCAAGGTCCCGCCGCTCGCCTCGGCGCGCGCGATCGCCTCGAGGAGCACTTCGTTGACGAAGAAGGAGCCGTCGGCGATGGCGTGGTTGATCCGCTGGTAGTCCTGCAGGACGATGCGGCCCGCCCCGATGTTTAGGTGGCCGACCTCCGAGTTGCCCATCTGGCCGGGTGGCAGCCCGACCGACTCGCCCGATGCTCCAAGGGCCGTCCAGGGATAATCGCTCATCAGCCGGTCCATAACGGGGGTATCTGCTACGGCGATGGCGTTGGAATCCTCTTCCGGGCCTAGTCCCCAGCCGTCCAGGATGACGAGAATGAACGGGCGAGGCACCGTCAAGAAAACTTCACCAGCCGCCCAAAGTCGGGAGCCTTGAGGCTCGCGCCGCCGACCAGGGCGCCGTCGATGTTGGGCATGGACATCAGCTCGTCGACGTTGGAGGGGCTCACGCTTCCGCCGTACTGCACGCGCATCCCCTCGGCGAGATCGTCGTCGTACAGCTCGCCGATCGTGCGCCGTACGAGCCCGCAGACCTCATCGGCGTCGGCAGGGGTCGCGGCTTTGCCGGTCCCGATCGCCCATATCGGCTCGTAGGCGATCACGGAGGCGGCCGCCTTGTCGCGCGGCAACTCGAAGAAGCCGCACTTCACCTGGTTGGTCACCACGTCCTCGGTCTGCCCCGCCTCGCGCTGCTTCAGCGTCTCACCGCAGCACATTATCGGGACCAGCCCGACCTCGATCGCGGAGCCGACTTTGCGGTTGACTCCCTGGTCGGTCTCGCCGAAGAGCTGCCTCCTCTCGGAATGCCCGATTATGACGTAGCCGACGCCCAGCGCCAGAAGCATCGTGGGCGAGACCTCCCCGGTGAAGGCCCCCGATTCGGACCAGTGCATGTTCTGCGCGCCCAGCCCGATAGACATCGAGCCTTTTTCGATGGCGGCGGCCACTGCGGGTATGTCCACGAAAGGCGGGCAGACCACGACCTCCACGGCATCCTGGCCAGCGATCTCCTTCCAGATGCCCTCCACCAGCGCGGCCCCTTCGACGGGCGTCAGGTTCATCTTCCAGTTCCCCGCGATTATCGGCTTTCTCAAGGCTGCCTCCGTCGTTCTACTTGTCGTTCAACGCTTCAACGGCCGGCAGCTTCTTGCCCTCCAGCAACCGCATCGCGGCCCCGCCGCCGGTCGACACGAAATCCATCTTCTCCTCCAGGCCGAACTGCCGTAGCGCGGCATCCGAGTCGCCGCCGCCGACCACCGTCTTGGCGCTGGCGTTGGCGATGCACTCGGCGATGCTCTTGGTGCCGTTGGCGAAAGCGGGCCACTCGAAGACGCCCATCGGGCCGTTCCAGAATATCGTGCGGGCCTCGTTCAGCATGATGCAGTATTTCTCTACCGTGGCCGGGCCGATGTCGAGTCCCATCCAGCCGCCAGGTATCGCCTCCGTCGGGACTACCTTGTGGCTGGCGTTCTTGTCGAACCTGTCCGCCACCACGAAGTCGATGGGCACCATCACTTTGACGCCCTTCTTGCGGGCCTTCTTCATCGTGCCTGCGATCTGGGGTATCTGGTCCTCCTCTATCACCGACTGCCCTATGTCGAGCCCCATGCTCTTGATGACGGTGAAGCACATGCCCCCGCCGGTGAGGATGCAGTCCGCGATCTCCAGGAAGCTGTCTATCACACCCAGCTTGTCCGATATCTTGTTGCCGCCAAGCACCACGGTGAACGGCCTTTCCGGGTCCTCCATCAGGGCACCCAGCGTCTCCAACTCCTTCTCCATCAACAGCCCCATGACCGACGGAAGGTAGCGGGTGACCCCCACGGTGGAGGCATGCGCGCGGTGGCTGGTCCCGAAGGCGTCGTCGACGTAGACGTCGGCCAGGTCGGCCAGCTGCCTTGAGAAGTCGGGCAGGTTCTCGCGCTCGCCGGGGTAGAAGCGCAAATTCTCCAGCAGGATGATCGCCTTGGGGTTGCCGTCGATGGCACCCTTGACACGCGGCCCCACGCACTCCTTGAGGCTCACCACGGGATACTTGATCAGCTCGGCCAATCGCTTGCCCACCGGGCCCATGCGCAGGCTCTCCACCACCTGGCCCTTGGGCCTGCCCAGGTGGGACATCAGGATCGGCTTCGCGCCGTGATCGAGCAGGTAAGAGATGGTGGGGATGGCTCCCCTGATGCGGGTATCGTCGGCCACGTTGCGCTCGATATCGAGCGGCACGTTGAAGTCGACGCGTACCAAGACCTTCTTGCCCGAAACGTCGATGTCATCCAGCGTCTTTTTAGGGGGCTGCAGCATGAGTCCCCCTACGCCATCATGAACTTGATCAGGTCGACTACCCTGCTCGAGTAGCCCCACTCGTTGTCGTACCAGGTCATGACCTTCACCATGTTGCCCATGACCATCGTCGATTGGGCATCAAAGACCGATGAGTACGAGGTCCCGACCACGTCTATGGAGACTATCGGGTCCTGGGTGTATGCGAGTATGCCTTCCATGCGACCCTTGTCCGCCGCTGACTCGACCACGTTGTTGACCTCCGCGACCGTCACCTCGCGTCCCAGGATGGCCACCAGGTCGACTATCGAGGCATCGAAGGTCGGCACCCTCATCGCCACGCCGTCGATCTTGCCCTTCATCTCGGGCAGTACCAGCGCGGTCGCCCTCGCGGCGCCGGTGGTCGTGGGGATGATGGACATCGCGGCGGCGCGCGACCGCCTGAGGTCCTTGTGGGGAGCGTCCAGTATCACCTGGTCGTTGGTGTAGGCGTGTATCGTCGTCATGAACGCCTGCTCGATCCCGAAGTTGTCCAGCAGGACCTTGACCAGAGGCGCCAGCGCGTTGGTGGTGCAGGAGGCGTTGGAGACGACGTGGTGTTTGGCCTTGTCGTAGGCGTCCTCGTTCACACCGAGGACTATGGTCAGGTCCGGCCCTGTGGCCGGGGCCGATATTATGACCTTCTCCGCGCCGGCCGTTATGTGCTTGGCCGCCTTGTCACGGGTGGTGAAGAGGCCGGTCGATTCCACCACCACATCGACCTTGAGCTCTTTCCAGGGGAGCTTCTCGGGGTCACGTTCGGAGAGGACCTGTATCTCCTTGCCGTCGATCACCAGCACGCCCTCGTGGGGTCCCGGCTCCACCTCTCCGCACCAGGTGCCATGCACGGAATCGTACTTGAACAGATGTCGCAGCGTTTTGACGTCGGTGAGGTCGTTTATCGCCACGAACTCGATCTCAGGGTCCGATATCCCCGCGCGGGTGACTAACCTGCCGATCCTTCCGAACCCGTTGATGCCTACTCTGATTGCCATCTCCTACACCCCTTTCGCCCCGTTATCCAGCTCTGGCCATTATAGCAGTACCGGCAAGTAGGTTCGCGGTTTTTCGGCCTATCCCCGCCGGAAATCGCCTTTTTCGCCGGGGATGAGAGACTCCAGCCGCCTCATCCTGGACTGCACCACTGATTTGGAGACGGGCGGGTCGAGAATGGCACCCAGCTCGGCGAGCGAGGCCTGCGGATTCGCCAGCCGCACCTCCGCCAGCGCGGCAAGATCGCCAGGGGCGTCGATGAGCGCCCCGCTCGCCAGCAGCCTGCCCGCGAGCTCGCGCTGCCGCAGCGACGCGTCGGCCAGGCGCCGGGCATTCGCCGCGTCGCAGTTCACCAGCCGGTTGACGTCGTTCCTGGTGCTGTTCATTATCGTGCGGCTCTCCCATTCGAGGTGCGCGCCGTGCGCGCCGACCACGGCCAGTAGCGAGGAGATCTGCTGCCGTCTCTTTAGATAGACCACCCACTGGTTGCGCCTCTGCCGCTTGCCGGGGGTCAGCCCCTTGCGGCGGAAGAGTTCCTCGAAAGCGGAGGCGGAGGCATTCGTGGAGAAGGAGACCTCGAAGTCGGCCTGGCCGAAAGGCTCGCTGATGTATCCGCCGCCGAGGAACGCCCCTCTCAGTGCCGCCGCCGCGCAGCAGTCACTCCTGGTGAGCCTCCTGGGGACGACGGGCTCGGGCGCCAGGTGGGCGTCGAGCACGCCCAGCTCGTTGAGCGCCTGGTGGAACCCAGGCTGGTCGGCTATCTCGAGGCGGTAGACGTTGCCGCGCCTGGGCGTCGATCTGATGACCTTGATCACCGGGGTCTGGAGCGTGAAGAGCGTGTGCACCAGCTCGTAGATCTTGCGCGCGGTGTAGACCCCCGAGGACTCGGTCACCAGCAAGTGCCCTCCCGATCCCCGTATGGTGTAGCTGCCATCCATGTGCAGAAGCGCCGAGAGCTCGGCTACCTGGCAGCAGTGCCTGCTGGGCTTCAGGTGGCTCAGCTCTTCTTTTACCCTGTGTACGCTGCTGGTCATTACTTGTTGATGTCGCGGTGGGTGACGGAGACCGGCTGGCCTGCTTTCTTGAAGCGCCTGGCGAGCTCGTTGGTCACCACCACCGAGCGGTGGCGGCCTCCGGTGCAGCCGATGCCTATGGACAAGTACGGCCTGCGCTCCCTGTTGTACCCCGGCAGTATGAACTCGATCAGCTGCAAGAACTGGGTCACAAATTCCTGCACGTCCTCCCGCTGGAGCAGGAAGTCCTTCACCCGCTTGTCGGTCCCCTTGCGATCCCTGAGCTCGGCGACCCAGTAGGGGTTCGGCATGAACCTGACGTCGAAGATGATGTCGGCGTCCAGCGGGTGCCCGTACTTGTACCCGAAGGAGGTCAGCGAGATCTTGGTGCTGCGCGCGTCGTCCAGCACCGGGACTATGCTGCGCAGGGTCTCGCGCAGCTCGTAGACGTTCATGCCGCCGGTGTCGATGACGACGTCGGCCCTCTCTCGAAGCGGGTCGAGCAGCCTGCGCTCCTCCTCGATGAGACCGGAGACACCCAGGCCTTTGCTCTCGAGCGGGTGGATGCGGCGCGTCTCGGAGAAGCGCCGCAGCAGCACCTCGTCGGAGGCGTTCAAGAATACGATCGTGTAGGGGATCGACTCGAGCCCCTCCAGCGAGGACAGGAGCTCGGCGAAGTCGGTGCCGCCCCTGATGTCCATCACGATGGCGATCTTGGAGAGCTTCTTGCCGGCCACGGGCGCCAGCTCTATCACGTTGGGCAGCAGCGAGGCCGGCAGGTTGTCTATGGCGTAGTACCCCATGTCCTCCAGGCACTTCATCGCCTGCGTCTTCCCCGCCCCGGACATCCCCGTTATCACCAGTATCTCCAAGCGGACCTCCGTACAAACTTAGAAGTGCGGCCTCAGCGGCTCTTTTCCAATGATAGACCTATCCGGCGGGCAATTCAGCCGCGCCGCGACTCGAGGTCCAGCAGCCACTCCTTCCAGCCGGGCCTGCCGCTCCAGCCTCCGATACTCCCGTCGGAGGCCAGAACGCGATGGCAGGGTATCACCAGCGCCACCGGGTTGCGGCCGACCGCGCCTCCGGCCGCCCTCGCGGCACCGGGCCGCCCGGCCATGGAGGCGACCTTCCCGTAGCTCGACACCGCGCCCCAGGGTATGCGGTACACCACCTCCAGCACCTGTCGGGTGAAGGGGCTCGAGGCTCCCAGGTCGACCGCCGGGACCACCTCCGGCTCCTCGCCCGCCAGTAGCTGCGAGAGGAAACTGGCCAGCGACTCGAGGAGCCTCGCCGCACTCACGTCCCGCGGCGCCCCCTGGACTGTGTGCCGCGCGGGACTCTTCCCCGCCAGCGACTTCACGGCATCGTCGAGGGGCGCCAGCTCGAGGCTCACCACGCCGGACGGCGAGGCGCAGGCGCTGAAGCTCGCGTCCCCCACCTTTATCTCAGAGGTCGATTCTCTGGCTTTCATTTCTGCTGGCTCTCCTTTACCGCCATGGCCGCCTCTTGGACGGCCTGCGCAACTACGTCCGGCACGCCGGGCACAGCCTGGAGGTCGGCGAGCGACGCCTCCGCGACCTTCCTGGGCGAACCGAAGTGCTTCAACAGCACCTTCTTCCTGCCGGGCCCGACACCGGTCACCTGGTCGAGCCAGGAGCTCGACGTCGCCCGCTCCATCAGCGACCTGTTGTAAGAGACCGCGACGCGATGCGCCTCATCCCTCATCCTCTGGAGAAGGAACAGCGCCTCGGAATCCCTGCGCAGGCGCAGCGGCTCCTTATGACCCGGCCGGTAGACCTCCTCCAGGCGCTTGGCCAGCGCCGCGGTCTGGATCCCCTCGATGCCCATGACCTTGAGGACCTCGAGAGCCGCGTTGAGCTGCCCTTTGCCGCCGTCCAGGACGACGAGGTCGGGCATCTTCGACCAACCCGCCTTGCCTTCGCCCTGCTGCTCGGACTCGCTCCTGGCGCGCCTGAACCGGCGGTAGAGGACCTCGCGCATCATGCCGACGTCATCGACGCCGGGCGTGAACTTGATGAAGAACTTCCTGTATTCACGGCGGGACGGGTATCCGTCCTGGAAGACCACCATCGAGCCCACCGACGCCGTGCCGGCGAAGGTCGAGATGTCGTAGCACTCTATCCTCAGCGGGAACCTATCGAGCTCGAGGTCGCGGGTCAGTTCCGCGAGCGCCGCTTCCACCCTGCCCTTGTCGCGGGCCCGCGCGACCTTGGCTCCCTCCAGGGCGAGCTTGGCGTTGGCCGCCGCAAGCGTCATCTCGTGCTTCTTCTTTCCCTTCTGCGGGACCCTTATTTCCAGGCCCGCGCCCCTTTGCGCGGCCAGCCACTCGCCCAGGCCCTCGGCGTCCGGCGGCATCGCCGGCACTATCACGATCTCGGGTATCGAGCCGGCCTGATCGTAGTAGCGCTTGAGAAACTCGCCAACCAGGTCGTCATCCTCTCTGGCAACCTCGAGGTCGGTGAAGAATACCAGGTTGCCCAGGTGGAAGCCGGCGCGGTTCTGGGCCACCGAGAAGCAGGCCTGCATGCCGTCGCTGAAGAACCCGATGACGTCATAGTCCTGGGTCGTCGAGGAAAGCGACCGGTGATGCCGCAGCACCTGGCGCGCGGACTCTATCTGGTTGCGTATCCGCGCGGCCTGCTCGTACTCCTCCTCGCGCGAGGCCGCCCGCATGCGCGTGTCCAGCTCGTCCAGGACCTCGGCGTATCTGCCCTCCAGGAAGTCGCAGAACTGCTTCACCTGCCTCATGTACTCGGCGGTGCCGACGTTGCCGCGGCAGGGACCCAGGCACATCTCCATCTCGTAGTAGAGGCAGGGCGAGTGCCCCTTCTGGCCCGGCACCACTCCGATGCAATGACGCAGCGGGAAGATCTTCTTCAGCAGCCTGATGGTGTTCCTCGCGGCGCGGGCGTTCACGTAGGGGCCATAGTACTTTACCCCCCTGACGCGCTTGCCCCTGGTCAGCATGATCCGGGGATAGGAGTCGCTCATGTACACGGCGATGTAGGGGTAGCTCTTGTCGTCTCGCAGGATGATGTTGTACCTGGGCAGGTACTTCTTGATGAGGGTGGCCTCTAGGATGAGCGCGTCCACCTCGGTCTCGCACACCATCACGTCGAGGTCGGCGATCTCCCCGCGGAGCGCCTCACCCTTGTAGTCGCCCGCGGCCGGCGCGCGGAAGTAGGAGCTGACGCGATTGGAGAGCTCCTTGGCCTTGCCCACGTAGATGACCCGGCCGGCCTCGTTGGTGAAGACGTAGACGCCGGGGCGGGCCGGCAGCGTGCGAAGCTTGTCCCTCGGCGCCTGCTTCACTTCGCCTTCGCCGCCCTGGCCTTCTTGCGCGCGGCCCGTCCGTCCAGCACCTCGCCCAGGAAGGCACCGGTGTAGGAATTCTTGGTGGCGGCCACCGCCTCCGGAGTCCCGGTCGCCACCAGCTTCCCTCCCTTGTCCCCTCCCTCTGGGCCGAGGTCCACGATGTGGTCGGCCACCTTGATCACGTCCATGTTGTGCTCCACCACTATCACGGTGTTGCCGCCCTCGACCAGCCGGTCCAGGACCTCGATCAGCTTCGAGATGTCGTCGAAGTGGAGTCCGGTGGTCGGCTCGTCCAGCAGGTAGAGCGTGCGGCCGGTGGGCCGCTTGGCGAGCTCGCGCGCCAGCTTGACGCGCTGGGCCTCGCCGCCGGACAGTGTCGGCGCCGGCTGACCCAGGCGGATGTACCCAAGGCCGACGTCGGACAGTATCTGCAGCTGTCGCGCGATGGGCGGGATGTTGGCGAACATCGCCATTGCTTCTTCGACCGTCATCTCCAGGACCTCGTGGATATTCTTGCCCTTGTAGTGGATCTCCAGCGTCTCGCGGTTGTACCTCTTCCCCTTGCAGACGTCGCATGAGATGTATACGTCGGGAAGGAAGTGCATCTCTATCTTCACCATGCCTTCGCCCTTGCAGGCCTCGCAGCGGCCGCCGGCGACGTTGAAGCTGAAGCGCCCGGGCTTGTAGCCGCGCACCTTCGCCTGTGGCGTGCTGGCGAAGAGGGTGCGGACCCCGTCGAACACCTTGGTGTAGGTTGCTGGGTTGGAACGGGGCGTGCGCCCTATCGGCGACTGGTCGATGTTGACGACCTTGTCTATCTCCTGGACCCCGTCGATGCCCTTGTGCGCCCCGGGCGGGGTGCGGCTGGAGGAGAGCCTGCGGCGCAGCCCGCGGTAGAGCACCTCGCTGACCAGCGTGCTCTTGCCCGAGCCGCTCACGCCGGTGACGCAGGTGAACAGGCCCAGGGGGAAGGCGACGTCGATGTCCTTGAGGTTGTGCTCGGTCGCTCCGCGCACCACCAGGGCGCGCCCGGTCTGCGGCCTGCGGGCGTGCGGTATCGGTATCTCGAGCTCGCCCGACAGGTACTTGCCGGTGATGGACCGCTTGCTGGCGATGAGATCGGCGACCGTCCCGGTCGCCACTATGTGCCCGCCGTGTATACCGGCTCCCGGGCCGATGTCGACCACATAGTCCGCCGCCCTTATGGTGTCTTCGTCGTGCTCCACCACGATGACGGTGTTGCCCAGGTCCCGCAGCCGCTTGAGCGTCTCGATGAGCCTGTTGTTGTCGCGCTTGTGCAGCCCCACGCTGGGCTCGTCCAGGATGTAGAGGACGCCCACCAGCCCGGAGCCTATCTGGGTCGCGAGCCGTATCCTCTGCGACTCGCCGCCCGCAAGCGTGCTGGCCTGCCTCGACAGCGTGAGGTAGTCGAGCCCCACGTCTATGAGGAACTGCAGCCGCGAGCGGACCTCCTTGAGCAGTCGCGCGGCGATCGTCTTCTGCCTGGCGTCCAAGCCGAGCCTGGCGATGAAGTCCATCGCGCGCTCGACGGTCATGTCGGAGAGCTCGGCGATGTTGGCGCCTCCCACCGTGACTGCCAGGCTCTCCGGGCGCAGCCGCGCGCCGTGGCACTCCGGGCAGGGCTTGAAGCTCATGAACATCCCGATGCGCCAGCGCGCGTAATCGGACTCAGTCTCCCGGTAGCGGCGCTCCAGAGTGGGGATCACACCCTCCCAGGTGGTGTAATAGGTCCTCTCCCGGTTGCGTGAGTCCCGGTGCCGGACCAGGATCTCGGCGTCTCCCGCGCCGTAGAGGACTACATCCTTGGCGCGCTCATCGAGCTCTTCGAAGGGGACGTCCAGGCGGAACCCGTAGGTGGTGGCCAGCGCCTCCAGCATGCTGTAGAAATGGGTCTGAGTAGCAGCCTCCCAGGGCGCCACCGCGCCCTCGATGAGCGGGCGCCGCGGGTCGGGCACCACCAGCTGCGGGTCCATCTCCAGCCTGTGGCCGAGCCCCCCGCATGTCTGGCAGGCGCCGTAGGGGTTGTTGAACGAGAACATCCTGGGGGAGAGCTCCGGGAACGAGATCGCGCAGTGCACGCAGGCGAAC
>DAIQAV010000005.1:0-13014 GCA_036781505.1 Candidatus Anoxymicrobiaceae bacterium | reverse complement strand
GCGAACTCCTCCGAGAAGATGGCCCGGCGGTCGTCGGAGTCCTGCACGGCGACCATGCCTTCGCCCAGGTGGAGCGCGGCCTCCACCGATTCGGCCACCCGGCTCCTGGCTCCTTCTTTGAGCACCAGCCGGTCGACCACGGCCATGATCTCGTGCTTCTTGTTTTTATCGAGCTCGATCTCCTCGGAGAGATCGTAGACCGCGCCGTCGAGGAGCACGCGCACATACCCGCGATGCCGCAGGTTCTCGAACACGGCGGCGTGCTCGCCCTTGCGGCCGCGGACCAGCGGCGCCAGCACCATGATCTTCTTGCCCTCGCCCATCTCCATGACCAGGTCGGTTATCTGCTCGGGGGACTGCCTGGAAACCGGGCGTCCGCACTTGTAGCAGTGCGGCTCGCCGATGCGCGCGTAGAGGACGCGAAGGTAGTCGTAGATCTCGGTCACCGTGCCGACGGTCGACCTGGGGTTGGAGGTGCCGGCCCTCTGGTCTATCGATATGGCGGGCGAGAGCCCCTCGATGAGGTCGACGTCCGGCTTGTCCAACTGTCCCAGGAACTGGCGCGCGTAAGAGGACAGGGACTCCACGTAGCGCCGCTGGCCCTCCGCGTAGATGGTGTCGAAGGCGAGCGAGGATTTCCCCGACCCGCTGATGCCGGTCATCACTATCATCTTGTTGCGCGGGAGGTCGAGCTTGACGTCCTTGAGGTTGTGCTCGCGCGCCCCCCGTATCTTCAGTATCCCGTCATTCGCCGCCAAGTAATTCCTCGCTTATGTGTTTGATCTGGTCACGCAGCCTGGCCGCCTCCTCGAAGCGCAGCTCCTCGGCCAGCAGCCTCATCTCTTCCTCCATGTTCAACAGCAGCCTCTGCAGTTCCTCGCCGGACATGCCGCGGGCCCTGTCCACCGGGTCCTCGGACGCCTCGGCGCCCGGCGACATCGCGACCTCGAGGATGTCCCTGACCTCTTTCTGGATCGTCTGGGGGCTTATGCCGTGCTCATGATTGTAGGCCACCTGCCGCTCCCGCCGGCGGCGCGTCTCCTCTATCGCGCTCGCCATCGCCTCAGAGGTCTCCTGCGCGTAGAGTATCACGGTGCCGCCCGCGTTCCTGCTGGCGCGTCCCATCGTCTGTATCAGGCTCCTCTCGCTCCTCAGGAACCCCTGCTTGTCGGCGTCCAGTATCGCCACCAGAGATACCTCCGGCAGGTCGAGCCCCTCGCGCAGGAGGTTGATCCCGACCAGGACGTCGAAGACGCCGGCGCGCAGGCCGCGCAGTATCTCCACGCGCTCGACCGTGCCTATCTCCGAGTGGAGGTATCTGGCCTTGATGCCCACCTCCGAAAGGTACTCCGAAAGGGTCTCCGACATCTTCTTGGTCAGCGTGGTGACCAGCACTCGCTCGTTCTTCGTCACCCGGTCCCGCACCTCCGAGAGCAGGTCGTCGACCTGCCCGTCGGCGGCCCTGATCTCCACCGCGGGATCGACCAGCCCGGTCGGCCTGATCACCTGCCGCACCACGTTGGAGCTCCTTTCGATCTCCCAGTCCGCGGGAGTGGCGCTGACGAAGACGATCTCGCCGACCTTTGCCAGAAACTCGTCGCGCGAAAGGGGCCTGTTGTCCAGAGCGGACTCCAGCCTGAACCCGTGCTCCACCAGCGTCTCCTTGCGGGAGCGGTCCCCGTGCAGCATGCCGGAGAGCTGTGGCACCGTGATGTGGGATTCGTCGATGAAAGTCAGCATGCCCTCGGGGAAGAAGTCGATGAGCGTATAGGGCGGCTCGCCCGCCTTCCTTCCCGCCAGGTGCCGCGAGTAGTTCTCGATCCCGTGGCAGTACCCGGTCTCGCGCAGCATCTCCAGGTCGTACATGGTGCGCATCCTCAGCCTCTGCTCCTCCAGCAGCTTGTCGCGCGCCCGCAGCCACTCCAGCCGCTCCTCCAGTTCTTCCTCGATCCCCTTGATCGCCGCATCCAACTGGTCCGAGGGCGTGAGGAAGTGGGTGGCCGGCCATATGACCGTGCGGTCGAGGTCCGCCAGCACCTCGCCTGTCAGAGGGTCGACCTGGGTAACCCGCTCTACGGTATCCCCGAAGAAGTCCACCCGCACGGCCGCCTCCTCCCAGTAGGCCGGGTATATGTCGATCACGTCTCCGCGGACCCTGAACTTCCCCCTGTCGGGGGCGAGGTCGTTCCGCTCGTAGTGGATGTCCACCAGCCGTCGCAGGATGTTCTCCCTGTCGTACTCGCCGCCGCGCTCTATCATCACCATCCTGTTGAAGTACTCGTCCGGCGAGCCCAGGCCGTAGATGCACGAGACCGATGCCACGATTATGACGTCCGGGCGTGAAAGGAGCGCGCTGGTGGCACCGTGCCTCAACCTGTCAATCTCGTCGTTGATGGATGAGTCCTTCTCGATGAAGGTATCGGTCGAGGGGATGTAGGCCTCCGGCTGGTAGTAGTCGTAGTAGCTGACGAAATACTCCACCGCGTTCTCCGGGAAAAACTCCTTGAACTCGGAGTAGAGCTGCGCCGCCAGCGTCTTGTTGGGCGCCAGCACCAGGGTCGGGCGCTGCACGGCCTCGATGACGCTGGCCATCGTGAAGGTCTTCCCCGACCCGGTCACGCCCAGGAGCACCTGGTACCGCTCTCCGGCCGAGAGCCCCCGCAGGAGCCCCTCGATCGCGGCGGGCTGATCGCCCTGGGGCACGAAGTGCGTCTGCAGTTTGAACATTGACAAATGGGTCACCCCGTACGAGTATCGCAAGAAAGGGGTTCCCACGCCATGCGGGCCCCCTCGAATGAGATTCTAACCGCGCCACATACTCCCTTCAATGAGCAATCGCAGCCCCGCTCGGCGCGCAGGATAAGGACGTCGTTTGATTAAAAAGTGACTGTCAGCCCCCGGCCGCACCGGAGCCACAAATGCGTCCGGGGCAATTAGACCGTGAGGCCCAATGGCAAGCTGGATCAATAAAAGAGTTCTCTGCGTCATCCTGACACTCGTGCTGGCCGCGGGGGCCACGGCTCTCGGAGGGTGCTCCGCCACCTACCAGCCCGCCGTGTTCACGAAGGGCGGGGTCTCGATGGTCGCCAGGACCTCCGGGAAGTACTTTCAGGTCTACTCGAACGGCTCATGGCAGAGCCACCTCGTCAAAGGGGCCGACATCGGCGCTTCCGTCCCCGGCCATTGGTTCGGCGATCTCGCCACCACGGGTAGCACCTATTTAAGGTGGTTCGCCGATCTGGCCGCCATGAACACCAACACGATCCTGGCCTACACGCTGCTGAAGCCGGTGTTCTACCAGGCTCTCTACGATTTCAACAGGAGCAACCCTGGCAGGAAGCTCTGGCTCATACAGGGCGTGTGGCCTCCGGACCAGGAGGTGCTGGGAAACCTCTACACCGACTGGTACGTGACCCAGTACAAACAGGAGATGGATTTGGACGTCCAAGCGCTCACGGGCAGGGCGAACATAGCGAAGAGGGCCGGCAAGGCCTGGGGCAAGTACAAAGTAAATGTGATGCCCGACGTGCTTGGCGTCACGATCGGCCGCGAGCTCCTCAACACCGAGGCCAAGGAGACCGACGCCGCCAACCCGACAAAGACCAGCCTCAGCGGCGACCAGGTGCAGGCGCCTGCCGGGTCGAGGGCGATCGAGGTCTGGTGCGCCGACATGGCCCAGACTCTTGAATCCAAACTGCGCGCCAACGGCTGGACGGCCCCCGTGGGTTACGTGAGCTGGCCCACCCTCGACCCGATGGTCCACACCACCGAGATGAGCACGGGCCCGGGCAAGTCCAAGGCCAAAGAGGTCGACGACTCCGAGGTCCTCGACCCCGGCCACATCCTGCCCGGACCCAAGTCCGACGCGGGCATCTTCGGGGTCTTCCAGATCTATCCCTACTATCCGGAGTTCATGTACAGGCAGCCGTCGTACGCCGCCTATCGCGACAGCCAGGGTACCCTCCGCTATGGCGGATACCTGAAAGATTTCATGAAATACATCCCCGACTACCCGGGCCTGGTCGGTGAGTATGGGCTCCCGACCTCTGTCTCCAGTTCCCACGCGCAGCCCGAGGGCTTGACCCAGGGCGCCCTGGAGGAAGCGACACAGGGCAAGGAACTGGCGAGGCTCTACCGTGCCATAGTCCGCGAAGGTTACGCGGGAGGCCTGGTCTTCGAGTGGGCGGACGAGTGGGCCAAGAGGAACTGGGTCACCGCCTCTTACATGGTTCCCTTCGACCGCCACGTCCTCTGGCACAACTCGACCGACCCGGAGCAGTGCTTCGGGATACTCGCGTTCGACTCAAAGGATCAGCCGGCCAGCCAGATGAAGCTGCTCTGGATGAAAGCAAACCCCACCGGCAAGACCGGAGAAGTCCAGGCGGTCTACGCCGGTGCAAACGAGGACTTCCTCTACCTCACGCTCAACGTGGTGGGAGCCTCGGCGATGACCTCGCACGGCGCCTCCGGCATGCAGCTGTCGATGGGGATATCGACGCTGGGCAAGGACCACGGCACCACCAGTCTGCCCGTCGCGGGACTCCCTCAGATGTCGAGCGGCGTTGAGTTCCTGTTGCAACTTGGTGGCAGCGGTCAGTCTCTGCTGCTCTCACGCCCGGACTACAACCGTTCCAACAGCAAGTTCTGGGCCGCCGGCGCCACCGACCCGGCGTTCGAGCACACCACCTACGTCACCAACAGGGCGCAGATCGACACCGCCACGGGACAGGTCTTCCCGACCATCTCCACTGACCAGAGCGTCCTTCGCTATGGAGCGTTCAGCATCAAGGACCCACGTTACAGCTCGCTGGGCAACTGGTACATCGACCCCGTCGGCTCGCGCGTGGTCGTCCGCCTGCCCTGGGGACTCCTCAACGTGACTGACCCTTCCTCGAACCGCGTCATATTCGACGAGTCGCGCAGCCTACCGCCCGGTCCCGACGGCATGATGAACCTGGTGACCGACAGCCTGGGCACGGTCAAGACCCCCGGGTTCACCTTCTTCGCGGCTACGACCTCGGGCGGGAGTCTGGCGGACTTCGCACCGCGTTCCTCGAGCGGAAAGTCCTTCGGCCACGCGATCGGCCCCTTCGCCTGGAGGGGATGGGACCAGCCGAAATACACCGAGAGGTTCAAGCAGAGCTACGTCGACATGCGCGCCTTGTACGGGAGCTTCAACAGCACTCAGGTGCCGCCGGCGCCGCAGTGAGCGAGATCAGGCGGTAGGCTCTTTCCCGTGCGCCCCCTGGTAGGAGGAGCGCTCCATGTCTCCCCACTTGGACCGCCTGGTGTAGTAGGTCACGTAGGCCTTGGTGCGCCACCAGGTGTTCACCTGGCGGTAGCCCAGGTTGTCCAGCAGGGCGAAAAACGTCATCTTGGCCAGTGAGGAAAGCCTTGGAAAGTGCTGCAGCGCCACGCCTTCGAGCGCGATTCCCAGGAGCGATACGATAATCCCATAGAGCACCGCCACGCTGAGGAAGAGCCAGAGGAACTCGAGGCCAAGGAAGCCGAAGATCTGGGCAAGCACGATGACCGCGTAACCGAGCAGCTCCACCACGGGCCCGAGCATCTCGAAGAAGAAGTAGAACGGCATCGACAACATCCCCACCGGGCCGTAGGTCGGGTTGAAGATCATGGTCTCATGGGCGCGCAGCGACTCGATCATTCCTCGCTGCCACCTGTCGCGCTGGCTGGCGACCTGTTGCATCTTGACCGGGACCTGGGTCCAGCACACCGGGTCCGGGATGAACCGTATGCGGTACTCCCGCTTGTTCTTGCGGAAGTACTGGTGCATCCGCATGATGAGCTCCATATCCTCCCCGACCGTGTCCCGCAGGTAGCCCCCCACCTCGATCAGCGACCGGCGGTCGAAGGCGCCGAACGCGCCGGGCACCACCAGCAGGGCGTTCATCGTCGACCAGCCCATGCGCGCGCCGAGGAAAGCCCTGAGGTACTCGATGATCTGAACGTTCGCCCAGAACCCGTGTGGCAGCCTGACCTCGGTGACGTTGCCTGACGTCACGGTGCAGCCGTTGAGCACGCGCACGACGCCCCCCACGGCCACCGTCTCGCCCGGCTTCTCCAGGAAAGGCCTGGCGATCTTCAGCAGCGCGTCCGGCTCGATCAGCGAGTCCGCGTCGACGGTGACTATGATGTCGCCGGTTGAGACATTGATCCCGGCGTTCAAGGTGTCGGCTTTGCCTCCGTGCTGTTTGTCGATGACGATCAGGTTGTCGTAGACCGTCGAGATGTAGACGCCGACGATGTCCGCGCACGGAACCGGCCGCTCCACCACCTTGGTGACCTGCCGCAGGTCGTAGCCGCGGACCAGTTCCGCGATCGTCAAGTCGGTCGACCCGTCATTCACGGCTATCACCTCGAAGCGCGGATACTTGAGCATCAGCGCCGCCCGCACGGACTCGACGATGCCCGCCGACTCGTTGTAGGCCGGGATTATCACCGACACCTTCGGCGTGAGCGGCGACCGGAACAGCTCGTCCAGGTCCACCAGCCGCTTGTGCGCCACGTAACGCCCTGCCGAGACGAATGCTGCTATGAAGAGACCGAGGTAGGTGGTGTTGACCACGACGAAGTAGCCGAAGACCAGGAAGTTTATGGTAATGATCACCACGCCCCACCAGTCGTTGGCCGTCATCATGCGCGGCTCACCCCCGGCATGCCGCGGAGCCTGATGTCCTCGGTCCCCAGGACCTCCGCCACGACGCCGCGCTCCTGTTCCTCTTCGACGGCCAGCCTCTCGGCCAGCGCGTTGTGGCCCTCAGTCCCAAGCTTGGTCAGGGCGATCGCCGCGCTCATCTTCACCCGCAGCTCCGGGTCGCGGATGGCCCGCGCCAGCGAGCTTATCGCGTCGGTGCAGCTGAGCTGTCCCAGCGACTCCGCCGCCTGGGCGCGTACCTCGCCCGAGGGGTCGTCCAGGACGCTCTCGAGGGCGTCACAACTGCCGATGTCTCCAGTGAGACCCAGTGACCTGGCCGCCTTCGAGCGCAGCAAGTCATGCTCGCTGTCGAGGTAAGCCATCAGCGCCGGAGCGGACTGCGCGTCGCGGATGGCCCCCGCGAGATCGATCAGCAGGCCCAGCCGCTCGGGCGGCAGGGTGCCCTCCACCAGGTGTCCGCGGATGAGGGGCGCGAACGCCCTCTTCTGCTCGAGCACCACCTCGCCGACCCGCGAGCTCTGGATCGTGCGGTCGCCCGAGATGAAGTCCATGACGCCATCCACCGCCTCGGGGGTGCCGATGTGGGCCAGCGCGTTCAAGGCGGAGAAGACAACCCGCTCGTCCGGCTCAGACAGCGCGGCCAGCAGGTAGGGCACCGCGCGCTCAGACCTCGAGATCCCGAGGTGAAAAGCCGACTCGGCTTTCTTGAAGTCCTTGCCTTGCCTTACGTTCCGTATGTCCTCATCCACGTAGCCCATGTTCTCGAAGATGTAAGTGAGGACGCCCAACTCCGAGCCCTTCACGATTCTGGCGTTCTCGAGCAGGACCTGCTCCAACTGGTGGTAGTCGGCGCGAGGGACCAGGTGCTCCGCCTTCCACTCGGCCCCCTCCGGGTCGGGTTCGCTGGTGAGCAGGTCACGGACGAGCGGCCTGATCTTTTCCCTGATCGCCTCGAGGCGCGCCTCTCTCCTGGAGAGGACCAGGCGCATGACGATGAGCGCCGCGAAGACAGCGATCAGGACCACGAACATCACGACGATCGAAAAGGAGAGTATCTCCACGACGTGTGCGGTCGAGTGCGCCAGCGTCCAGGCCATGGCTCACCTCAGCTTGCCATCGAGGTTGACCCTTACCCGCGCCGACAGTTCCGAGGGACTGAACGGTTTGGTCATGTAGTCCACCGCGCCGAGGTCGAACCCCTTGAGCACGTCCTCCTCCATCTCGCGAGCGGTCAGCATTATCACCGGGATGCTCGAGGTGTCGTCGGAAGACTTGAGGGTGCGCAGGACGTCAAAGCCGTCCATCACCGGCATCATGACGTCGAGGATCACCATGTCGGGAACCGTCTTGTTTATCAGATCGAGTGCCACGCGTCCGTTCTCGCCCAGATGCACCGTGAACCCGTCTTTTTCAAGCTTGAACTTCACCAGGCTCGCAATCTGGTGGTCGTCCTCGGCTAAGACGATGATTATCTTCTTCAACTACCGTCCCTCTCGGACAATCCGTCTCGTCGTCACGCGGCGTAACGCCGCAAAGGCCAGTTGTTTCGGGTGAATCTTCTTCCTCGGAGGGCAAAACCCTATCTTGGGGAATCAACGAGGCTTCAATACCGCGGCAATCTCCGGTTTGAGCCGGGCGTTCTCGTCCCAGAGCCCCCAGTATCTTCCGCAGGCACCCTCGCGGCTGGCTTTCCAAAGCTCGTCATAGGCCTCGAAATAGAAGTAGGGGACGGCGCTCGAGTTAGCCCACCACATGAACTCCGAAAGGAACCTGGCGGCGTTGGCCGCGCCCGGCACAGCGCTTTCCTTGACCTCGCCGCCTGTCGGCCATCCAGTCTCGATTATGACGGTCTTGTTGCCCGCGGCCGCTTTCACCTGCCGGTAGTAGTCGGCTACGCGGCCGACAGCGGTCTCGACGCTGCACCCTTCCCAGTACGGGTAGACATTGATCAGGATGACGTCACAGGCGGCCATGAGCCTGGGGTGGCTCAGCCACTCGTCCCATGAGTCACTGGTCCCGGTGGGGATGCCCGCGGCTTTGACCTGGTTGATGTAGGAGATCATCTGGTCCTCTGGCAGCGCGTTGCCCAGCAGCACCTCGTCGCCCACGACCGCCATGTCGATCTGCCTGGACCTGGCCTGCGCAGTCAGCGCGGCGACCTCGCTCGCGTTCCTGCCCAGGTCAGTATAGATGTCACAGCCTCCCGCCACTTGCATGCCCGCCGACCTGGCTTGCGCCGGCATCTCCCCCCACTCGCCCTCCGAGCCGAAGGTCCGTATCCAGCCGCTGTACTTCGCGACCCCCGTGATCAGGGAGGAGACGGTGGAGGTCGCTACGACCCCCTGGCTGGGGTCCTGCACCAGGTAGGGGCTGAAGCAGAGGCCGTACAAGCTTCCCGCCGGTACCGGCACGGTTTTGGCGGACTGGGCGCCGCTGGAGCAGGGCATCGGCCAGCGAGTCTTGTCGAAGTAGATGGAGGACTCCGACATCACGCCGGTGCCCTTCACCACGCGCACCCTGGTGGACACCTGCAGGTTCGGCCCCGCGTCGTCGTTGACGAAGACCGTGACGCGCTGACCGGCCCCGATCGTGATGGTCTTTGCTCCAAGCGCGCCACGCTCCTGGGTCATGTAGGTGATCTCGACCGCGGCGTCCGAGGTGGAGGTGTTCTGCAGGCACAGCCACTGCTCGAAGAATTGCCCCGTGTACCCTTCGGCGAAGTACTTATCCGTGGAGGCCGCCGGGCTGCCGAGTGCGCAGGACGCGCCCTGGAAATCGAGCCCGCTGTGAGAGAACCCGTAGTACATCGGCCTCTCGGCGAGGAACGGCGCGGACGAGGACAGCAGTACGCTGACGTCCTTCCCCCTGCCGACCTCGAGCGCCACCGGGACCGTACGGCGCTGGAGGGCGCCGACCTGATACGCGCGCGTGACAGGCGCGCCCTGTCCGGTTCCCATCTGGTAGGTGGCGGACACGGTAATGGCACACGTGCCGGGGTTCTGCAGCGTCAGCCACTCGTCGAAGCCTGCTCGCGTCGTCCCTTCCGCGAAGAAACGGCTCCCGGAGAGGCCGGTGGCACCCATCACGCAATGGCCGCCGGTGAGGGTGGCCCCCCACGAAGAGGTGTACGAGAAGTACATCGGGCGCTCAGCCACCACCGGTTGGCTGGACGATAGAGCCAGGGAGGATTCGCGGTTGGCGCCCAGCAGGTCGTTGACCTTGAAGGTCGCCCTGGACATCGCGGGCACCTCGCCGCCCCTGACTTCCTGGCCGGTGACGGTCTGGAACTTGAAGGTGAGAGAGGCGGCGGACGGGTTCGGATTGAGTACGCAGACGTACTCGTCGAAGCCCGGCCCCGTGTAACCTTCCGCGAAGTACCAGGTTCGTGAAAGCGCGGGCGCCGCGGTGACACAGTGCGAGCCGACCAGCCCTCCGCTGTAGTTGAAATAGATCGGCCGCTCCATCGCAAGGTCCGGATGGTCGGAGGTCATGACAGCCGAAACCTCTTTTCCGGCTCCGACCACCGAATTTACGTCGATGGTGAACCGCGATTGGGCGTTAATGGTAAAGCTCCTGGAGACCGAGCCCCCGCCGTTGAAGAGGAATTCGCCGCTGACCGTAGCCGCAGTAGCGTCGGGGTTGGCGATGCAGATGTATTCCTGGAAGCCGCCGCCTGTATATCCTTCCGCGAAATACCAGTTGGTCCGGCTCCCCGCCGACGCCGGCGCAGCGGCGAATCCTCCGATGGAGGCGGCCAGCACGACCGCGAGAACCACCGCGACCGCGGCGGCCCTTCTCCCCATTGCTATGCGCGAACGCGCGCGTGGTTTGTCCTGGTCATTCCCGGGTTTGCGCGTGTCCCGTGCCAATAGATTCATCTCCAGCAAAGTGTCCGTGGCTCCTGATAGCATCCTGCACTCCGGATATCGGCGCGAAGGCGTCTTAAGCTGAAGTTGCTTTGCCATGCAAGTTTGACCCAAGAAATGAGACATGCTAACTTGGGTCACATGACGGATGATAAGAATTGCTGGGACATCAAGAAGTGCTCAGCCGCCCAATACCTTAACTGCAAGGCCTATCTCGAGAAGAAGAAGTGCTGGGAAGTCTCCAACCCCCGCGGCTCGCGCAGCATGCTCCTGTGCCTGCAGATGGGGTGCCCGGTCTACGATCTCTACATGGACGAGATAGACAAGGAGATAGAGTACCGGCTCCGCATGATGTTCCCGTTCCTGGCCAGCATCTCAGAGGAAGGCGAGAAGCCTCAGGAGTAATCCTTCCGCGCCCGCTCCGCTATTCTCTCGAATGCCTCAGAGACCCTCCGGTGCAGCTCCTCGATCGTCGAGTCGTTCTCTATGACGATGTCGGCCGTCGCCTGCCTCTCCGGGTCCGGCGCCTGGGCGGCGATCCTTCCGCGAGCCTCGGCCTCGGCCATGCCCCGCTCTGAAGTCATCCTTCTCACGCGAGTCTCCTCGTCGGCGATCACCACCACGATCAGATCGAAGACCCCCGTAACCCCGGCGTCGACGATCAGGGCCGCATCGAGGACGATGGCGGGAACCTCGCCATTCCTCAAAGTCTCGGCGCGCTCGGCCACGCGTCGCATCATCTCCTGAAAAATGGCGGGATGTGTGATGCTGTTGAGCAACACCCGCTTCTCTTCGTCTCCGAATACGATCGACGCCAGTGCGGCCCGGTCGACGCACCCGTGCTCGTCCAGCACGCAGTCACCGAACTGCCGCACCAGGGTATCGTATGTGGGGGTTCCGGGTTCCACAACCTGCCGCGCCAGCGCGTCGGCGTCCACCACGGGCAGACCCAGCCTCTCGAGCTCGCTGTCCACCTCGCTCTTGCCGGAGGCGATGCCCCCGGTCAGGCCCACTATCAGCAGCCGGCCCCCTGCCGGGCCCCATACCTCAGGATGACCCAACCCTACTCCTGCTGGCCTTTGCGTTTCATCTCGGCCAGGATCGACTCGAGCGAGCCGTCCTCGGCGCCGGGCTCCGCGAGCTCCTCGGCGGCCTCGACCTCACCGGCTTCGGCGGGCTCCGGTTCCTCAGAAGCGTCCGCGACATCCGCCTCGGTCGGCTCGACGGCCTCCACGGCATCCTCGACGGCCTCGATCTCGGACTCTATCTCAGCGACTATCTCGGCCTCAAGCTCGGCTTCGAGCTCTTCCTCGACGACTTCCTCGATGACCTCGACGACGGCTTCCGCGATAACTTCCTCTACGGCCTCCTCGATAGCTTCCTCAATGGCTTCCTCGACGACGGCTTCCTCGATTGCTTCCTCTACCGCTTCCAATTCGCCCGCCGCGACCTGCAACTCTATGTCCTCCACCGAAGCCACGATCTCCACCGCCTCCGAGGCGATATCCGCCATGTCACTCGGCTCTGGGGCGGGCGCCTCGCCTTCTCCGGCCGCCTGCTCCTCGTAGTCGACCGCGTCCACCAGCTCGGGCTCCGCCTGCTCTTCGTCCTCGTAGCGGTACTCCACCTCACCGGGAGCGGAGAGCTGCTTGAGGGACAGCGATATCCTCCTGCGGTCCAGGTCGATGTCGATGATCTTGGCGTCGACCTCTTCTCCCACCGAGACGACCTCCTCGGGGAACTCAATATGCTCCCAGGCCAGCTCGGAGATGTGCACCAGCCCTTCGACCCCGGGTGCGATCTCGACGAACGCGCCGAACGGAACGAGCTTGGTCACCTTGCCGTGCACGGTAGAGCCGGCGGGCTGCTCCTTGGCGAGCTTCTCCCAGGGGTCCTCCTGCGCCTTCTTGAGAGATAGCGACACACGCTCGCGCTCGAGGTCCACGTCCAGGATCTCCACGCTGACCTCGTCGCCTACGGCGAGCACCTCCGAGGGGTGGTCGACGTGGCTCCAGGAGAGCTCGGAGATGTGTATCAGGCCGTCGACGCCACCGAGGTCGACGAACGCCCCGAAGTTGACGATGCTCGAGACCGAGCCGGTGCGCTTGGTGCCCTTCTGCAGGCTCTCCAGGAACTCCTTGCGCTCGGTCGACTTCATCTTTTCGAGGTAGGCGCGCCGCGAGAGCACGACGTTGTTGCGGTTCTTGTCGAGCTCGATGATCTTTGCCTCCAGTGCGCGGCCCAGGAACTGGTTGAGGTCCTTCACGCGCCGCATGTCCACCAGCGAGGCCGGCAGGAATCCGCGCAGGCCTATGTCGAGGATGAGGCCTCCCTTGACGACCTCGATGACCTCGCCTTCGACTATCCCGTCCTCATCCTTAATGCGCTCGATGTTGCCCCAGGCGCGCTCGTACTGGGCGCGCTTCTTGGACAGGATCAGCCGACCCTCCTTGTCCTCCTTCTGGAGGACGA
>DAIQAV010000004.1:9456-27864 GCA_036781505.1 Candidatus Anoxymicrobiaceae bacterium | reverse complement strand
CCGTTCCCTGAAACATAGTCGAATCTCTCATCCGGCCAGTTTCAGTTGACGCTTCTCAGGCATCTGCCTCTCAGAATTGAGAGGTCTTACGTCGCCTCCACGTCCGTTTAACCTCTCCGTGGAACTCACGGCGAGCAATCGTATGTTGTCTGCAGCGTTGTCGTCCCTGTCGGCCGTGTGCCCACAAGCCTCGCACCCGAACGTCCGGTCTGAGAGAGTGAGGTCCTCTTTGACCCAGCCGCACCTGGAGCATGGCTTGGACGTCGGCTCGAAGCGCGGAACCACAAGCAGCTCTATGCCGTACCAGGCGCACTTGTAGGCGATCTGCCTCCTAAACTCCCTCATGGAGGCGTCGGCCACGGACTTTGCCAGGCGGTGGTTCTTCATCATCCCGGACACGTTCAGGTCCTCGATTCCTATCAGGCGCGGCCTCGTTGAGTGCGGCTTGGCTTTCGCCACGATCTGCGAGGTCGCCTGGTGGATGGCATCCGAGCGCACACAGGCGATGAGGTAGTGCTGACGTGCAATATTCTTCTTCGTGACTTCACGCCGATTGGAGCCCTTCTCTTGCCGGGATAGCTTCTTCTGGAGCCTTGCCAGTTTTCTGGCGCCGGCGTAGAGCGCCCTGGGGTTCTCGTAGTGTATGTGCTCATCCTGCCCGTAGGAGCAGGCCGCGAGCGTCTTCACTCCCAGGTCGATTCCGACAGCGGGGCCCGAAGCGGCAACTGGCTCGGGCTTCTCTTCTTCGACCTGCAGAGAGACAAACCATCTGCCAGCGCGCTCGGAGACGGTCACCGACAGAATGTGCACGGTCTCGCTCTCCGCCGGCAGATATCCCTTCTCCTTGAGCCTTATCCAGCCCAGGCACGGGAGCTTGATCCTACGCTCTTCTACATGGACTGAGCCGGTGAGCCTGAAAGAGCCCATGCCGCGCTTGCGGCTCTTGAAGCGCGGGTAGCCCACCCTTCCCTTGTGTTTTCCCCCGCTCTTGAGCTCACAGCGCCTGAAGAAGTTATTGAAGGCTCGGTCGAGGTCACGTAGCGCCTCCTGCGGCGCGCACTTTGAGACTTCATAGAGCCAGGACAGTTCCGTCTTCTTGAGCGCGTTGAGCTCGCGGTGCAGGTCTATGGCCGATGGCGACTTTCCGGTCAGTTGATAGGACTCAACCTTTCTGGCGAGTCCCCAGTTGTAGGCGAAGCGAGCGGCACCGCAGTGCCGGGCGAGCAGGTTCTTCTGTGTCTCGTTCGGTTTGAGCTCTGTCTTGTAGGCCCGCTTAACCTTCATGGTCCTTCACCGCCGCTACCGCTTTTTTTGCCCTGTTCCTCGCGCCGCGCTTCCCGTAGATCCTCGCGCACATAGAGGTAACAACATCTATGAAGTCTTGCCAGATGTCTGCCATCTCCTCTGTCTCATCGGCTACGATGATACTCCTGCCCTGTGACACGAGAGCGGCCTCAATGTACTCCACTCCGAAGCGGGCGAGCCTGTCGCGGTGTTCTACCAGGATCATGCCTACCGACGGGTCGGCAAGGAGCTTGAGGAGCTTCTTGCGCCGCCCGTTGAGCCCGGAGCCTACCTCTTCCACGACGGAGACTATGGGCCACCCGTTCGCAGAGGCGTAACTCGCGAGGCGGTCTGCCTGGCGCGCCAGATCCTGCTTCTGGTCCGCTGAGGATACGCGAGCGTAGATAGTTACACGGGTCTGCGCCGGCGGCGCTTCTGGATGAACGATTATTGTTCCAGACGGCATCTGTTCGTACCGCACGGGAAGTTTGCCGGCTTTGTACCAGCGCCACGCCGTCTGGTATGAGACTCCCTGTTCTCTGGCCCAATCGGACAGTTTCATGTGGTAATAGTAGCATAGTACTGACTATATATGACTATCGATTTAGGAACTATTGGTAGCCCCGGCGGCGCGGTGTACGCCCTGCAGAACGACATCATGGCGAGCGCCTTCTTCAGGCCCAGGCTGAGGTCGAAGGCGGTGCCGGGGCTCTACCTGGCAGGCGCCTCCACGCACTTCGGCGGCGGGGTGCCCCCGACCATCGGGTCCGGCATAGCGACGTCGAGCTGCATCCTGGAGGATTTCTAGCGGGGGTACCTCACGGCTTCATGTTCGCTTTGTACCACTCTACGGTGGTCTTGATGCCGTCGGCGATCCCGACTCGGGGCTCGAAGCCGACGAGCTCCCTGATCAGGCTGACGTCGGCGATGTGCCTGCGCACGTCGCCCGGCCGCGCCTCCACGTGCTTGAAGGGTTCGGAGTAGTCCATCGCCTCGGCGATCATGGTAAGGAGGTCTATCATGGCGACCTCCTGGCCGGTCGCCGCGTTGAGGACCATGCCCCTGGTCTTCTCGGATTTTGCTATCGCCACGACCGCCTCGGCGGTGTCGGTCACGTAGATGAAGTCCCGGGTCTGCCGCCCGTCTCCGTACACGGTGATGGGCTCCCCCATCATGATCCTCTTGATGGTCAGCGGGATTATCCCCGCGTACTGGCCCCAGTTCTGTCTCGGCCCGTAGTTGTTGAACGGCCTCACCACCGCCACGTCGATGCCGAAAGTCCTGCCATAGGAGAGGGCGATGTGATCGGTGGCGGCCTTGCTGGCCGCGTAAGGGGTCTCCGGGTTCAGCGGGTGCTGCTCGTCCATGGGCGAGTAGCGCGCCGAGCCATAGGCCTCAGACGAGGAGAACTGCACCAGCGTCGAGATGAGCCCTTCCCTGGCCAGCCTGCACATGCTGGTCGACATGCGCACGTTCTCCTCGATGGTCCACTCCGGCTTCTCCAGCGAGGTCGGCAGCGGGATCACCGCCAGGTTGAAGACGACCTCCACGCCCTCGTCGGCGACGATTTTGCGGACCGCTTCGTAGTCGGCGATATCGACCTGGTGCACGCTTATGGCGTCGAACTTCTCCTCGGCGTCGGCCAGGTTGTTCCTGCTGCCGAGGAAATAGTTGGAGCACACCACAATCCTGGAGGGCTCTTCAGCAATGAGCCTGTCGACCAGGTGACTGCCGATGAAACCGGCTCCTCCCGTCACCATCAGCGATCTTCCCTTAAGTTCCATTTACCAGCCCTCCCTGGCGTATTTCTTCATGAGTCCTACCGTCCTGCCGGTCGTTTCGCGCTTGTGATAGGGGTTGGGCAATCCCTTGAAGCGCTTCTTTATCTCGCCGCGTCCCCCGATCACCTCTTCGAGCACCTCGCGTATCCCTTCCGGTTCCTTCCCGGTGAGGAAGTTGACCCCAAAGTCCACCGTCTCGCTCCAGGCCGTGTTCTGCCGGACCGTGGCGCAGGGAACCCGGGACCAGAACGCCTCCTTCTGAAGCCCTCCCGAGTCGGTTACGGCGAGGGCGGCCCCGCCGAGCACGCTGAGAATGTCATGATAGGAAAGCGGGTCGATCATCGTGAAGTTGTACAGGCGCCGCTTGCGCGACTTGAGATGTTTTCTGGTGCGCGGGTGCACCGGAAAGACCACCGGCAGGTCGGCGCACGAGGACAGCACCGATAGAATCGCGTCGAGCGTCCTCTCGTCGTCAACGTTGGCGGGCCGATGGAGCGTGAGCAGCGCATAGCCGTTCTTCTTCAGGCCCAGCCCGCGCCAGAGCTCCAGCCCATCCGACACCTTGCGGCAGGCGCGATAGACGTCATAGAGCGGGTCACCGAGGTTGTAGACGTCGCCGGCCACCTTCTCCCGCCTCAGGTTTTCCGCCGACACCTCCGAGACCGCGAGGTTGACGCGCGAGCAGTGATCCATCAGACGTCGGTTTATCTCCTCGGGCATGTCCATCTCCCACTCGCGGCAGCCGGCCTCAAGGTGGGCCACGGGGATCTGGAGCTTAACCGCGGCGATCGCGGCCGCGAGCCCGGAGTTGGTGTCGCCGAACACACCGACTATCTCGGGCCTGGTGCGCTCGAAGTACCGTTCCATCTCCAGCATCATCACGGACGTCTGCTCGGCATGGGTGCCCGAGCCCACACCGATGTTGATGCTGGGCCTGGGGATGGCGAGCTCCCTGAAGAACACCCGGTCCATCAGAAAGTCGTAGTGCTGCCCGGTGTGCACCAGGTTGAATCTCACCTCGGGGTCGGCCTTCAGGGCCGACACCACGGTCGCCGAGCGGATTATCTCCGGCCTGGTGCCGACCACGTAGGCGATCCCGGTCTTCCGTTTCCTGGAGGAACTCAAACTGCTCCCTTCAACCAGCACGCCGGAATGATCGATCCCGCGGACGGTGAGCGGCTCGGCCTGCTCGCACGCGCGGCCTCACACTTGAGCTTCGGTCCCCTTCTCTATCTTCTTCGCCGGCAGACCGACGTGCGTCTCCCCGTCGGGAACGTCCTTTACCACCACGGAGCCGGCGCCGATTATCGCGTCCTCGCCGACGGTCACGCCCGGCAGTATGGTGGCGTTGCAGCCCACCGCCGCGCCCCTCTTGACCCGCGGGCCCATGTAATAATCGCCCTTGGTTCCCATGTACTTGTCGTTCATGGTCACGACCTGGGCGCCGAAGAACACGTCCTCCTCGACAACCATGTCGCCGGTGATGTGGCTCTGGGTCTGGATCTTGGTCCTCTCCCCTATCTCGGCGTGGCACTCGACCATCACCGAGCGACCGATGATGGCTGCCTTTCGTATCCGGCATCCCTCCCGTATGGAGGCAAGGTCCGCCACCATCACGTCGTCCTCCAGCACGGTGCCGGCGTATATGACGGTGTTGGCTCCGATGATAACGCCGTTGCCGATCTCCAGCGGCGGCATCGGGCTGACCCGTCGCGTGCTGTTCTTGCCCGACTTCGGCTGGCGCCCGATGACCGAGTTCGCCTCGATGGAGACGCCCTCGCCGATGGTGGTGTCGTCGAAGATGACCACGCCGTCACCGATCTCGCAGCCCTGACCGATCTTCACCCGGTCCTTGATGACCACGTTGAGGCCCAGCACGCAATCGTCCGCTATCATCGCCGTCTCGGACACTGACGTACTCATTTGAACCTCCTGTCCAGCTTCTGGCGGTCACTTCGAGGATTGCGGCCCGGGGCCGATGCGCCAACGTTATCATATGCGCCCTGCGCCGCAACCGGGCCGGGCTCAATCACAGGTCTTGACTATCTCGAGCGCCAGGGCAAGCGCTTTCATGCCGTCCTCGCCGGTCACCAGGGGGGTGGTGCGCGTGGCCACGGAGCTGACGAAGCTCTCCAGCTCGAAGCGCAGGGGCTCTCCGTGGCGCGAGAGATACGGTATCTCGGTCACGGTCTCCTGCTTGTATCCCATCCTCTGGTCGAAGAAGTAGTCGTTCGATATCAGGTGGTGCACGGCGATCGTCTGCCGCAGCAGGTCGATGTTGATGACCTCCTCCGGCTGCGTCACCGATATCCTGCGGACCTTCGCCTGGCTCACCCGGCTGGCGACAAAGTTGGCGATGGCTCCGGTCTCGAACTTGACCTGCGCTATCGCCAGGTCGCCCGCCATCGAGCTCAGGTTGGCGCAGACCGAGTTGACGGTCGCGACCGGCGACTGGACCAGGCTCAGCACCAGGTCCAGGTCGTGGATCATCAGGTCGAGCACCACGCCCGTCTTGCCCTGCCAGTCCGGCACCACGTGGCTCAGTCGCTCGCAGGAGAAGTAGATCGGATCGCTCACCAGTCGCGGGAGCTCCAGGCACACCGGGTTGAACCTCTCCACGTGGCCGACCTGCAGGAGCAGGCGCTTCTCGCGGGCCATCCCGCAGAGCTCTGAAGCCTCCTTGAGGCTTTCGGTTATCGGCTTCTCCACCAGGACGTCGCATCCCATCTGAAGCGCGCGGGTGGTGTAGGCATAGTGCTCGTGGGTGGGCACGGCGATCACCACCGCCTCGGCGGCCTCCATCAGCTCGTCGGCCCCGGCGAAAGCGCGCGTCTCGAGCTCGAGGGCGACCTCTTCGGCCCGGGCCTGGTCACTGTCGAATATTCCGACGAGCTCCGCCCCGGGCAGGTCGGAAAGAATCCGGGTGTGGTTTCTTCCCATGTACCCGATGCCGAGCACGGCGGCTTTGACCTTGCGCTCTCCCGTCTCCGTTTCAGCCAACTCCCGCGGCCTTTCTCCTCGTCGCTGTCCGGATGCGCCGTTGATCCCCGGGGCCGGCGCCAGATGCGGCCTGAAACGCCACAAGACGTCAGTTGCCTGACCGGGGGACGTCGCGAAAATGATGATATCTCAACGCCGGTAGGCGTTCAATGAACGGCCCCGCATCGAGGCGTGTAATGTTATACTTCACCGGAACCGCGACCTGCATCAACCACCTCGAAAGGCATGGAATGGCTGCGGATTATTATGTCTCGAAAGACGCGCAGATCGGGGCAGGGTGCCATATCGGCAACAACGCCGTGATAGAGGACGGCGCCGCCATCGGGCGGGGCGTGACGATAGGCCACGGAGCGGTCATACTCTCCGGCACCGTGATCGGCGAGGGCTGCGAGGTCGGCTCGAACAGCACCCTCGGAAAGCAGCCGAGAGCCGCGGCGGCCAGCACCAGGTCCGTGGAGGCGGTGAGTCCGCTGCGGATAGGCCCGGACTGCGTGGTGGGCAGCTCCTGCGTGATCTACGCCGGGAGCACGTTCGAAAGTGAGTGCTACGTCGGCGACCTGGCCGGCATCCGCGAGCAGTGCGCCCTGGCGAAAGCGGCACTGGTCGGCAGGATGGTCACGATGGAGTCGCGGGTCACCGTCGGCGCGTGCTCGAGGATAATGACCGGCGCCTACATCACCGGCGAGACCACTATCGAGGAAGGCGTGTTCATCGGCCCCAAGGTGGTGACCACCAACGACCGCAACCTGGATATGTCCCGGGACGCGATCTTCAAGGGCCCGACCGTCAAAGCGCGGGCCGCAGTCGGCGCGGGGGCCTGCCTGCTTGCCGGCATAACCATCGGAGAAGGCGCCATCGTGGGCATGGGCGCGGTGGTCATCGATGACGTGCCCGCCGGGCGGCTCTACGTCGGGGTGCCTGCTCGCGACACCGGCGAGGTCAGGAGCGCCTGATTGCGGATCGCCACGATCATGCCGACTCTGCCGTTCCCGGGCGAGCTGCGCGCGGCTACGGAGGCGCGGGCGCTCGTCGGTACCGGGTTCCAGGTGAGCGCGCTCAGCGCCGGTGAGAAGGGATCGCCCGGCTCCGGCGAGGAGCTCGGCGTGGACGTCGAGCGCATCGCCCGCTCCGACTTCCTCATGAAGATCTGCAACGTCATCCTCAAGGTGACCTCTTACCGCCGCCATCCCCTCTGGTCGCGGCGCATCAAACGCTTCATCGGGCGTGGGGGCTTCGACCTCGTCCATGTCCACGAGCTCAAGCCTTTCTTCGTAGCCGCGCGGGCGGCCCGTAAGGCCGGTCTTCCGGTGGTGCTCGACCTGCGCGAGGACTACCCGGAGATGGAGAAGGGCGCGAGCCGGGGTTGGACCTGGCGGCTCTTCAACTCCATCGAGAAGCTCGAGAGGATCCAGAGAGACGCCTGCGTCATGGCCGACGCGGTCCTGGTGGTGAGCCCTATGTTCGTTGAGGTGCTGCACCGGCGTTACCCCGGCGTCCCCAGGGAGAAGATGGTGCTGGTCTCGAATTACGCCGACGTAGAGGTGATCGAGCAGCTTCGCTCCGGCGCCGGCGCCGCAGGGGTGAGCCAGACGTTCACCATCACGTACGTCGGATCCATGGGAAGCATCGAGAGGGGCATTCAGACAGCCATAGCGGCCATGCCACGCATCCGCGAAGCGATACCCGGGGCGAAGCTCCTGCTGTTCGGGGACGGCGGATACGTCCCCGTGCTGCGGAAGCAAGTCGCGAGCCGCGGGCTCGATGAAGCGGTCGAGTTCGGCGGCTGGGTCCCGTTCGAGAGCGTGCCCGACATCATCACTCGGAGCACCGTCTGCGTGGTACCGTCCCTGAATATGTCGTACGAGTGCGACATGGCGCTCCCCCTCAAGCTCTTCCAGTACATGCTGATGGAGCGGCCCGTCGTGGTCAGCGACTGCCACGAGATGAAAAGGGTCGTAGAGGGAAGCGGCGCGGGGCTGGTGTTCAGGGCTGGCGACGCGCGTGACCTGGCCGACCGCGTGATCGAACTCGAGGACCCCCGCCTGCGGCGGTCGCTGGGAGGGCGAGGCCGTCTGGCGGTACTGGAGGAATACAACTTCGCGGCCGACGGCCGGCGCCTGGCCGAGCTCTTCAGCAGGCTTGGCGGCGGACGGAGTTAGTCAGTCCACCTCGAGAAGACGGTCCACGTCGGCGCTGCACAGCGCGCGCATGTTGGCCCGGATCTTCGCCTCGGGCCAGTCCCACCAGGCAAGGGCCAGCAGCCGCGCCACGGTCTCGTCGTCGAACCTGGCGGCGATCTCTTCTGCAGGGTTGCCCGCCACGACCGTGTAAGGCTCGACGTCCCGGGAGACGACGGCCCTCGCCGCCAGCACGGCCCCGTCGCCGACGGTGACGCCGGACAGGATAGTGACCCCGTAGCCGATCCACACGTCGTTGCCGATCGTCACATCTCCCTTGGACGGCTGGTAACCCTCGATCCCTTTCGCCTCGGGCCACTCCGAATCGAATCCGGGAAACGGGTAGGTGGTGGCCCAGTCCAGCCTGTGGCCTCCGGCCAGGAAGACCTGCACGTCGTCCCCTATCGAACAGAACTTACCCACGTGGAAACTCCCGCTCCAGGGCTTGTCCCAGAAGCGCAGGACCGGAGCACCGTAGGTGTGCGCCCCCATGTTGAAGCGCGCTCCCATGCGGCGCGCGTAGATCTTCGCCCGCACGGAGTCCGGCACGATCACCTGCACGATCAGCTTCTTCAACTGGTCCAGCCAGTTCATGCTCCCAGCTCCCTTCGCGTTCTTCAGCGCCCGGTCGCGGCCTCGTCCAGAACGCGCGCGATCACCTTCGCCCTGCCCCGGTACGAGAAAGACCGCGCAGTGGATTCTTCGACGTCGTAGCCCAGCCGCCCGTCGCGTCGGTACTCGGCCAGCCAGTCGGAGATTATCGCCGCCACGTCATCCGTGCCCCGGGCGACGCGGCCCGCCCCGGTCGCCCCGATCACGGTGTCGGCCGCCCCGGGGGTCGGCGCCAGCGCGAGTATCGGCCGGCGCGCCCCGATGTACTGCGCGAACTTCGAGTAGGTCCCTATCTCTCCCCCGGGCTCCCACTGGATGTACAGGAGCGCGCCAGCGCCCTTCTGCCGGGCCATGGCCTCCTCGTAAGGGATCTGGGCCGTCACGTCCACCAGGTCGGAGACTCCGGCCTCGGCGGCCAGCCTGCGCACGACTTCGTGGCTCTGGCCGAAGTAGACGAAACGGAACCGGGACAGGTCTTCCCCCCTCTGGCGCAGGAGGGCGAGCGCGTCGAGCACCGGTCCCGGGTCCTGGAACGGGTAGGATATCTGCCCGGCGTAGACCAGCGTCAGTACGTCCTGGCGGACGGCCTCGACGGACTCGAACGACCGGTCGTCGTAGCCATGCGGGACGATGACCACGCGGTCGCTCAGGCGCGCGCCGGGTGAATCGAACACCTCCTCGGCCCGCTCGGCGAGCACGACGATCTTGCTCGCCCGCTTGAGCGTGCGGCGTTCGAGCCACTTGTCCACGTTCACTGCTGGTCCGGTCCTCATGTAGTTGAAGCAGTGCGTCCAGAGGTCGGCCATGTCGCAGACCCAGGGTACGCCGGTGCGCCCGCTCAGGTGAGCGCCGGCCACGGCCGCTGTGTAGGGCGGCGAGATCGTGTAGATCGCGTCGAACCTTCCCGTCCACAGCAGCCTCGTGCCCTCGCGCACCAGGAACGGGTACCAGTCGATGGTCCGGTCCGGGAATGACGACCAGTTCTTGAAGAAGCGGACCAGCCGCATCCTGGCGCCGCGCTGCACCGCGTCGCGGATCAGGCCGCCGAAGAGCTCCTCCTCGACATTCCTGGCCAGGTCGTAGCCGCCCAGTTTCTTGAGTTTGAAGACGATGTCGGGGTTAGGCGTGCGGCGCACCTCGAGCCCTTCAGGGATCTCCATACCCTTGCCCGCCGTCAGCACCCGGATCGTGCTCTCGGACGGGGTCAACACCACCGGCTCCCAGCCGAACTCCGGCAGCAGGCGCGCGAACGCCAGGGGCCGCTCGGTACCGATCCCGCCAATGGGCGGAAAGTAGTAGGACACGAACAGGACTCGTCTCAACTCTCACTCCTCGGGTGGCTGGCTCCCGCCGGTGAACCGGCCCACGAAGGGCAGCCGGCGAACCATCGACCAGGTGAACTCCAGCTCGTTGACGGTGACCCCCCTGACGAGCAGGAGCACCGCAAAGAATACCACTGTTCCGGCTACGACTATCAGTACCAGTCCGCCAGCTCCGTGGATGTGGATCTTGTTGAGGAAGAAAAGCGTGACTCCCGTGGCCACCGTCGCGCCGGTTATCTTCAACGCGTCGAGCCAGGGAAAATCCCAGTGCATGTACTTCTCCGAGTACACCACCATCAGGGCCATGTAGATTACGTAGGCAATCAGCGTATCCCAGGCGGCCGCCGGGTACCCGTACTTCGGTATCAGGGCCAGGTTGAGCCCGATGTTCACCACGCTGGCTACGATCACCGGGATCAGCACTACCTTGGTCTTCTTCTTCACGTAGAGCGCGAGCGACGGAAGCCAGGCGAGGCTATTCAGCATTATCCCAACTGAAAGAGGCAGGATGACGTTGGCGGCGGGCGCGTACTTCGCCGTGGTTATGACCGAGAGCAGCCTCACCCTGAGCAGGTACATGCCCAGCGCGCTGGGCAGCGTCAGTATCAGCATGTAGCGCGTGACGCGGCTGATGAGGTGGATGGTGGGGCCCTCGCCGTCGAACTCGTAGGTCTTCATGATGACCGGGAAGGCGCCAAGTTGTATCGCCGCCAGGATGATGCCGTAGACGTCCAGGACGAGGGTGTAGACCACCGAGTAGAGCCCGACCTGGAAGGAGCCCTTGAAGGCGCCGACCATGTAACGGTCAGAGACGGACAGGACCTGCGCGAGTATGCTCACGAATATCAGCACGAAGCCGAACGTGAAGAACTCCTTGAAGAGCTTGGGGGAATATGAGTGACGCTTTATCTGCCGGCGGGCCCCCAGCACGATCAGCTCGATGGGGACCAGCAGCAGGAGCACTCCCAACCAGCCCCAGAAGATGCCCGCCACACCGGTGCTGAACCATTTCGCCAGCGCCGCTCCCAGCATGTATCGCCCGATCGCGAAGACTATGTAGATGATGGCGTAGTAGCTCGCCATCTGCCTTGCCTGCAGCAGCGAGAGGCAGACCAGGAAGACCACCATGACCGCTATGATCGCGATGCCGAGGCACGTGACCAGCCTGTACTTCCCCAGGGGGACCACCGTCGCCGCGAGCGGCAGGGCGACGAAGAGCGTCGCCACCAGGAAATGTGGGACGTACTTGAAGGTCGTGGTGTAGAGGACCTCTGTCTCGTCTTGCCTGGCGTACTCGGGGTAGAACCTGACGACCGAGGTGGTGAGCCAGATCGACAGGAACATCGTCACCAGCCCCGCCGTGGTCGCCACGATCGAGTAGACGCCGTACTGGCTGGGGTTGAACAGGCGCGTGAAGATCGGCACAGATAGGAAGCCCATGAACGCGTACATCAACTGCGCGACCAGGTACCAGGCCGACCCTCTGCCGATCTCGAGGATCCGTTCTTTCACCGGCTCTCACCCGATCGGACCGCGAGGGCCATCAGGCGCCCGCCGCTGCGCACACCCGCTCGATCTCTTCATCCGTCATGCCGGGGAATATAGGCAGGGACAGGACCTCGTCCGCCGCCCTCTCGCATTCCGGCAGGTCTCCCGGCAAGTAGCCCAGCGAGGCGAAGCAAGGCTGCAGGTGCAGCGGCACTGGATAGTAGACCCGGGAGGCGACGTCGTCCATCTCCAGCTTGCGCGAAAGAGTGTCGCGGGCCGGCGTCCGCAGCGTGTACTGGTGATAGACGTGCTTGGAGCCGGGCGCCACGAACGGGGCGGCCGCGCCGAACACCCTGTCGTAGCGGACCGCTATACCCCGGCGCTCGTCGTTCCAGCGGTCCAGGTTGCGCAGCCGCACCCGCAGCAGGGCCGCCTGGACCTCGTCGAGCCGGCTGTTCATCCCGATGCACGCGTGAAGATATTGTTCGCTCTGGCCGTGGTTGGCGAGCATCCTTACCCTGGCGGCGAGCTCGTGGTCGTCGGTGCAGACCATCCCGCCGTCCCCGGCGCACGCCAGGTTTTTGGTGGGGAAGAACGAGAAGGCCGACGCCCTTGCCAGCGCCCCCGCCTTTCTGCCCATATACTCGGCCCCGGCGGCCTGGGCGCAGTCCTCGATCAGCGGGACGCCGGCCGACGCGGCGATGGTGGCAAGGTCCTCCATCTGCGCCGGCTGCCCGAACAGGTGGACCGCGATGATCGCCCTGGTAGCGGGGGTCACCCGGGAGGCGGTGGCGGCGGGGTCGATGTTGAACGTGCCGGGGTCTATGTCGGCGAACACCGGAGTCGCACCGAGCGTGGCGATGACCTCCGCCGTCGCGAAGAACGTGAACGCGGTGGTGACCACCTCGTCGCCCGGACCGATGCCCAGGGCCTTGAGGATCAACAGCAGCGCGTCGGTGCCGGAGCCGACCCCCACCGCGTGCGAGCACCCCAGGTAGGCGGCCATCTCGCCCTCGAAGGCCTTGACGTTCTCGCCGAGTATGTATCTGCCGCCCGCCAGCACGGCCTGCACGGCCGAATCGGTCTCGGGCGCTGTCCGCAGGTACTGGCGGCTGACGTCCACCATCGGGATCGGGTCTGTCAATGCATCACCCCGTCCGGTCTCACTTGCCCCGCTGGACGATGAGGTCGGCGATGAGGCCCAGCGCCACCAGTTGGATCCCCACCAGAAGCACGATCACGGTGGTTCCCGTGACCCGGAAGTAGCCGTAGAGGATCGAGTCGACCACCAGCTTCACCAGGCCGGCCGCGATGATCAGCAGCGCGGTCGGGAAGAAGACCTTCAGCGGGTTGAACCAGGTCACCGTGCGGATCACCAGCGTGATGTAGTTGTAAGTGTCCTTGAGCGGATGGAAGGTGCTGGTCCCCTTGCGGGGGTAGTAGTCGATCTCCATGAACCCGACGCTGTAGCCGGTCGATAGCATCGCCAGCGTTATGGTCGAAACCCAGGAATGTCCCCAGGGGAGGATCTCCTTGAACTGCACGAAGACGTCCTTCTTCATCGCCCGCAGGCCCGAGTTGAGGTCGGGGATGGTGAAGCCGGAGAGCCACTCGGCGAGCTTGCGGATGAACCACTTGGCCCGCATCCTGAGGAACCTCATGGTGCCGGCTTCCTTGGTCCGCGCCCCGACGACCATGTCGAGGTCCTCCTCCTCCATCTTCTCCAGCAGCGCGGGGATGTCCTGATTGGGGTAGGTCCCGTCGCCGTCCGTCACCAGCACCACGTCGCCGGTCGCGGCCTTGATCCCGGTGTTTCGCGCGAAACCGCCCCCGCGGTTCTCCCGGTGCTTGAGCAGCTTGACCTTGTCGAAGCCGGCGGCGATCTCGGCGGTGCGGTCCTTCGAGCCGTCGTCCACGACGATGAGCTCCCAGTCCCACCGCGAAGCCTCCATCGTCTTGATGATGACCTCGAGGTCTCCCGGAAGCGCCTCTTCCTCGTTGTACGCGGGAACTATGATGCTGACTTTGTCGATCTTCACGTGCCTCTCCCTGGGTGTTATACGTGACAGGTTATCCCAACGGGACAGCACCGACAAGGCGGCCGGGCGGCCACAGTAGCAAGCGCCTCTCCGCGCCGCCACTGAGGTATAATGCCTGTTATGCCCAGCGTCTCTATCATCATCCTCAACTACAACGGCATGCAGGACACTCTGGAGTGCCTGGCCTCCCTGGACGGGCTGGACTACCCGGACTACGAGGTGCTGGTGGTGGACAACGGTTCGACCGACGGTTCCGTGGCGGCCGTGAGGGAGCGCTTCGCGCAGGCCCGGCTCATCGAGAACCGCGAGAACCTCGGCTTCGCGGCCGGGTGCAACGCCGGAATCCGGGACGCCCTGGGCCGCGGCGCTGACTACGTCCTGCTCATCAACAACGACACCGTGGTGACCGACCCGTCGTTCCTTGCCACCCTGGTGGACTTCTACGGGCGCACCCCGGATGCCGGAGCTGTCGGCCCGGTCATCACCTACAAGGGCTCGGACGTGGTGTGGTACGCCGGCGCCAGGATAAGCTACCTCACCGGCTTTTCGCGCCACATCGGCAAGGGCGCCCGCCTCGGCGAGCTTCCCTCGCGCGACCCCTATGCGGTCGATTACGTGTCGGGCTGCGCGATGCTGCTGGGCAGGAAGTTCCTCACCGAGGTGGGGCTGCTCGACCCCGACTACTTCTTCTACTACGAGGACGCCGACCTCTGCTTCAGGGGCGCCGCCGCGTCCTACCGCAACTACGTCGTCCCGGCGAGCGTCTTCTCGCACGAGAAATCGGCGACGGCCGGAGTGGCCGGTAGAAACAAGCTCACACCGTTCCAGGCCTACCACTTCGCGTTCAACGCCGTGATGTTCGGGCGCAAGAACCTTCGCGGCTGGCGCAGGCGCGCGTTCCTGCTGGCGCAGTACACCGTGCGGCCGGCGCTGAACTTGCCGCAGCTCAGGGGCAGAGGGGCAATGGGCGAGTACCTCAGGGGCCTGCGTGAAGCCGCGATGTTCTCGTTCGAGGGCAGCATCTATCCCGTAGACCTGGCGATAGTGAAGCACGAGGTGCGCTACGGCCTCTACCGAAGACTGTTCACCTGGCTTCAGAGGCACGGCTTCCACCTCACGCCGGTCAACTACTACTTCCCGGTCCCGGACACCAGGTGCATACCGCCGGAGACCTGGGAGAAGCCCTCACAGCTCGCAGGGGTCGACCTGAACGAGCAGGGGCAGCTCGAGCTGCTGGACGAGTTCGCGGCCTCTTTCAAGGAGGAGTACGAGTCCTTTCCCCGGCACAGGACGGAGGTGCCATGGCGCTTCTACCTGAGAAACAACTTCTTCGGGCCGGTGGACGCCGAGGCGCTCTACTGCATGATTCGCAGGTTCAAGCCGCGCAGGATCATCGAGATAGGCTCGGGGAACTCGACTATGCTCGCCGCGCAGGCCGCGCTCCTCAACCAGCAGGAGACCGGCGTCGAGTGCGAGCTGACCGCTATCGAGCCGTTCCCCAACCCGCTGCTGCGCGCGGGCTTCCCGGGGCTGACGCGCCTGGAGAGCAACAAGCTCGAGGAGGTCCCGCTCGACCGGTTCACCTCGCTCGAAGAGAACGACATCCTCTTCATCGACTCCAGCCACGTGCTGCGCATCGGCGGAGACGTGCAGTACGAGTTCCTGGAGATCCTGCCCAGGCTCAAGCCGGGAGTCATCGTCCACGTTCACGACATCATGCTTCCGATGGACTACGACAGGAAGTGGGTGCTGGAGCAGTGCCGCTTCTACACCGAGCAGTATCTTCTGCAGGCGTTCCTGGCGTTGAACGATAGCTTCGAGGTGATGCTGGCCGCGGCTTTCCTGGCCTCGAGCCATCCCGCCGACCTCCAGCGGTCGTTCAGCTCTTTCGACCCTCAGATGGCAACGCCGGTCAGCTTCTGGATGCGGAGGGTCAAGTAGAGGCAGGCTTCAGGCGTCCACTATCTCCTCGACCCTATCGATGAACCTGTCCCAGGAGAACCTGTCGCGGTGTCGCGCGACGTTCGCGGCGAACTCCTCCTGCCTGCCCCGGGTGAAGAAATCGACGATAGCTGCCGCGAGCGCCTCGGGGTCGGCCGGGGGCACCAGGTAGCCGGTCTCCCCGTCGAGGACTACCTCCGGGAGCGCACCCACCCGGGTGGTGAGGACCGGCTTGTCGAACCCGTAGGCGACCTGGACGATCCCGCTGGCGGTGGCCGAGACGTAGGGCAGAGCCACCAGGTCGGCGGCGCGGAAGTAGACGGCGACGCGCTCGTTGGGCACGTAGGCGTCCTCGATCAACACGCTCTCGTTGATGCCCAGGCGCAAGACGGCGTCGCGATACTCCTCCACGTCGTCCCAGAACTCGCCGACCAGCAGCAGGCGCGCGTCGGGGAGCACCTCCAGGGCCGCCGGCATGGCGTCAATCAGGTGGGCGAGCCCTTTGTAGCGCCGCACGAAACCGAAGTAGAGGACCACCGGCGAGGTGTCGTCGATACCCAGCTCATCTCGTGCCTCGCCGCGCGACACGGCCTGCGCCGCGAAGACGTCGTAGACCGGGAGGTCGGCGACCATGACCCGCGCCGCCGGGTCGATGGCCCTGAAGCTCTCCTTGATCTGCTCCCCGTGGACGATGAACTTGTCGCCGTGGCCGAAGGCGAACCTAGTGAGGCGCGCCTCCAGCGGCCGGCTCTCGTGACCGGTCACGTTGTGGCACCAGAACACGATCTCGGTCGACGGGCTCAGCTTCTTCACCACCCCGGAGATGTAGCGGAACTGCACCGCCAGGGCCGGGTTGACCCAGGAGAAGACCAGCGCGTCGGGCCGCAGGCGCGCTATCCTCCGCGCCGACTTGCGCCAGGAGAACGGGTTGGAGAAGGAGATGAGCCGCTCGCACTCGGCCTCGATGCGCTCACTGGATTCATCGATCTGGGTGCGCCCGGGGAACAGGAACTGCGGGTACTGCCTGCTGTAAGACACGAACAGGACCTCGTGCCTCTCCCTGAGCTTGTTGACCAGCTGGGTGGTGTAGTGGGCGATCCCGCCCCTGATGGGCCAGGTCGGCCCCACGATCGCTATCTTCAAATGCCATCTCCTCACGGGACCCGGCCAGCGGGTCACTCGAAATGCGACACCGTGTCCTCGAGCCGGGGCGCCCGCAGCGAGCGCTCCAGCCGCCTGCGCGCCAGCAGTATCTTCGGCAGATTGAGCAGGTTTACCAGGTATGCCTTGTTGAGCGGCACCGCCTGCTCCCAGGCCTCGATCATCCCCAGCCAGGCCTCCTCCATCGGCAGCGAGCGGTTGAGCAGGAACGACCAGGAGAAGTTCTTGAGCAGGAAGCGTATGCGGTTCTTGTGGTAGAGGTAGTAGTACCTCTCGCTGAACTTGCCCGTGGTGGTGGCCTCGTGGTGCACCACCCGCGCGCCCGGCACGTACACCACCCGGTGCCCCAGCCTCCTGGCGCTCAGGCACAGCTCGGTCTCCTCGAAGTACGCCGGGTAGTAGCCGGGGTCGAGCATCCCCACGCGCTCGAAGAGCTCACTTCGGACCGCCAGCGCCGCGCCGGTCACGTAGGCGACGTCCCTCATCTCCTCGTACTGCCCCTCGTCGGGCTCGTCCACCCCGTAGTGCATGGACAGGCCGTTGTCGCGGACGTACCCGCCGGTGTGCTGCAGCGTCTTGCGGTCGGGGTAGTAGAGCTTGCACCCGCATACGCCCACAGTGGGGTCCTCGAAGGCGTCCACCAGCGCCTCGACCGCGTCCGGGTATAGCTCGGCGTCGGGGTTTACCAGCAGGATGATCTCGCCGGTGGCCAGCTCGTAGCCGTGGTTGTTCGCACGCGCGAACCCGCTGTTTTCGGCAAGGACGCTGATGGAGCACGAGAGCCCCACGCGAGCGGCCACCTCGCGAGCGAGCTCCGCGGAGGAATCGTCCGAGCCGTTGTCGACGAGTATTACCTCGAGGTCGGGGTAGGTGACTGCGCCCAGCGCGCGGACGCACGCCTCGACGTACTCGGCGCTGTTGAAAAGCACGACTATTGTGGAAACGCGTGGCCTAGCCCGCGCGGTCCCGGTCTCAGGTTCCACGGCGCCTCCCGCCGTCAGACGGCACTGCCACGAGCGCGGTGGGCCCCGGCCCGGCCGTCTCGCAAGAGGTGCGCCGTTCCGTGCCCGCTGCCGGCCCTGGGGCCGCGGCCGCTAGAGGTGGCTCGGCTTGTTCCCGTAGTTGGGCAGCACGCTCTGCCACCTGCAGTACTCAGACCAGGCCGGCTCGGCGTGACCGGCGTTGTCGAACATGCCGTTGAAAGCCGCGTCCCAGGAAGTCGGAGGATCGATGTCCTCGAAAATCCAGATCTTCCTGCAGCCGGCCCCCCACAGCGAGCCTACGCCCTGGTCGCCGATCGCCTGCCGCTGTCCGTCCTGGGAGAACTCGGCGCGCCCGGCGTGCGGCCAGCCGATCTCGCTGACCGTGAGCTCTTTGTTGCCGAACCCGTAGTTGTTCATCATTGTCTTGACGTAGTTGTAGTACCAGGACCACCACTGCGGGTAGTCGTATGGGTGTATGCCCAGGGCGTCGGACACGTTCGCCATGCTCAGCGCGCGGTTCACCCCGATCGTCGTCCTGCTGTTCGCGGGAAGATCGACGGACTGGGTCTGGGTCGTGCCGTCGCCGAACATGTAGGTGATGTTCGCGGTGGTCGGTTGCG
>DAIQAV010000004.1:0-9446 GCA_036781505.1 Candidatus Anoxymicrobiaceae bacterium | reverse complement strand
GGGTTCTGCAGGGTTGTCCATTCCTCGAACCCCTGCCGGGTCGTGCCCTCGGCGAAGTACCAGGTCTTGTTGGCGCCGGTGCAGCCCAGCTCGACGTCGCCGCCGGATATGTTGTTGTGGTAGTTGTAGTACATCGGGCGCTCGACGACTATCGGCTCGGTGGAGGTCATCTGAACCGATACGTCCTTGTTCGCCCCCACCACGTTGTTGACCAGGATGGTCTCACGGGAGTGCGGGCCTATGGTCTTGCTGGCGCCCTGGGTCGCCCCTCCGGTGAACATGTACTGGAAGCCCACGCTCGCCGCCTTGTCGCCGGGGTTCTGGATCGATATCCACTCCTCGAACGCACCGTCGTTCTGGTTGTTGCGGGTGGTGCCCTCAGCGAGGAACCAGGAGGTGTTGGGTGCGGTCGCCCCCACCTGGCTGTCGCCGCCGGACCAGGCCCCGTGATACATGAAGTACATAGGCCTCTCGGCGATTATCGGCTGTTCGGCCTCGACCTTGGCCGAGACGTCCTTGTTGGGCCCGACCGCGTTGTTGACCAGCACGGTCTCCCGCGAGGTCGGCGGCATCGAGACCGTCTGCACCTGGGTCCCGCCGCCGGGGAACATGTAGGTGATCTTCACCTTGTTGGCGAGCGACCCCGGGTTCATCAGGGATATCCACTCCTCGAAGCCGGGCTGGGTGGCGCCCTCGGCCAGGTACCACACCTTGGAGAGGTCGGCGACGCCCGAGCCGGTCGAGCCGCCGTCGTAAGCCTGGTGGTAGTTGAAGTACATGGGCCGCTCGACGATTATCGGCTGGCTGGCGGAGACCCTCGCGGAAACGTCCTTGTTGGGCCCTACGGCCGCGTTCACGTCCACGGTCGAGCGGGAGTTCGGGGCGACCACCAGGTTCTGCGGCTGGGTGGCGCCTCCCGGGAACATGTAGGTGATGTTCACGCTGGCGGCCGTCGCGCCCGGGTTCTGGACGCAGAGCCACTCCTCGAAGCCGGGCTGGGTGGCGCCCTCGGCCAGGTACCAGGTCTTCTTCGGCGCGTTGGTGCCGAGCTCGACGGTGCCGTCCTTGCACCAACCGTGGTAGTCAAAGTACATCGGGCGCTCGGCCACTATGTCGCTGCCGGCGGTTATCTTCATCGAGACGTCCTGGTTGGCGCCCCGAAGTAGAGTGTCGTAGTGGACGAAGTTGTCGGCGCTGCGCGTGATCCCGTTGAGCAGCCCGCCCGCGATGACGAAGGCGTCGGGGCTCTGCTTCTTGATCGCGTAGTAGGCCGTGCGCAGCATCCCCAGGTAGGTGTAGTCACAGTCGCTGGCGTAGTAGAGGGTTCCATTCTTGCCGGCCGGTGAGTCGGTGTCCCACCCGGGCTCGCCCCAGACCTCGTAGTAGTCGACGATGCCCTTGTATCGCTGGGCTACGGCCCCGCAGAAGTCGCCGAAGTCCGAGACCCTCAGCGGCGGCCCCATCGTGCAGGGATAGGGGTTGGCCTTGTTGACCGCCCAGTTGGGCACCGGGGCCCCCACCGTCAGCAGGATGCTGTTCACGCCCATTGCGAGGCAGTTGTTGATCTGTGCGTCCATGGCGGACCAGTTGTAGACGCCCTTGTGCTGCGTCTCTATGCTGCTCCACTTGCAGAAGAGCCTTACATTGCGCACCTGCCCCCGCGCCGAGGCAGGAACCTTGCCATTGAGGTTGGTGGCTGCGTTTTCGGTGAAGAGGCCCAGCAACTGGCGGTCCGCGACCCCGCCACCGGGAGCGCCCTGGGCGAGTGCCTGGTTGACCGCGCCGCCGCCCGCCTTGCCTGCCCCGCCGGATAGCGGGAGCACCATCGCGACCATAACGAGCGCGGCAAGCCCCGCCACGATTCCGGCCCTGATCAAGTTCGTTCTGCGCGAATGCATATCACCAGCACCTTTAGCTCTCGCTCAAACGCCTGGCCTCGTGCCAGTCGCTCTTCCGTTATCTTAGACGACTCTGTATAGAAAACGTTTGCCCCGGGCTCCGATTAATCCTTTTTAAACGACATCAAACATTCTTATAACACCTATTAGAGGGGTCTGCATGCTTAGCTCGACAGGAGCTCGGTGGCGAACTCGATGTAGCCGCGAGCGGCGTCCTGAATGTCGTGCTGCTTCATGATGTAGGCCTTGCTGCGCTCGCCCAGCGCGCGCCGCTCGTCGGGGTTCTCGATGTAATAGATCAGACGCTCCAGGAGCTGGTCCTCCTCGTCGGGCCCGATCGGGATCTTTATACAGCAGTCATCGGGGAACTCGCTGAAGGCGTACTCGTTGGAGAGCATTACCGGCTTGCCCGCGCCCATCATCTTGATGACGCTGCCGCTGGTCTCTCCCGCCGAGGGATGCCGCAGTGCCACGAACATGTCGGGCACGTTGAGGTACTCCCCGAACGTCATGGTGTCCACGAAGCCTGCGACCAGCACGTCCTGCTCCAGCCCCAGGTCCTCTATCCACCGGGGCACGTCCATGCCGGAGAGCATCTTGCCCACCAGCAGGAGCTTCACCGGGTAGCCCAGCGCCTTGGCCTTGGCCATCACCCGCAGAAAGACGTCGATCCTCTTGCTGGAGTTTATGTAGCCCATCGAGCCGATGAGGAACTCGTCGGGCCTGAAGCCGAGGATCTCGCGGATGAGCTCGGGCGACCTCTCGTGGTCAGCCTTCTGCGGAGCCCAGTGGTGCAGGATCTTCTTGACCCGGGCGTTGGGATTGACGTCGAGAACCTTGGCCCTGGCATACTCGGAGTGGACGATCACGCCCAGGCTGGAGTCGACGATGCGGTCGACCAGCGGGTAGTCATACCAGGCGTTCTCGTCGCGCTCCTCCAGCGTCACCTTCACGATCTGCGAGCGCTCGTCCTTGTAGCAGTAGTCGAGCTCGCGCAGGTAATCCCGGATGCGGTTGTTCCCCACTGTCTGCGAGAAGACGAAGTGGTGGAGCATCGGCTCGTGCAGGACCACCACCCCGGGGTACTGCTGGCAGACCGAGTAGATGTAGGAGTGGTTGTCGTTGTTCCCGATGTGGTAGATGTTGACGTCGTGGTCGTTCTTGCCGTGGTTCTCGAAGATCCGGCGGAAGTTGTAGACGTTGAAGTGCTCGTAGATCCACGAGCTGGTAGGCTTGTAGTCGTCGATGAAAAGGTCGATCCGCCCGTATCCGCCCAGGTACTCGAGCAGCTCCTCCGAGTAGTCTGAGACCCCTGATTTGATAGGGTTCAACGGGCTGAAATAAGCGATCTTCAAATAGCCATCTCCAGTATGACGTGCGCGCCCCGTGGCACCGATCGGCCACCCGTGTCGTCCGCACGGTAGTTTATACGACCGCAGGGGCTATTCTAGGACAAGAAATCTCGGACCGGTAGCGGTCGGGGGTCGCTGGCAATATAATTGCCCTGTCCTGGAACCGCGTTCAATACCCCGGGAGGATACTTGTCGAAGGTGCTGGTGGTCGGACACGTCCCTTTGCCATTTGAGAACCTGAGGAAATTCTACGCGCCGGGCGCGCGGACCTGGCACTTCGCAGAGCCGCTGATCGCCGACGGCCACGAGCTGGTGATCGTGGGCCTGCGCATACCTTTCGTCTACGACGACGACCTGCCGGACGTGGTGAAGACCGAGGAGCGCGGCTGCACCATCTACTCGGTGACGCCCGCCGAGGCCGAGTGCGGCACGCTGCTGACCGACCTGGCCGAAGAGTTCGAGCCGGACTGCGTCCTGGGGGTCAACTCGTACCCTTCGTACGTGGCCTGCGTGAAGGGGCTCGAGCAGCCGCTGTGGGCCGACATCAACGGGTGCCTGCTGGCCGAGGCGCAGCTCAAGGCAGCCACTTACTCCGACGACGCTTTCCTGGAGCACTTCTTCCGGATGGACGAGGGGGTCCTGAGGAGGGCCGACCGCTTCTCCACCGTGGCGCTGCGGCAGAAGTACGAGCTCATCGGCGAGCTGGCCTACGCCGGCAGGCTCACCTCGTCGACCGCGGGCTACGACTTCGTCGCCGACATCCCCAACGCCTATCCCGACACGCCATTGCGCGAGGAGGGCGCGCGCGAGCTTCGCGCCCGCACCGAGGGTGACTTCCTGGTGCTGTGGAGCGGCGGCTACAACACCTGGACCGACACCTCCACGCTCTTCGAAGGCCTCACTTACGCGATGGAGAGGAACCCCCGAGTGAAGTACGTGTCCACCGGGGGCAGCATCGACGGGCACGACGAGCTGACCTATCCGACCCTGGTGAAGCTTGTCGAGGAGAGCCCGCTGCGCGACAACTTCCTGCTGGAGGGCTGGATCGAGCGCGACGTGGCCCGGTCCTACTACCTGGCGTGCGACGTCGGCGTCAACATCGACTCCGACACCTACGAGGTCATGTTCGGGAGCCGCAACAGGATAATGGACTGGGCGGTGGCGGCGCTGCCGTCGCTCTCCACCGACCTGTGCGAGCTGACCGAGGAGTTTGCCGCACAGGGCCTGCTCTACAGATTCCCCGACGGGGACCCGGTCGGCCTGGGGCAGAAGATACTGGAGCTTGCGGCCGACCCCGAAGGGCTGGCCCGCACCGGAGAGCGCCTCAAGAAGTACGTGTTCGAGAAGTTCAGCTATTCTGCCACCACCGGCGCGCTGCGCGCGTGGGTGGCCTCACCCGAGCACTCCCCCGACTGGGAGGAGAGAAAAGACTGGATACTGCCGCAGCCGCCTCCTCCTCCGCCTCCTCCGCCCATCACGCCGGCCTCCAGCGCGGGCGAGAAACTGAAGTTCTACCTGAAGAACGAGGGAGTGGGAACGACCGTTAAGCGGGCCGCGTCATCGGCGAAGAGAAAAACCCGCCGGGGCGGCGAGTCGCAGTAAGCCTGAAAACGCACCAATGGTGTCAGGCACCGGTGGTGCGTTTTTACTTCTTTTTCTTTTTCTTTGAGGTGCGCTCATCCATCTCCTCCATGGTCGCGCCCATCTCGGCGATCTGCGCCTGGCAGCCCTCGAGCAGCTGCCTGCTCTCGGCCACGGCGTTCTCCAGCTGGTTGATGTAAGCGTCCTTGTCCTGGATCCTACCTTCGAGCCCCCTGGCATGCTCTTTCATCTTGCGGAGCTCGGTGACCTCCAGCTCGAGCACCTTCAGCTGCTGCTCCGCCTTGACCTTCTCGTCGGACAGCCTCTCCACAAGCGCCTCCTCGGTCGCAGGGACCGCCTTGACAATGTACTGGAACGCGACGGCCTCCCACTCGGAGAAGGCCTTGGCGACTTCGGCCATGTTGGAAAGGCCCAGCGGGTCCAGGGCCTCGTGCAACTGCTCCTCGCTGACCTTCATGTCCACCCAGTCCATCACATCCACCAGGTAGCCGCAGCTCTCGAGCAGGTCCGCGATGCTCTCGCGCGTGTAGAACCTCAGGTGGGTGGCGTCCAGGATCCCGGTGTCCTCGTAGTCGAACTGGCCCCGCAGCAGCGCCAGCCGGACGCTTGCGTGCGCCACGTTGGGCACCGAGAGCACCACGTAGCCGCCGGGCGCCAGCGCCTGGCGCATGCCCACCAGTGCGCTCCTGGGGTCTTTGAGGTGCTCGATCACGTCGCCGAAGAGCCCGACGTCGTACTTCTCCTCTCCAAGCGCGGCGGCAAGGTCGAGAGTGTCGAGGTCGGCCACGATGACCTTGTCGCAGACCTTGCGGGCTTCCTCCGCCGCCTCGGCGTCTATCTCTATGCCGGTCACGGTGCAGCCCCGCTCCGCCAGCACGGCCGCGACGCCTCCTGTGTAGCAGCCGAAGTCGACCACGCGCTTGTTCTCTCCGACCATGTTTATCTGCTTGGTGTAGGCGTTGTTCTCGTCGGCGAGATCGACGCCCTTGAAGTATTTACTGTCGTCCAAGCTCACTCCCTCCTGCCCCGCCTGGTGAGAACGGCGTAGTCGCGGTGGCTGAAGAGGATCCTGTTGAGCTTAGAGAAGTTCAGGTTGATCTGGTGGAAGAGCTCCTGCTGCCTGGGCTCGAGTATCGCGCCGCTGGCGACGGCGTCGACCTCCTCGAGGTGCTCCTCCGGCGGCAGCGGGTTGAGGAACATGACCGTGGGGTCCGAGAACCCGGATGAGAGGCAGAGCTGCTTGAGCGTCTCCGGGTGCAGCGGGTGCGCCTGGGTCGCGCTCTCCAGGGCATATGACGCCACCGCGTAGAGCGAGAACGGGTTGGGCGTCTCGATGACCAGCGGAGCCTCGTCCGTCAGCTTCTGTCTGCAGAGCGTGAGCAGCTTGATCAGCCGGGCGGGCGGCGCGTGCCCGGCGAACCGCGAGAGCACGATCCCGTCCAGCGAGTCCTCCTCGCAGGCCTCGAGGTACTCCACCGGGTCGACCAGCATCACGTCCAGGTCGTTGTCCTTGCAGTAGCCCACCAGCGTGGGGTTGGTCTCGGTCCCCTTCGCCCTGATGCCCTCCTGCTCGAACAGCTGCAGGAGCTCGCCCCTGCCGCAGCCGATGGCGAGCACGTTGTGGCGTTTCTTGAAGTAGGGCAGGTAGATGCGCTGGCGGTCTTTGACCATCCTGGGGGAGCCGTGGACGCGCTGCTCCAGGGTCAGCACGTCGATGGTCGCGAGCAGGTCGTCGGTGTGCCCTCCGCCGTTGCCGCCATCTGTGCCCACCGCGCCGACCGTGCGGACCAGCGTGAGCTCGTTCTCGAAGTCGACCATGCGCCGCTCGAGATACTTGTTGAGGAACAGGACGTTGGCGCGGAACAGCGCCAGGTCGCGGTGCATGATGGTCGAGAGGATGTCCTCGTTTATCTGTATGTGGTCGAGGTAGCGCTTCATCTCGTTGATGGTGTGGGTGAGCGAGGCGTTGAACTCGCGCTGGCGGTCGATGGCGGGATCGACATACCAGCCGATGAGCTTACGAACCATGCGCTTGAAGATCGACTTGGCGCCCTTGGGCCGGCCGGGCTGGTTCTTGTCGTAGCCGGCGTTGGCGCGGTGGAGAGTCTCCATCAGGTCGCGGTCGTCGAACGACTGTATCCGGTGCCCGTTGGAACCCTTTTCGCGCAGCCTCAGGTTCAGCTCCTGGAGCGTCTCCTCGGTCGCGAACTCAGTAGGTGACTTCTCACCTGAGCGCTTCTTCAACAACTCCCACCGCCTTTTCAAAGAAGGGTATCCGTGGATTCCCCACAGATTATAGCATCGTCATCGTGACGAAATCTCACCGAGTCGCTTCTTGATGCGCTCCGCGGCGGCCGTCCAGGTCCACTTCTCGCGGGCCGCGACGGACGCGGCGAGGCCCTTCGCCCTTGCCTCCGCCGGGTTCTGGTAGACCTGTCTCATCAGAGCGGCCAGGTGGTCCACGTCCGGGTCGGCCCACTGGAACCCTTCGTAATACGCGCCGCGCGCGGTCGCCGGGACAAGCCCCTTCACCTTGATGGGGTAGCCGACCTCGTCGTTGAAGAACTCGGTCTGGGCGCTCCAGGCGGTGCTGATGACCGGAAGGCCGCACGCCATCGCCTCCAGCGTGGGCATCCCCCAGCCCTCTCCCCTGGTCGGCAGCACGAAGCAGTCGCTGGAGCGGTAGAACATCCCCATCTGGTAGCTGGGGACGCTCTGGTTGAGGACTATCGTCACCGGGGCGCGGTCGGGCGCCAGTCCCATCGCCTGTATGTGCCGCTCGATGTTCACCGCCGGGTCGTTGTTGTTTACCTTCAGCAGCAGCAGCACGTCGTCGGCCGCGGAAAACTCGCGGTTGTACGCGGTCAGCAGCGCCTCGGGCGCCTTGCGGTCCCCCCACTCAAAGACCGACGAGAACACGAACCGCCCCAGGCCGCGACGCTCGATGAACGGGTGGAAGTGGTCGACGTCCACCCCCAGCGGCATGACGTGTATCGGGCGGGTGACGCCGCTCGAGGAGAAGGTCTCCTGGTTGAAGTGCGATGGCACCCAGACCTCGTCGAGCGCGTTGGCCTGCGCGACCCAGTCAGGCGGTATGCCGGTCACCTCGAGCATCGAGTAGCCGACCTTGTAGCTGCCGCTGTTCTTGAAGAAGACGTCGCCCTGGCCGTAGACGACCTGGGTGGCGTCGAGGTCCTTGGGCTTGCGCCGCACCTCCATGATCCGCTCGTCCGCATTCGGCGGCTCCTCCACGCCGTAGACGTAGCCGTAGCGCACGTCGACTCCCAGCGCCTCCAGCGCCAGGACGATGTACTGCGAGGAGACGGCGTAGCCGGAGGGCGCGTTGATCCAGGAGTGCCACATGACCCTGGTGTCGTAGCGGTCGCGGTAGTGGTCCGACCAGCGCTCGCGGTAGGCTGCGCGCGAGCCCTGGTCGCCCGCGCGGTCGGCGCCGGCGCGGAGCACGACCCGCGCGCTCCCGGCGCATATCACCGGCAGCCCGGCGGCCTTCACCTTCAGGCAGAAGTCGACGTCGTCGTAGCCGTCGTTGTAGTCCGCGTCGAACCCGCGGGCCGCCTCGATGGCCTGGCGGGTGACGAGCATGCAGGTTGAGCCGACCCCTTCGACCTCGCGGGCGTAGTAGTACTGGTTGACGTCCTTATGGCCCTCCCCCAGGCCCAGCAGCTCGCAGTCGGGCTGCAGGACGTGGTAGCCGGCGTTGACCACCTCTCCCGTGCCGCCTACCACCTTGAGGCCGGCCACGCCCGCCCCCGTGGCTTCGGCCTCGCCGCGCAGCGAGTCGAGCCACCCGTCACCGGCCGGTTCGGCCGCGGCCGACATCAACAGGACGTCGCCGTCCGAGGCCTCACACCCGGCGTTCTTGCGTCGTCCGGGGCTGGAGCCGTTGGGGACCGCGACGACCTCGAACCCCAGCGGGGCCAGGAGCTCCCGGGCCCCGTCCGCGCCGGAGCGCTCGACCACGGCCAGCTTTCTGGTGCCCGGCGTCTCGACCGCGGCCAGGGCGCGCGCGCAGGCGCCGGACTCAGCCGAGCCGTCAAAGTCGTGGATCACCACAGTCAGGTCTCGTGCCATCTATCGCCTCGTCACTTGCGCGCCACGGCGGCGTAGTCCAGGTAACCGAAAAGGACCGAGTTCAGTTTCTCGACGTTGGCGTTCAACTCGTCCACCCAGGTCTCGCCCAGAAGCCTGTCGGGAACGGTTATCTTGCCCAGCCTCATGTTGCGAGGCACAGGGTTGGTCAGCTTGATGTCGGCGTCCTTGAAGCCGGCAGAGGCCAGCAGGAACTTCATCGTCTCGGGGTGCACCGGCTGCACGTGCGAGAGGTCGGCGTAGAAGAAGCTCGCGAAGATGAGCAGGCACTGCGGGTTCGGGGTCTCGATCACGACGTTGGCGCCCGGCTTCATCTTGCGCCAGGCGAGCCCCACCAGCTCGACCAGTTGCGCCGGGGTGAGGTGCTCGGCGACCTGCGAGAGGAAGATGCCGTCGAGTGAATCGTCATCGAGCCCCGCCAGGTGCTCGAAGGCATCGGCCTGCCGCACGTCCAGCCCGGCCTCCACCGAGAGCCTGACCGCGT
>DAIQAV010000003.1:0-29570 GCA_036781505.1 Candidatus Anoxymicrobiaceae bacterium | reverse complement strand
GCGGTGAGTAGGTCCACGAGATCATCCTCTCCTCGCCTGAGCTGGTGCGCACGGGTATCAGCGCGGGCTCGGGGCGCCACGGCGAGTCGGGAGGCCTGGAGAAATAATCGCGAGCGTCCCTGAGAGAATCGGGTGGAATGAGCAGCTTGATACCGCCGCCCATCATTATCTCTCTCTCCGTGTATCCGGTGGTCGTCTCGGCGGCACTGTTGACGAACTCGAGCTCGCCTTTCTGGTCAAAGCCGAGCACGACCGAGTTCACCGAATCGAGCAGGGCCCTGGAGAGCTCTTTCTCCTTGAGCACTTCCTTCTGCAGCGTACGGGTCTCGTGGACGTCGGTGCTTACCAGCGCCACCATGCCGTTGCGGGGATCGAGGCCCTGGGTGAAAAGGTAGAGGTTCTCATGGGTTCGCCAGCCAGAGGAGGTATACATGCGCGTCTCACGCTTGAGCCAGCGGCGCGATTCGAGCACTTCGTCGAACGGGCAGTCCTCGCAAGCCTCTCGCGACTGGCGCAGCGCGCGGAAGCAGTCCTGCCCCACTCCGTCGCCCCAGAACCTGCGGGCGGTGCTGTTCATGTGAAGGATCTTGCGCTCCGTGGAAAGTACTACGACAGCGGTCCCGACAGCGTCGAGGAAGCCTGTGAACACGCCGAAATCAGGCGGCGCCGGTCCCCCTTTGCGTTTCTTAGGCTCGAACATCAGCGCCCTCGAGGGTCAGAGTCCCCGGGCGTCCCACCCGGGGGACGCGTCAGGATTCTTCTTCCGCGTCGTACTCTTCATCGTCGCCGTTCTCGTCTCCGCCGTTCTCGTCTCCGGCGACCACCAGGGCGGCAGCGCTCACCTCGTCGTTCTTCTGGACCTTCATGACCTTGACGCCCTGCGTCGCGCGGCCGGTCCTGGGGATCCCGTTGATCGGGACCCGGATCACGATGCCCTCCTGCGAGACGACGAAGAGCTCCTGGTTGTCACGGACCGTCCTGGCCCCGGCCAGCACACCCTTGGTCTCGGTGAGCTTGATCGTCCGGACGCCCTTGCCGCCCCTCTTGTGCGTGGGGTACAGCCGCGCGGACGTCCGCTTGCCGTAGCCGTTCGACGTGATGACGAAGACGTCCGAACCCTCCTGGGGGACCTCCATCGTGAGGACGTTGTCGTCCTTGTTGAGGTTGATGCCCTTTACTCCCGCCGCGGTCCTGCCCATCGGACGGCAGTCCTTCTCGTTGAACTTGATGGCCTGGCCCTGCTCGGTGATGAGGAGGAGCTCTTCGCTCCCGTTGGTCAGCCGGGCCCGTATCATCTCGTCGCCCGGGAACAGCCTGAGCGCTATTATCCCATCTTTGCGGGCGGAATCATATGAATCAAATCGTGTTTTCTTGACTATGCCCTTCCTGGTCCCGGTCACCAGGAACACGTCGTGGCTGAAGTCCTTGGTGGCGATGACCTCCACGATCTTCTCGCCGCCCTCGAGCGGGAGCAGGTTGACCATCGCCTTGCCTTTGCTGACCCGGCTGCCCGTGGGGAGCTCGTGCACCTTGAGCCTGTACACCTTGCCCCTGTTGGAGAAGAACAGGATGAAGTGGTGCGTGGTGCTGATGAACAGATGCTCGACGAAGTCGCCTTCCTTGAGGTCCATCCCCGTGACGCCCCTGCCGCCGCGCTTCTGCTTGCGGAAGGTCGTGACCGGCATGCGCTTGGCGTACCCGGAGTGGGTGATGGTGATCACCATCTCCTCCTCGGCGATGAGGTCCTCGATGGAGAGGTCCTCCGCCGGGCCGACTAGCTCGCTGCGCCGCTCGTCCGAGTACTTGTCCCGCATCTCGGCGAGCTCGTCCTTGATGATGAGGAGGACCTTCTCAGGGTCCGCCAGTATCTCCTGGTACTCTTTTATCTTGACCTGCAGCTCCTTGAGCTCGTCCTTGACCTTCTGCCGCTCGAGACCCGTCAGCCTCTGCAGCCTCATGTCCAGTATCGCCTGCGCCTGCTCCTCGGAGAGCTTGAACTTCTTTACGAGCCCGTCGCGCGCCTCGTCCACGGTCTTGGATGCCCTGATCAGCGCGATGGTCTCATCCAGGTGGTCGAGCGCGATGAGCAGCCCCTCGAGAATGTGCGCCCTCTCCTCGGCCTTTCGCAGGTCGAAGGTCGTGCGACGCACGATGACCTCGCGCCGGTGCTCCACCTGTTTCTTGATGAGCTGCTTGATCGGGAGGGTGCGAGGAACCCCGTCCACCAGCGCCAGCATTATGATGCCGAAGGAGTTCTGCATCTGGGTGTGCTTGTAGAGCTGGTTGAGCACGACGTCCGGGTCGGTCTCTCTCTTCAGCTCGACCACCAGCCTCATCCCGCTGCGGTCCGACTCGTCGCGCAGGTCGCTGATGCCGGCCAGCGTCTTGGCCTTGACCAGCTCGGCGATCTTCTCTGTGAGCTTGGACTTGTTGACCTGGTAGGGTAGCTCGGTGACGACGATGCGCTGCCGGCCGCCCTTGACCTCCTCGTAATGGGCCCTGGCCCTCACCTGGATGATCCCGCGACCGGTGCTGTAGGCCTGGACTATCCCCTCGCGCCCCATGATCAGCCCGCCCGTCGGGAAGTCCGGCCCCTTGATGTGGCTCATCATCTCGTCGAGCGCGATGTCGGGGTTGTCGATCAGGGCGATCGTCGCGTCGACGACCTCGCCGAGGTTGTGCGGAGGGACGTTGGTGGCCATGCCGACGGCTATCCCGCTCGAGCCGTTCACCAGCAGGTTGGGGAACCTGCCGGGCAGCACCACGGGCTCCTGCATCGATCCGTCGTAGTTGTCTACGAAATCGACCGTCTCTTTCTTGATGTCGTCCAGCAGCTCCAGGGAGACCTGCGCCAGGCGGGCCTCGGTGTATCTCATCGCCGCGGCGCTGTCTCCGTCGACGGAACCGAAGTTGCCGTGCCCGTCGATTAGCTCGTAGCGGTAGGAGAAGTCCTGGGCCATCCTCACCAGCGTGTCGTAGATCGCGGCGTCGCCGTGGGGGTGATAGCGACCCATCACGTCACCGACGACGCGGGCGCACTTCCTGTGCGGCTGGTTCGGCGAGAGGCCGGACTCCGACATGCTGTACAGGATGCGGCGGTGGACAGGCTTGAGCCCGTCCCTCACGTCGGGCAGCGCCCTTTCGATGATCACGCTCATCGCGTACTCGAGGAACGACCGTTGCATCTCATCCTCGAGCTCTACAGGCTCCACCCGTCCGCCGGCAAGGTCGATCATTTCTTTCTTTTCCTTTCAGGGGACCAGGTGTCCCGTTCCATAAATACGCCTGCATTCGAGCGCCGATGCATCCGCACCCGCTGCGTTCCGCTCCCTCGCCGTGCTCACCGAGTACGCCTCGGTCGCGCGCCTTGCATGAGCGGCGAGGAGACGCTCTCTGTGTTACGCCGTATCTATGGAACGGGGCACTTTCTCAAATGTCCAGGAACCTGACGTCGGAGGCGTGCTCCTGGATGAAGGTGCGCCGCGCCTCGACATCGCTTCCCATCAGCGTGTTGAATATCATGTCCGCCCCGAAGGCGTCCTCGATCCCCACCTGCAGCAGGTTGCGCCGTTGCGGGTCCATGGTCGTCTCCCACAGCTGCTCGGGGTTCATCTCCCCCAGGCCTTTGAAGCGCTGCACCTGCGCTTTCTTGCCGTTGTTCTCCTTGATGACCCTCTCCATCTCGGCGTCGTCGTAGGCGTAGAAGTGCTTCCTGGCGATGGTGAGCCGGTAGAGCGGGGGCTGGGCCACGTAGATGTAGCCTTCCTCGATCAACTCCGGCATGTACCGGTAGAAGAACGTCAACAGCAGGGTGCGGATATGCGCTCCGTCGACGTCGGCGTCAGTCATGATGATGGCCCGGTGGTAGCGCGCCTTGGACAGATCGAACTCGTCGCGCACGTTGGTGCCGAGCGCGGTGATGATCGCCTGTATCTCCAGCGAAGAGAAGACCCTGCTGGGGCCCGCCTTCTCGACGTTCAGTATCTTCCCCCTCAGCGGGAGTATGGCCTGGAAGCTGCGGTCCCTGGCCTGCTTCGCCGACCCGCCCGCGCTGTCTCCCTCGACCAGGTAGATCTCGCAGAGGGACGGGTCCTTGATCGAGCAGTCGGCCAGCTTGCCCGGCAGGGTGCTGCTCTCCAGGATGCTCTGGCGCCGCACCAGCTCTCGCGCCTGCCTCGCGGCGGACCTGGCCCTGCTGGCGGTCAGCGACTTGGTCACCACGTTCTTGGCGTCCGTGGGGTTCTCTTCCAGGAATTCGGCCAGCTTGGCGTTGACCGTCGACTCCACGAAGCCCTTGATGTCGGGGTTGCCGAGCTTGGTCTTGGTCTGGCCCTCGAACTGCGGTTCCTCCATCTTCACGCTCACCACGGCGGTCAGGCCCTCGCGCACGTCCTCTCCGGACAGGCTGGCGTCCTTCTCCTTTATCAGGCCGCGCGTCCTGGCGTAATCGTTGATGGTGCGCGTGAGCGCCGCCTTGAACCCGACCAGATGCGAGCCGCCCTCGTGGGTGTTGATGTTGTTAGTGAAAGTGAAGATGTTGTCGATGAATCCGTTGTTGTACTGCATTGCCACCTCGACCTCGGCGTCCTCGCGCGCGCCCTTCATGTAGGTGACCCTTTTCTGGATGGTCTCCTTGGTGGAGTTCATGAACAAGACGAAGTCTATGACGCCGCCGTTGTACTTGTAGATGTCCTGCCTGGTCTCCTCGGTCCTCCTGTCATAGAGGCCGATCTCGAGACCCGCGTTGAGGTAGGCGACCTCTCTCAGCCGCTGGCTGATAGTCTCGTACTTGAAGTCCAGCTCCTCAAAGACCTTGTGGTCGGGCCTGAACTTTATGGTGGTGCCCGTCTTCCTGGTGGCCTCGACCCGCTCCAGCTTGCTGGTAGGCTTGCCGCGCGCGTAGTCCTGGGAGTACCGGCCCCCGTCCCTGCATACCTCGACGTTCAACCACTCGGACAGGGCGTTGACCACCGAGAGGCCGACCCCGTGGAGCCCGCCGGCCACCTTGTACCCGCCGCCGCCGAACTTACCGCCGGCGTGCAGCATCGTGAGCACCACTTCGACCGCGGACTTCTTGAAGCGCGACATCTCCCCGACCGGGATGCCCCTGCCGTCGTCCACGACGGTGACCGAGGCGTCAGGCTCGAGTGTCACGGAGATGTGCGTGCAGTAGCCCGCCATCGCCTCGTCGATGCTGTTGTCGACTACCTCGTAGATCAGGTGGTGCAGGCCGCGCGAGCCGGTCGATCCGACGTACATGCCGGGCCGCTTTCGCACCGCTTCCAGCCCGTCCAGGACGGTGATGCTTTTCGCGTCGTAGGCTTCTTCCAGGTCTTTTTCTTCCAAGCTATTTCCACCTCTTTAAAGCAAAGCAACTAAACGTTGAGGGTGTGTGAGATTTTGCTGCTCGCCGGCTGACGATTCTCGGACGGATCTCATGTATGGATTATACCATTTCGCGGTACACTTTTCCGCAGTTTTTCGCGGGATTTCGGCCCCTTTATCGGTCTGCCGGCTTGTCTTGCTTTTCGGGCTTCAGCGCCCTCACCAGCTTGGTGAGCGCCAGCCTCATCTCCGTATCCTCAAGGGCCATGATATCCTCGCCTATCTTGCCCTCGATCCGCCCCTGCTCCTCGTCGGCAGCGGCGGCGCTCGAGCCTCGCGCCACCGGCGTATCTGAGCGACTTCCCCGCGACTGTACCTTTATCTTCTTTACAGCTCCCTGCCCCGCGACCGCGATGATCCTCCTCAGCAACCGCTCGCTCTCGACAGAAAGCTCCGCGGCCCACGCCGGGCTGTCCGTCGCCACGGTCAGGACGCCCCTTGCGAGCCTGGTCGGCCGGCTGTGCAGCGCCATCCTCTCGCCGGCCAAGTGGGTCCAGTTGACCACAAGAAGGTCGAGGGTGTGCCTTCCCCGCTTCTGTCCGTGCACCTTCCGGCTGGAGATTATGCTCCCTATGGCCTCAGGACCGCTCAACCGTCACCTTTCCGCTGTCCACCACGAAGATCGTGTCCCCGGCTCCCGCCAGAGAGCCCGGGAGCTCTGTCGTCGTTATTATCGCCTGGCTCTCGGATCCCACCTGCGCCAGGACGCGGGCCCTCCTCTTTTCGTCCAGCTCGGAGAGGACGTCGTCCAGCAGCAGGATGGGCATCTTCCCGGTCTGCTCGTTCAGGTATTTCTTCTGTGCCACCCTTAAGCAGAAGGCGATCGTCCTCTGCTCGCCCTGGGATGCCGCAAACCTTGCTCTCCTGCCTCCCAGTTCTATTTCAACATCGTCCCTGTGCGGACCTACCAGCGTGGTCCTCGCCCTCTTCTCCTCGGCGCTCGACCCCCGGAGGGCTTCCATCAGCGCGCGGGATACTTCTTCCTCGTTTCCTTGCGCTGCCGCTGTCGCCAGGTAGCCCGCCTTGAGCTCTTTTTCCTCGCCCGCGATGTCCCTGTATGCTTCTCTCAAGATCGGCGCCATGCCTTCAAGCATCCTGGCTCGCTGCACCATGATCGCCGCTCCCGCTTCCACCAGAGCCTCGGTCCATGGCGACATCGCCTGCTGGAGACCCGCTCCCTGCTCCTCCCACCTCTTGAGCAGGGCGTTTCTCTGCCTGAGCACGTGCCGGTACTGGTTGAGCACACTGGCCGGCACCGGCCCCAGCTCCTCCATCGTCTCGTCGAGAAGCTCCCTGCGCCTGCCGGGGTCACCCTTCACGATGTACAGGTCCTCCGGCGAGAAGAGAACGCACTTGAGGACGCCCTTGGCTTTTGCCGCGCGCGAGAACTTCTGGCCGTTGAGCTCGACGCTCATCCCCTTTTCCCCGAACTCCACCTTGAGGGCGAGTTGCTCGCCGTCCTCGAGGACCGTTCCCCGCACCGACGACCTCTCCTCGCCGTCCTTCAACATCTCTCTTAACCTCGGGGCGCGATTCGATCTCAAGTGGGAGAGGAAATAGATGGATTCGAGGAGGTTGCTCTTGCCCTGGGCGTTTCTTCCGGTGATTACGTTACGGCCTTCGGAGAAAGTTATCTCCTGACTGTCATAGTTTCTGAAGTTCTCGAGCAGGAGACTCTTTATTATCAAATCTTCTCGCCGCGCGCCTCGCCGCGGTCAAAGCCGTTTGCCTCGGCGGCTCTACCTCAACCTCACCGGCATGACGATGTAGTTGTACTTGTCGCTTTCCTCTGTCCTGATCAGAGCCGGCTTGAGCGGGTCGTCCAGCCTCATCTGGATCTTCTCGCTGGACACGCCGAGGAGGCCGTCTATCAAGTAGGTCCCGTTGAAGCCGATCTCCATCTCTTCTCCGGTGACTTCCGCGGGCACCTCTTCGCTCGAGTCGCCGACCTCGGGAGTCTCTGTGGCTATTCGCAGGTGGTCGCTGTAGATGCCCACTTTCATGTTGTGTCCGAAGATGAGCGCCCTCTTCACAGCGGCGATGAGCTCATTTTTATCTATCTTGGCGTCGGTCTTCTCACCTTTGGGAATGAGCTGTTTGTAGTTGGGGAACTGACCCTCGATGAGCCTGCTGGACACCACCAGGTCGCCTATCCTGAACATCACCTGCTTGTCCTGCATCTTCATCTCCACGTCGGCGTCACTGGCACCGGCGAGCCTGGCGACCTCGTTCATGGTCTTTGTGGGGATGATCGAGTCTTCCCAGTCCGCGACAGATCCCTGTGCTTCAATCTCTTTCCATGAAAGCCTGTAACTGTCGGTGGAGACGAACTTCAGACTCGCGTCGCCAATGTTCTTTTCCACCAGCGTGCCCGTGAGCACGGGCCTCTTCTCATCGGACGAAGATGCCTTTGCGGTCTGGTTGACCGCAAGCATGAACTCACCGCCCGGTATCTTAAGGACGGCTTCACCTTCCCACACCGGTATCTGGGGGAAGTCCTCCGGCATCATCTCTCTAATGCGGTACTCGCCTGCGGATGACTTTATCTTCATGAACTTCTCTCCCGTTTCGACCTGTACGGCCCCGGACCGCAGGTTCTTGACGATGTCTCCGATAAGCCTCCCCGATACCACGGTCGAGCCGCTCTCGGAGATCTCAGCGTCCATCTCTGCCCTGATGCTCATCTCAAGGTCGGTGCTGCTGACTGTTACACGGCCTCCTTCGGCCGTAATGAACAGACCTGAGAGGATCGGCATAGTCACTCGGCTGGAGACGCCTCTCAAGGCTGTCTGCACCAGGTTGTTCAGTTTGTCTTTCTCACAGGAAACTATCATGCGTCCATCCCCCCCATGGCTGCTGCCTTGATTCACAGGTCAAGATTATATATCAGAAATACGACAGCTTTTTCACAGCCGCGCAACTTCTTTCTTTCTGTTTTAAATATATTTATAAGAGTAGTAGTAGTAGTAACTGTGGAAAGGTTGAGAACCACTAGAATTTACCTTTATCAAGCAAAAAAGCGGCATTTTTGCCTGTGGGAATCTCTGTGGAGAAGCTAGAGGCTATCAACAATGCGGACCTGCCCTGCGGCTGCGGGGCCCGGCCCCTGGGGATAACCTGTTGGAAACATCGCCCACGATGTGGGGTTACCAACACCATTTCAACCGGGTAACCAACAAAAGTGGAAAAGGCCATCCTAGATTGACTTATTGATAGTGTTCGTCAGCTCGGTGACTTCCTGGAAGATGTCCCTCTTGGTCTTGATGTTGAACTCGATCTTCTTGCAGGAATGGATAACCGTGGTGTGGTCTCTGCTGCCGAACTGGCCACCGATCGTTATCAGGGTCGCGTCGGTCATCTCGCGGCAGAGGTACATCGCGACCTGCCTGGCGTGGACCAGGGGGCGCGAGCGGCTCTTGCCTATGAGATCGTCCATCGCGATGTTGTAGTAGTTGGCGACGAGTGTCTGGATGACGTCCATGCTGGGGGTCCTCGACTGGTGAGGCTCTGCGACCTGGTCCTTGAGCACGTCCTGCACCATCTCCAGGTCGATCTTGGTCCCGTAGAGTCGGGCGGATGCGACGACCCGGTTCAGCAGCCCTTCCAACGACCGGATGTTGTCCTTTACCTTGGAAGCGATGTAGATGAGCGCGTCATCGGGGATCTGCACGTTCTCCGCGCGCGCTTTCACGTAAAGGATCGCCAGTCGCGTCTCGAGGTCCGGCGGGGTGATGTCGATCGTCAGACCCCCCTCGAACCGCGACCTGATGCGATCCGTGAGCTGTGGGATCTCGCTGGGCGGCCTGTCGCTCGAGAGAACAATGTGGCTGCTCGACTGATGCAGCAGGTTGAAGATGTCGAAGAACTTGCCCTGCGTGGCGTCGGTTCCGCTCAGCGCTTGTATGTCGTCGAAGAGGACGATCTTGTTGTTGATGTATTTCTGGTCGAAGGTGGCCTTATCGCGCTTGAGAGTGATCGTCGCGATGAACTCGTCGATGAAAGTCGAGGTCTGGACGTACCTGATCTTGATGTTCGGCGTCATCTTCTCGGCGTAGTCCTTTATCGCGTACAGGAGGTGGGTCTTGCCCAGCCCTGTGCCGCCGTAGATGAACAGTGGGTTGTACTTGTCGCCCGGAATCTCGGCAACCATCAGAGCCGCGTGGTACGCGAACTTGTTGGAGTCGCCGACCACGAAGTTGTCGAACGTGTATTTCTTGGGCTGGCCCTCCTCCGGCATGAGGCGACGCGAAGCACCCTGCATCTCGTCGCGTCCGGTGGCCCTCTCGGCGACGGACTCTACCATCTCCGACGGCGATGAGATTGTCAGGACGATGGAGATCGGCCGTCCGATTGCTCCAGTGGCCGCGCCGGAGAGGACATCGATGTACTTGGAGGAGATGATGTCCTTGGCAAACGCGTTGGGGGCCCCAAGGGTGAAGTTCCCTTCCTCGAGAGAAAGGGGCTTCAGCGCGGAGATCATCGACGTGAACATGTGCTCCGGGACCTGCCCGTTGATGCGGGCGAGTGTTTCGGTCCAGGCCCTCTCCACCCCCGCCAGCTCCTCGAGCACAACATTCTGTTCCACTGCAGGTTGCCCCCCTTGACCTGCGCCCGCAAGCAATAAGCGCAATAAATACAGACGCGCGCTCGTACCCACCAACACCGGCACTTCAACATGTTATCCACAAGTCTGTGGATAACGGTAGCCGCAAATCGGAGCCCAACGGCCTGAACCGCCGCAACGGCTGCGATATCAACAAAACCGGGTGGTTTATCAACCATCTTTTCCACAATTGTGGAAAAGGCCCCAGATGTACAAAAGGCCCAGGTCACTGACCTGGGTCCTGCGCGCAGGATTATAACAAGGCCCCGCGGAGCAACGCAATACGTTTTCAGGACCTAACTGATAAATCTTGTGAATAACCCCGATAAGGTGTTCAACCCGCCCGAGTTCAGCAGGCATCCAGGCCCATTGTTCAGTGCGTTGGCTCGATCCCATTGGCCCCGCCGTCGTGCCGGCGTTGCGGCCTCCCTGGAGCGGTGGTCGCTCTCCAGACTCGCATTGAACGGAGCTTGCCGCGCGCGTAGGACTCTAATATAGGGCGAGCGTCAGCTGATGGTTCGCAACGCCGCGCGGCGCGCCGAAGGTGAGCTGCAGGTCAGAAACAGCCGATATTTGCCCTTGAAAAAGGTCTCCGAGGCTTTTCCCGCCGCACTCCGGACAAGTCGCCCGGCACGTGGTCTTCTTTGACAACGGGGGGCAGTCCAGTATAATTTAGCCTGCTCCTGTCGCCGGCGCTGTAATCCTAGAGGAAAGCCCAGTGAAGAGAACATATCAGCCGAAGGTTAGAAAAAGAAAAAGAGAACACGGCTTCCGCAAGAGGATGAGCACGAAGTCCGGCCGTAAGATCCTGAAACGCCGAAGGGACAAGGGGAGGTCCCGGCTGACCGTTTGAGCCGGGTCGTTCATGACAGGGATATCAGGCCCGGGGTTCCGGTGGATAACCGCTCCACGGGAGATGATGTCCATACGGAAGTCGGGAGCGCTCCACCGCGGCAAATACCTTTTCATCTGGGTGCTGGACGGTGTAGCCGGCGAAGAACTCCCAGGGGTGGCAGTGGTAACCGGAAGGGGCTTCCGGAGTGCTGTTAAGCGAAATCTGGCCAAGAGGCGCGCCCGTGGGGTCGTCCTGGACGCCAGAGAGCTCCTGGAGCCGAGGCACAGCTACCTGATCGAGGGCTGGCCGGGAGCAGAAGAGATAGATTACCAGTTTTTGGCAGCCGAGATAGAGAAAGCATTGACCAGGACCGGGGATTGAGACAGCAAGAAAAGCCGGATATATGGCGCAGGATAGCGCTTTTTCCCGTTTTCGCGTACCGGAAGCTTGTTTCCCCTTGGCTCAGGCCCAGGTGCATCTACTTCCCGTCTTGCTCTGAGTATTTCGAGCAGGCCGTGTTGAAGTACGGAGCGTTCAGGGGCTCGGCAAAGGGGTTTTATCGGATAATGAGGTGTCACCCGTTCGCCGAAGGCGGATACGACCCTCCCTAGATCGGTTTGGTGGTTATGCATTTTCTAGCCTTCACCATCCCGGGGCTTGCCCCGATAAGCGCGTTCTTTGCGAAGGTGCTGCAATTCTTCAACACATTTACCGGCAACTTCGGCTGGAACGTGATCCTTCTGACCATTGCGTTCCGTGTCGTGGTGCTTCCGCTCTCGTTCAAGCAGACCAAGTCGATGATCGCCATGCAGCGGCTCCAGCCCCAGCTCAAGGAAATCCAGAAGAAGTTCAAGGAAGACCGCGAGAAGATGGGCCAGGAGATGATGAAGCTCTACAAGGAGAACAAGGTGAGCCCGCTGGGCGGCTGCCTCCCCTTGATTCTCCAGCTGCCGATTCTCTTCGCATTGTTCGAGGTCCTACGAAACGCACCGAAATACATACACTATAAGACCAGTTTCAGCTTTCTGGGGATCAGCAACCTCGTGGCTACAGGCAAGGTTCTGTGGACGGGCGGCAAAGTCTACATGCCGATTGTGATTGGGACCGGCCAGCATATGACCAAAGCCCTTGAGAAAGGGAAACTCACGCCTGTACAGGGCCAACAGTACCTGGCCGTTATCGGGCTGATACTGATTACGATCATAACGGGGTACGTGTCATCAAAGATGATGACCAACGATCCAAAGCAAGCCAAGATGATGGCTGTCATGCCGCTTATATTCGGCGTGTTTGCCTGGATACTGCCGGCCGGCGTAACCCTCTACATCATAGTGACCAACGTTTTGATGGCCATCCAGCAGTACATTCAGCTCGAGGCCGAAGGTTTCTACGACGAGAAGCGAAGCCTGCGCATGAAGACCGGCGAGCCGTTCAAGTGGCACGAGCGCTGGCGCTACAAGGGCTATGACTATGGATCCATAGTACTGACCGCCGTAAGGATCAAGCGGCCACCGAAGCCGGAGGAGCCCAAGCCGGGCGCCAAGCCTGCGGCAAAGAAAGCGACCTCGGGCCAGTCAAAGGGCGGCCAGGCCAAACCGCCTGGCGGCAAATCGTCCAAGCCACCGGGCGGCAAGTCGCCGACCGGCGGCACCAAGAAGCTGCCGCCGAAACCGGGCACAAAGCCGCCCGCAGGGAAGAAACCGGCCCAGAAGCCTAAGAAAAAACCAGCCGATACTGAGACCGAAGAAGCGGCCGAGGACAAGAAGGCCGTTGATTCGGAGCCGGAGAGCATCTCTGAGGAGACACAGAACGACAGTTCCGAGGCCGCTCCAACCAGGAGCCCTGCCGAGAAGGCAGCAAAGGCAAAGCAGTACCCGGCAAAGAAGAAGAGCTCGCGTAAGAAATAACCATCGATGACTTGCAAGTGAGGTCCAGGAATGAAGGAAACGTCTTGGGAGTATGCAGGGCGCTCTGTGGCAGAGGCCACCCAGATAGCACTGGAAGAGCTCGGGCTGGAGCAGGATGATATCCATGTTGAGATCCTCGAAGAGCCACAGAAAGGGTTCCTGGGGCTTGGAGGCAAGGAAGCTCGCATCCGGGTTGAGTTGATAGGAGAATGGGAAGTTCTCGGCAAGAAGCAGGAAGCTGTAGCTGCTGCTGACGAGACTGCTCCTCTTGCCGTAGCCGAGGAGCACCCCCGGGTGGATACCGCGGTCGCGAGGCTGGTGGAGGAAGAGGAGGAAGAAGAAGAAGAAGAGGAGTATATCCCCACTGAAAGCACGGGAAAGCCGGTAAAAATGGTCAATGACATCCTTGGGATGATAGGCGTCGAGGCCATGGTAGAGGCGCGGGAGAGGGAAGACTCAGTCGTGGTCGATGTCTGGGGCGACGATGTTGCGATCATGATAGGCAAAGGTGGTGCCACCCTGGACGCGCTGCAGTACCTGGTGAATATCAGCTGCAGAAGGACAGGCGAAGTCTCCAAGAAGATCATCGTAGACATTGAAGGATACCGCAAGCGCCGCAAGGCAAAGCTCGAGAAACAGGCCGAGCAGACTGCGCATGACGTAATAGCACGAGAAAACAGCATCGAAATGATGCCTATGTCGGCTTCCGAGCGCAAAATAGTTCATATGGCACTGCGTCAGTTCGACGGTGTCTGGACTGAGAGCACCGGCGATGAGCCGAACCGCCGAGTCGTTGTAAATCCGGACAACCCAAGTTCCACGTGAAACATGCTCAAGAAATGAGCATGTAGCAACACCTTCTCCGAACCAGTACCTGGACCTATGTACCCGTTTGCGTAAAACGGTCCCAATCTCCGTACAGCAATGCGTTTGTGGTTTCTGGATACGGTCATAAGACGCAGTCTCTTTGGCGTGGTTTTCGCTTTACGACTTGGCGCCAAATCTATTCAGCTGATGGGCACCTGGCAAAACCCTGCCGGGCGACACCGAAAAAGCATTAAAGGTAAAGTCAATGTTTGGGATTTATCCAAAGTAAACATTCATGTGGAAACCGTGTGGATTAAGCCGAAAGAGATCTCCATGGCCTTGGGCGGGACGCCAACCGGGATGCTGCCGGCACGCAGAAAAATGCACGGGTTAAAGGAAAGTGGGCTAGGAGGTTCCACCCTTATACACAAGCAACTGTGGAAAGTGCGAATCATGGATGGTTAAACGTGGATGTAGCCCAGCGCACGGTGATCTCCCACAAGGCAAGATCGACCAGTGACACGGGGAGTCGGCCTGCCTGAGTGGCGCAGTGGTGGCGCTGGCGCAGCTGACAACAAGATGCTGCCGGGAAGTTCTTCGTTGGAACGCCGGCCATAGGGCGGGTGGCAGACTGTGGATAATCGCAGAGGCAGAAGCCCGGAGACCAGATTGTTGTCTGAAAGAAGGGGGTATAAGCGGTGAAGACGGTCGTTATCCACAGGAATGTTGATAAGGTGCTCGGACTGTTGAAAAGTCCGCACAGGCGTGTTCCACGTGAAACACTGCATGAAGGTATCCTGTGGGATGTGCCAGCGATGGTCCGGGACATCGATGAAGAAAGGTCTCGTGCCATGGTTCACGGATTTGCGACTGGGTGGTTCATGGGCACAGGCAGGCGGGAGAGACATGCCACGCGGAGGAAGGCATTGGGGACTGAAGATCCCGGCCGGGTGGGTTGGGGATAGAGGGACCTCGATAAAACCTTTTCCACAGGAAAGTGTTGGCGACCAGGGAATCGCGCAATAGAATAGAAAGAGGATTGCCGAAGGCGTGGCCGGGTAGCGGGCCCCCCAAAGTGTCAGTACCAAAAACTGCCAATTTTATTAGAACTGTGAATAACGGGTCGAGTCTGAAGCCGAAAGGACACGCAAAGTGGGCGAAATAGAGACACGGGGAACTCCGCGTCGCATCGAAGAGATCCTGGAATACTACGGCGTGCCCTCGCCAATAGATGCGGCGAAGAAGCTCAACGAGTACCTCCTGCTGCTGGAGAAGAACCGCAAATGGGCGAAGCTTACATCCAGCGGGTTCAAGGTCGAGAGCGAGAAAGCGCTGGCAGATTCACTTGCCGTGGGGAAAGCCATTGGCTTTGGCAAGGCGAAAAGCGTGGCTGACCTGGGGGCCGGGGGAGGACTGCTCGGCCTGGTTCTGGCGATATGCTGCGAGGGGTGCGATGTCACGCTGGTGGAGTCCTCCTCACGGAAAGCCGCGTTTCTCGCCGAAGCAACAGGAGCCCTGGGCATACGTAACGCCAGGGTCGTGAACGCAAGAGCGGAGAGCCTGCTGGGGGTCGAGCAATATGATGTTGTGGTGTCCAGGGCGGCAGGAAGGCTGCGCGTCATGGCCCCCCTGGCGCTGGCGCTTCTTCCCGGCACAGGCCTTTATGTGGCGCTCAAAGCCTCCAGGATCGCCGAGGAGATCGCCGAAGCGCTGCCGGAGATCGATGCGGCGTCAGGACGCCTGATCTCTGCCGCCGCGGTGGACACCCCATCGTTTCTGAGCACGCAAACCCGCGCCTCGCTTGTCCTCATCGAGAAGTTGTAAGATACTGAGCGTTCACTCGAGAACGGGGAAAGAAGTGTCGGACGAGCCGGAATCCTCCGCGAGCGTCAATACAGGCGCGCGGATAATCGCGGTAACAAATCAGAAAGGCGGGGTCGGAAAGACGACGACCGCCATCAATTTGAGCGCATGCCTCGCCCAGTCGGGCAGGCGGGTGCTGCTGGTGGACATGGACCCGCAGGGGAACGCGACCAGTGGTGTAGGCATCGAGAAGGCCAAGATCACCGACTGCGTCTACGACGTGCTGCTGGCGGAGACGGAGGCGGCATCGGTCATCCTGCCCGGGCCGCTCGAGAACATGGATGTACTGCCGTCCACGCTCGACCTGGCGGCGGCGGAGATCGAGCTGGCCGCCGAGCTCTCCAGAGAGAACCGGCTGCGGACCGGGCTTGCGCCGCTCCTTGGATCCTACGATTTCATCGTAATCGACTGCCCGCCGGCTCTTGGTCTGCTGACGATCAACAGCCTGGCTGCCGCGGGGGAGACGCTGATACCGATCCAATGCGAGTTTTACGCGCTGGAGGGCCTGGTCTACCTGCTGCGCACTATCCAGCGGGTGAGGCTGCACGTGAACCGCGAGCTGGTGATCGCCGGGGTGCTCCTGACCATGTTCGATACGCGCACGAACCTCTCCCGGGAGGTCGAGGCAGAGGTTCGCAGGGAATACCCACAGATGACTTTCTCGACCGTAATCCCGAGGACGGTGCGCCTTTCCGAGGCGCCGGGCTTCGGCAAACCGATAATCCTCTACGAGCCCTCGTCGAAAGGCGCCTGGGCTTACACGGAGCTTGCGAAGGAAGTGGTGCAAAGTGGCCAGGAGAGGGCTGGGGAAGGGCCTGGACGTGCTGATATCCTCGGCGGCGGCGGCGGAGGGGAACAGGCTTGAGGACATCCCCGTAGGGGAGATCAAGCCGAATCCCAGGCAGCCTCGCAAAAAGTTCGACAGAGAGAGCATCGACGAGATGACTTCCTCGATCAAGACCTTCGGCGTCATCCAGCCGATAATAGTCAGGCCCGTAGGGAGCTCGTACGAGATAATTGCGGGGGAGAGGCGATGGCGGGCGGCCCAGGAGGCCGGGCTCGACACGATTCCCGCGGTCATCAGGCAGTCCACCGAGACCGACTCACTCGAGGTGGCGCTCATCGAGAACCTCCACAGGTCGGACCTCAACGGCATCGAGGAGGCCTCCGCCTACCAGCAGCTGCTCGACGACTTCGCCATAACCCACGAGGAGCTGTCGAAGAGGGTCGGAAAGAGCCGGGCCACGATCACCAACACGCTCAGGTTGCTGCAGCTGCCGCCCCGCGTGCAGAAAGAGGTAATGGACGGCCGGATCACCACCGGGCATGCCAGGGCCCTGCTCGCGTTCCAGGACCAGCCGACCAAGCAGGACACCATTTGCTCGAGGGTGATCGCCGAAGGCCTGTCCGTTCGCCAGGTCGAGGAGCTTGCCGGAGATGGCGAGGACAAGAATCTTGTCCAGGTCGAGCACCGCGAGAAGACGCCCCCACCAGAGGAGGCCCTCGAGATGTTCTCGAGGCTGCAGGAGGTCCTGGAGGCGCGCGTCCGGGGCTCGCTGGGCAGGCGCAAGGGGCGGATCGTCATCGAGTTCAGGAACATGACCGACCTGAGGAGGATCTTCGAGGCGATAACAGGCGGAGAAGCGCCCGTGGCGGGTGAGCCTGAAGGAGAGGCCGAGCCTGAAGATTAGGTGGACGGTCAGCGATACGAGCGGCGGCCGCGTTGGCTGCCGCTTTTTGTTTCAGGGTCTTCAGTCGGACGGCAGCGCGAGCTTGACGAGGCGCTCGACCAGGTCGGCGAAGCTCATCCCCGCGGCCTCGGCGGCGAGCGGTAGCAGGCTGGTCTCGGTCATGCCGGGGCTGATGTTCAGCTCCAGCACCAGGGGGTGTCCGTCCCTCACTATCATGTCGACCCGCGACAGGTCCTTGCACCGCAGCAGCTTGTGGGCTTCCAGGGCGAGGCGCGATGCTTCGGCCGCTACGGACTTCTCCAGCCGCGCGGGGATAAAGTACTCGGTCTTGCCCGGTGTGTAACGGGCGTCGAAGTCGAAGAACCCGGACTCCGGGACGACCTCCACGGCGGGAAGGGCTTCCGGCTCGCTGTCGCCGATGACGCTCACGGCGATCTCGGTGCCGGCTACGTGCTCCTCGAGCAGGACTCGATCGTCGTAGCTCAGCGCTTCTATCAGTGCTCTGCCGAGGTCGTCGAGCTCCCTGACGATCTTCACGCCCAGGGCGCTGCCCTGCGCGGCGGGCTTCACTACCAGAGGCGAGCCGAGCTTCTCCCAGGCGGTCGGCAGAAGGTTGGATGCGCCCATCTCCTCGAGCGTCGCCGACGATATAGTGAAGTAGCGCGGGGTGGGTATGCCATTGGCGATGAAGAGCTCCTTGGAGAGGACCTTGTTGAAGCCGATGATGCTGGCCAGCGGGCCCGGTCCCGTGTAAGGGATGTCGCCGATCTCCAGCAGTTCCTGGATCGTGCCGTCCTCGCCCCCCTTGCCGTGCAGCGCGATGTAGACGAGGTCCGGCTTTTCGGACATAAGGGTCGGGACGAGGGTCTCGTCCACGTCGAGCTCGAGAACGTCGTAGCCGCGCTCGGTGAGCGTGCGCGCGATCCTCTTGCCGGACTTCAAAGAGATGCTGCGCTCCAGCGAGCGCCCTCCCATCAGAACCGCTATCCTGGCCTTCATGCCATCTCCTCCCTTGCGCCCTGACTATTCTTTGTCGAGGCCCAACGAATGGTAGAGCTCTATCTCCTTACGTATCACCTTGCCGAGGCGCTTGATGCCTTCGGCGATGAGTTCCTCGTTCGCGTAGCTGAAGTTCAGCCGCATCTGGTTCGCGCCGGTCCCGTCAGCGTAGAACGCCGTCCCCGGGACGTAGGCGACTTTCTGGTTTATCGCGAGCGGCAGCATCTTCTCGGTGTCGAGGAACTCGGGTAGAGTCACCCAGATGAACAGTCCGCCCTCCGGCCTGGTCCAGCGCGAACCTTCCGGGAAGTTCTTCTCGAGCGCGCTCAACATCGCGTTGCGCCGCGAGAGGTACACACGCTTCAGCACGTCGAGGTTCTTCTCCCAGTAGCCCAGCCGGATGTACTCCTCCGCGAACATCTGGTTGAGGGCGGACGAGCAGAGGTCGGCGCCCTGCTTGAGCGTCGCGAGCCTGTCGATGATCGGCGGCGGCCCGTAGGCCCAGCCGACGCGTATGCCCGGGGAAACGATCTTGGAGAGCGTCCCCAGGTAGACAACGTGCCGCGAGCCCGACGACGCCATCGGCGGCACCGACTTCCCCTCGAACCGCAACAGGCCGTAGGGGTTGTCCTCGATTATGAGCAGGTCGCGCTCCTCGGCGACCGCGAGCAGGCGCTCGCGCCTTTCGGCGGACATCGTCACCCCGGCGGGGTTGTGGAAGTTGGGCACCACGTAGACGAACTTGGGCGCCGGCCCCCTCCATTCGTCGAGCACGCGCTCGAGGTCGGCCACCGGCAGGCCCTCGGTGTCGAGGTGCATGGTCGTCATGCGTGGTCCGGCCGGACGGAACGCCGCAAGCGCGCCCAGATAAGTGGGACCCTCGATGATGATGTCATCTCCGCTGTCGATGAGGATGCGCGCCAGCAGGTCCAGTGCCTGCTGGCTGCCGGTGGTGACCAGCACGTGCTCCGGGTCGGCGTCGATGCCCTCCTGGCCCATGATGACCGCAAGTTCGCGCTTGAGCTCGTCGCGGCCCTCGGTCACGCCGTACTGGAACGCCTCGGCCATGCCCTTTTCCATCACGGAGCGCATGACGTCGTTGATGTCCTCGGGAGGGAGCCCGCCGGTGAAGGGGAGACCGCCGCCGAAAGAGATCACGTCCGATCTTCCGACGACGCTCATGAGGTCGCGCACGGCCGATGATTTCATCAGAGTGCTTGCCTCTGAGTAAAGCTTTGTATAAGGGTCAAAGATTATCTCGGGTGACACGGTCGCTCTCCTGGTTGCCAGGCTCCCTTGGGGATTTCAGTTGAAAGTAACGCAGGCCTCAGGGTATGTCAAACTCGCGTGGAGAAGGCCTCAGGCAAGATGCTCCGCGACGAGCCGCACGGCTTGAGCCGCGTCCTTGCCCCAGGCGTCCGCGCCGGCGAACTCGACGACAGACTGGTTGACCGGGCCTCCGCCGATTATCACCTTGACGTCGTCCCTGAGCCCGGCATTTGTGAGGGCGGCTACCGTTTCCTTCATCGCGTCGAAAGCGGGGGTGAGCAGACCCGACAGTGCCAGGATCTTGGCGCCCGAGGACCTGGTCTCCTCGACGAACACCGCGGCGGGGACGTCCACCCCCAGGTCGAGCACCTCGAAGCCCTCGCAGCGCAACAGCGTCGCCACGATGTTCTTGCCGATATCGTGGATGTCGCCTTTCACAGTCCCTATCACCAGGCGGCCGCGGGACTCATCCGTTGATGCGCCCAGGCGCGGCTCGATGAGCTCCATCGCTTCCTTGAAGATCTCGGCCGACATGATCAGCTCGGACAGGTAATACTCTTTGTCCTAGAAGCGCTTGCCCACGACCGACATGGCTAGCCGCAGCTGCTCGACCAGCGTGATCGGCTCGACGCCTTGCTCGAGGGAACGGCTCACGCCTTCGAGGACCTCGTCCTCCTCGAGTTCGATCAGCGAATTGGAGATATTGTCCTGCATCCTGCCCGCCTCCCCCTGCTAAACATGATGGTGAAAATGTATCGGAAAGGGCTTGATTAGTCGAGCATCGCGCTTCTTGCCTCCGCGGCCTTTGTTCAAAAGGGGTTTGAATATGAAATATAATCTAAAGCCGGATGTTCACGGGAGCGGAGGAGCGTTTGTTCAACGAAGATCAGGGATTCATTCTGCTGAAGAGACGGATTTTCGTCGACCGCGGCCTCGATTGCGAGCAGTACAAGGAAAATTACCTCAAGAGGCGCGTAGCGGTCCGCCTCAGAGCCACCGGCGCGCGCGACTACCTCGACTACCTTCGCTTGCTGCGCACGGACCCTGACGAGTACACCAGGCTGATGAACGAGCTGACGATAAACGTGACCCAGTTCTTCCGCGACCCCGACGTCTACCTGAAGCTGCGCGAGAACGTCCTCCCCGACCTTGTCGAATCGAAGAAGCGCATGAGCTCCCGGAGCCTGAGGATATGGAGCGCGGGGTGCGCGAGCGGCGAGGAGCCGTACTCGATGGCCATAATGGTGGAGCAGGTCCTGGGCGGCGAGATGTCGCGCTGGAACGTGAGGGTCACAGGCTCGGACTTCGACGAGAGGAGCCTGGCGGTCGCGAAAGCCGGCGTGTACCAGAACCTCGAGATGCTGCCGGGCGTAGAGGCGGAGCGCTACTTCGACCTGAGCCCGACGCCTGAGGGCAGCGAGTTCCGCCTCAAAGAGGAGATCAAGCGCAGGGTGCGGTTCGAGAAGATGAACCTGCTGACGTCCTCGGAGCCGAGGCACTTCGACTTGGTCCTCTGCCGCAACGTGCTCATCTATTTCGGACGCAAGGTGCAGACGAAGATCATCGAAGCGCTCACTCAGAGCATCGTGCGGGACGGCTACCTCGTGCTGGGCAAGTCGGAGACGCTGGGGGCGGAGGTCTCGACCAGGTTCAAGCCGGCTTTTCCCAGGGAGAGGATATACCAGGTGGCGATCGAGACGCGGGCCGGTGGGCGCGACCGACCGCAGGGCCCGCGGGATACCGGGGGCCAGGGTGGGTAACATCTTCAGCAGGGCATGGCGAGCCCTGACCGTCCCGACCTTCAAGATGAGGATCGGGCAGACTTTCGTGGTGGTGCTGTGCATCGTCACAGCGCTGATCGTGGTCGGGGTGATAGTGATGGCGAAGAGCTCTGACGCGCGCGCGAAGGCTCAGAACTCGGCAACGCTGGCGGGAGCGTCCGACTCGGCGGCCCGGGCGTCGCAGGCGTTTGCGACCGCAGCGACGGAAGAGTCGTCGGGGAACACGGCGCATGCGGCGGCGGCCGTCCAAGCGGGGAGGAAGAGCCTGCTGGACGCGAAGGCCGCCATCGAGACCGTGAGCACACCGGGAGCCGCGCCCCTGGCTCAGCAGGCGGGCTCGCTCGCGGCAAGCATCAACGGGGTGCCGAGCCCCGCGCAGACCGCGCAGGTCAACGCGCTGTCGGCCGGTGCGCGGACGCTGGCAGATTCCACGCTCAAGAGCGCCGTGAGCGAAGGGCGCACCACCGTTTCCTTCGGCGTCATCGCCTACATCGTCCTCTTGATCGTCACCTTCATAGCCGGGATGGTCACGATGACGGTTGCCTACCGGGGCCTCTCCGGCATCGTGAAGAAGGTCAGCGCCGAGGTCCGCGAGATCGCGCGAGGAAAGGGAGACCTGACCGCGACGGTCTCGGTTCCCACTAAAGACGTGATGGGGGACCTGGCCGACTCCATCAACGAGATGGTGGCGTCACTGCGCGAATCCATGATCGAGATCAGGACCATCGCTATCGAGCTGTCCAACTCCGCTGATTCGCTGGTTGGCTCGATAGAGGGGATGTCCTCCTCGATCGAGGAGGTCACCGCGGCCGCCGAGCAGATCTCGACTGGCAGCGAGGACCAGGCGCGCAAGGTCGAGGACACCTCCCTGGCCATGGCGGAGGTCAGCCGCGCTGTCGAGGGCATCTCCGAGGAAGGCCAGGTGTCGGCGCGCCACAGCGAGCTGACGGCCGAGCTCGCGGAGGGCGGCGGGGAGGCGTCCACTGAAGCGGCGCGGGTGATGAGCGAGATCTACTCATCGGTGAAGCATTCCGAGGTCCTGGTCGAGGGCCTGGGGGAGAGATTTGCCCAGATTGGGATTATAATCGACGTGATAACCGATATCGCCGACCAGACCAACCTGCTGGCCCTCAACGCCGCGATTGAAGCCGCCCGAGCGGGGGAGCACGGCAAGGGGTTCGCCGTAGTGGCCGGCGAGGTGCGGAAGCTGGCCGAGAACTCAAAGAGATCCGCGGAGCAGATCTCCCACCTCATCAGGGAGATCTCCTCGGAGACAAGACGCGTCAGCGCGTCCATGACCGACAGCACCGGGCGCGTGGATACCGGGCGCGAAGTGGTTCATAAGACGGGGGAGGCCCTTGATGGCATCGTAGCCTCCTCGCACACGGCCGCCCGCGCGGCAAGCGAGATCTCAAGCACGATACTGAGCATAGCGGCCAACACGGACAGGGTATTCGGGGCGATCAACGACATCGCCGCGATCGCCGAGGAGACCGCGGCCAGCACACAGCAGGTCGCAGCCACAATCAACGAGCAGAGGGTCTCGACGGAAGATGTCGCTCAGGAGTCCCTCGCCCTGGCCAGTCTGGCGTCGAAGCTGCACGAGTTGACTGAAGGCTTCAATGTCTGAGGAAGCTAAGCGAGGCAACCGTATGGGAGAGATTGCATTGGAAGACGATGAAGAGGTCAAGGCGTCCGGACTGAAGCACTGGTGGGACGATCTGACGATGACGCAGCGGTTCCTCCTGCGAACGGGCCTGCTGTCACTTCCGGCCGCCGCCGGCGCGGGCGTGGTGTTTGTCGCCGTCCTGGTCAAGAACCCATCCGCGGGCACCTGGCTGGCGGGAGCCGCACTGGGCCTGGCGGCGGGCATACTGGCCATGGGGTTCGCGGGTTACGCCGCGGTGCAGATGTACGTGAGTCCCCTCGAGAAGCTCGAGATCTTCTCCCGCAAGCTGGTCACCCGCGATTTTTCCGAGGACGTGGAGATGGGCAAGCGCTCGGAGCTCAAGCCGATATCCACGGCGGTGAACCAGATGCTCGATTCACTGCGCCTGATGGTCGACGAGATGCACGGCGTCTCCGACGAGGTTGCGGGCTCGAGCAACCTGATGGCGTCGGTCGCCAGAGAGACGTCCGACGGCGTCCAGGCCACGGCGGCGACGATCTCCGGCCTCGCCAGGGGCGCTGAGGACCAGGTCAACTCGATGATGATCGCGTCCAGCACCATCAGCCAGATGGCGGAGGAGATAGACAGGGTCGCCGAGGCGGCGCGGGAAGTCGCCAAGTACAGCCTCGAAGCGAGGGTGACCGTCGAGGACGGGGCCGACGCGATAGACCGGGCCACCGACAAGATGGGCAAGCTGGTGGGCACGACGACGTCGAGCGCGCAGGCCATGCACGACCTGGGAGAGAGGTCGGAGCAGATCGGCCTCATCGTCGACGTCATCACCGACATCGCCGACCAGACCAACCTGCTGGCGCTGAACGCGGCGATCGAAGCGGCGCGCGCCGGCGAGCACGGCAAGGGGTTCGCGGTCGTGGCGGGCGAGGTGCGGAAGCTCGCCGAAGGATCCGCCAGGGCGGCGAACCAGATCGCGGGGATAGTCCGGGAGATCCAGAGGACCATCGGCGGCACAGTCGTCCTGATGGAGAACAGCACCAAGGAGGCCGACGAGGGCGCGAAGGTGGTCGGCAACGCCGGCCAGTCGCTCAATCGGATCAAGACCGCGGTCGAGACCATCGGCGCCGAGACCCACGCGATATCGCAGGCCACGGACTCCATCGCCGAAGGCTCGAACAAGGTCGTAGAGATAATAAGCACCGTCGCGAGCATCTCGGAGGAATCGGCCTCGAGCACCGAGGAGGTCTCCGCCTGCGTCGAGGAGCAGACGGCGTCGATGGAGGAGATCTCCGCCGCCGCCGCCGAGCTCGCCGAGACGGCCGAAAGGCTGAAGGTGCTCATCGAGGGAGTCAAGACTGCCTGAGGCGGGAGGGGAGATGGAAGACAAGGGTTACGCCGTCGACAGAGAGATGCAGCTGGTCGCCTTCAAGGTCGGCAACGAAGAGTTCGGCGTCGACGTGAAGAAGGTGGAGGGCGTGATCTCGCTGGTCGACGTGACCAGGATGCCCAGGGCCCCGAAGTTCGTAGAGGGGATCATCAACCTGCGCGGTCAGATCATCGCGGTGGTGGACCTGGCCTCACGGCTCGGGGTGGCCACCAGCGATCGGGGGCCGGCCACGCGCATCGTGGTGGTAGAGGCGCAGGACGTGAAGGTGGGCCTGATCGTGGACTTGCCCGAGGTGATAAACATCGACAAGGAGGACATCGAGGCATCGCCGGCGCTTGCCAGCGCCGACGTCGAGTCCTCCTTCATCAAGGGCGTGGTCAAGCTGGGAGACAGGCTGTTGATACTGCTCGATGTCGACCGGGTCCTCTCCGACGAGGAGCGGACCGACATCGGCGCCATGGACGCGGCGCCCGGGCAGGATAGCGGAGAGGAACAAGAGGAGTGATGGCGATCGAGGCCCGAGGTTGCTGTGCCATTGACAAGGGAGGAAGGATCTAATGGCCCCATCTGTTCTTATAGTCGATGACGCCCTGTTCATGAGGATGATGATCAAGGACATCCTCTCCAAGGACGGCTTCGAGATAGTGGGGGAGGCGGAGAACGGTGTGGAGGCCGTGAAGAAGTATGCCGAGCTGCACCCCGACCTTGTCACCATGGACATCGTGATGCCCGAGATGGACGGTATCGAAGCTGTGCGCAACATCATCAAGATCGACCCCGGGGCCCGAGTGCTCATGTGCAGCGCCATGGGCCAGCAGCCGCTGGTGGTAGAAGCGCTGGAGGCGGGGGCGAAGGATTTCATCATCAAGCCGTTCCAGCCGGCGAAGGTCGTGGAGGCCGTGCGAAAGGCGCTCCACGGAGACGGCGGCTAGTCAGGCGGGCGAAGGGCGGACGCGTGGGCGAGAAGGTTAGCGTTCTCATAGTCGACGACTCGGCGCTGGTGAGGCAGCTGCTGGTGGACATGATCTCCCAGGACGACGAGCTGGAGGTCGCGGGGATTGCCCGCAACGGCGTCGAGGCGATCAAGCTCACGGTTGAGCTGGACCCGGACGTCGTTACCATGGACATCCACATGCCGGAGATGGACGGGCTCGCCGCGCTCGAGTACATCATGAAGAAATCACCGCGACCTGTGGTGATGCTCTCCGCGCTGGTGAAGAAGGGCGCCGCGCCGACCCTGCGGGCGCTCGAGCTCGGGGCCGTGGATTTCATCGCCAAGCCGACCCAGTTCCCAACCTCGGTGAACGAAGTGCGCGAGGACGTGTTGAACAAGATCAAGGCCGCTGCCCATTCGCGGGCCCGCGAGATATGGGAGCAGGCGCGCAAGGCGAAGCCTCCCAAGAAAGTGAAGATCAAGCGCGTGACGGTCGGCGGCGCCAAGCTGGTGGTGATGGGCGCCTCGGCCGGAGGGCCCAGAGCGCTCGCGGAGATCGTCCCGGCGCTCCCGGAGGACCTGCCCGCGGCGCTGATCATCGTCCAGCACATGCCCGAGCCATTCACCGGCTCTTTCGCGGAGAGGCTCAACTCGAAAGCGAACATCGAGGTCCGTGAGGCCGTACAGGGTGAGGAGCTGGAGCCCGGACTCGGCTTCGTGGTCCCCGGCGGGCAGGACATGGTGTTCGAGAAGATCGGGGGAGACAATGTCAGGACCAGGCTCCTGCCGACAGTGGCGAGGCATGGCGCCAGCCCGGTCATCGACGTGACGATGGAGAGCGCCGCGCAGGTGTACGGAGAAAGGACTGTCGGCGTGCTGCTGTCAGGCATGGGCTCCGACGGCGCGATGGGGCTGGGCATGATCCGCGACGCCGGGGGCGATACGATCGCCCAGAACGAGGAGACCTGCCTGGTGTTCGGCATGCCGAAGGCGGCGATTGAACGCAAGCTGGTGAGCGAGGTGCTCCCGCTCGACAAGATAGCCGAAGCCATAGTGGCAAGGCTGTAGCGCCCGGAGGGCGAGCCCATGGAGATGGATATCTCCCAGTACAAAGACCTGTTCATCACTGAGGCGCAGGAGCACCTGGACTCCCTCAACAAGTTCCTGCTGCAGCTTGAGAACGATCCCAACAACCTGGACGTCGTGACCGAGATCTTCCGCTCGGCGCACACGCTCAAGGGCATGTCGGCGACCATGGGCTACGACCAGCTGACAGAGCTGGCCCACGAGATGGAGAACCTCCTCGAGCACCTGAGGACGGGTGACGTGCGGGTCACCACCAACGTGGTCGACACCCTCTTCTCTTGCTTCGACACCCTTGGCGCCATCATCAACGCGATCGCCGAGGACAGGCCCGAGCAGATTGATTTCAGTGGCCTGGTTGGGGAGATCAGGAGTGTGACGGAGGAGCCGGCTGTGGCACAGCCGGCTCTGGCCGAACCGATCGGCGCTGATGCTGAGGTGGCCGAACCTCAAACCACCCGGCAAGCGGTAACGGAACCAGAGGTTCCCGAAGCCGAGCTGGCTCAACCACAAGCCACCGCGCAGACGGTAGCCGCTAAGGCCGAGCTGACCGAACCGGCAGCAACCGAGCAACGAGTAACGGAACCAAAGCCCACCCCGCAAACGTCAGCCGAACCGGTGGCCGGCTTGCTCGAGGTCGACGAAGCCGACGTGCGCAGGTACTCCGCGACTCCGGGAATGCGCATCATGCGCCTGACGGTGGAGCTCGACAGGGAATGCCTGCTCAAGTCGGTGCGCGTGTTCATGGTGTTCAAGAAGCTCGCGCAGCTCGGGGATGTGCTGGGCTCGATGCCGCCGGTCGAGGCGCTCGAGGACGAGAAGTTCGAGAGCACATTCCAGGTGGCCGCCGCCACGCCCGAGACGGGACAGCGGGTCGAGAAGGCGCTGCTGGCCATCGCGGAGATTGCAAGCGTGAAGATCGGCGTCCTGCACGAGCCCGCCCAGGAGGCAGAGCCGTCGAGAGCGGGGGCCGATGGCGCTACGGACAAAGCCGCCGCCGGGCTCTCCGTGGCGCGCCGGACGCAGAGCGTTCGCGTCAACATCGCCAGGCTCGACACGCTGATGAACCTGGTCGGCGAGCTGGTGATAAACAGGACCAGGCTCGCGCAGATCGCCCAGGGGTCCAACATTCCCGACCTTCGCGAGGCGCTCGACCAGACTTCGCGCCTGACAGCCGAGCTGCAGGACGAGGTGATGAAGACCCGCATGGTCCCGGTGGAGCACGTGTTCAACCGGTTCCCGCGAATGGTGCGGGACCTGGCCAGGGCCGAGGGCAAGGAGATCGACTTCGTCGTCGAGGGCAAGGAGATCGAACTCGACAGGACGATACTCGATGAGATATCGGACCCGCTCATCCACATGATCCGCAACGCGGTGGACCACGGCATAGCGACGCCCGAGAAGCGGGTGAAGCAGGGCAAGCCCGCAAGGGGGACGGTGAAGCTTTCCGCCTATCGCGACAGGAACTACGTGGCTATCGAGGTCTACGACGACGGTGAAGGCGTCGAGCCCGCCCGGGTCTTCGACCGGGCGCTCTCCAAGGGGCTCATCGGCGAGGACGAGCGTCGGTCGCTGACCGACGACGACGTGCTGCGTGTCCTCTGCATGCCCGGGTTCTCGACCAGCGACAAGGTGAGCGGCGTTTCGGGGCGGGGCGTAGGCATGGACGCGGTCAAGTCGAAGGCGGAGGCCCTGGGCGGGTTCGTGCTGCTGGCATTCGAGCCGGGGCTGGGCACCACCGTCACCCTCAAGCTCCCGCTGACACTGGCGATCGTGCAGGCGCTGATGGTGGAGGTCTCGGGAGAGACTTACGCGGTGCCGCTCGGCACCGTGCGCGAGACGCACGTGATAAGCCCCGAGGACATCAAGACCGTCCAGAGCCACGAGGCCATCTTCCTGCGCGACGAGACGATACCGCTTCTCAGGCTGGACAGGCTGCTCGAGTGCTCGCACCTGCTCAACGGGGCCGAGCAGTTCCCGGTGGTCATCACCGAGATCGGGACGAGGCTGATCGCGCTGGGCGTGCACTCGTTGATCGGGCAGCAGGAGATAGTCATAAGCACGCTCGACAAGTTCCTGAAGAGGGTTGAAGGCTTCGCGGGTGCGACGATACTCGGCACGGGCCGCGTCGCGCTGATACTCGATATCCCGAGCTTGATGTAAGTGGACCCTGAAGAGCAAGTGACGCGAGAGGAAGGCCCATGACGCCGAAAAAAGGGAGCGGGTCCCTTTCCGCGATACAGATCGACGCGCTCAGGGAGGTCGGCAACATCGGAGCCGGCAACGCCGCGATAGCATTGTCGCAGATGGTCGACAAAAAGGTCGACCTGTCGGTGCCCAAGGCCAGCCTCCAGCCGCTGGTGTGCATCCCCGAGCTGGTAGGGGGACCGGAGACGCCGGTCGCCGGAGTCTACCTCAACATCGCGGGAGACTGCTCCGGCAGCATCCTTCTCTTGCTCGAGAAGGAGAGCGCCGAGAGCCTCGCCGCCCTGATGGTCCCGCACGATCTCGCGGCCGGCGCCGAGATGGGAGTGGTGAAGCGATCCGCGCTGCAGGAGACGGGCAGCATCCTCTCCGGGGCATACCTGAGCGCCCTGGGCCAGCTCACGGGTCTGTTCTTCAAGCCTTCGGTCCCCGGCTTCGCCATGGACATGGCCGGTGCGATCATGGATTACGTCCTGGTCGACCTGGGGTCGGCCGAGGAGCACGTGCTGGTGGTGGAGACCGACTTCATGGTCTCGGGCGTGAAGATACTGGGACACCTGATACTGTTTCCCGACCTCGGGACACTGGCGACCATACTTCAGAGGCTGGGGGTACCTCTTGAGTGAAGTCGTGAACGTAGGGGTCGCCGAGCTCAAGACTGGCAGCAACTCCTGCGTGCTCGCAAGCTTCGGCCTGGGGTCCTGCGTCGCGGTCGCGATGTTCGACCCGTTCAGGAAGATCGCCGGGCTTGCGCACGTGATGTTGCCCGAGAGCAGGGGCAAGGAGCCGCCCGAGGGCGCGAACGGCAAGTTCGCGGACCTGGCGGTGCCGACGCTGGTGGAAGAACTTTGCCAGATCGGGGCGCGCAGGAACCGGCTCAAATGCAAGATAATCGGAGGCGCCCAGATGTTCGAGATCCCCGGTGTGCAGAAGCGCGAGAACGCGCTCATCGGGGCGCCGGCCCACATCGGAGCCAGGAACGTCGAGGCGGTGAAAAACGAGCTGGAGAAGCTCAGGATCCCACTGATCGGCGAGGACACCGGCGGCAACTACGGCCGGACCGTGAAGTTTGACTCTACCACCGGTGAGGTGGAAGTGAGCTCCATCAACCACGGGCGCACCGTTCTCTAAGAACCCGTTGTCGTGGTAGCAACACCAAATGGGACGGGGGAAGGGTGAGCCTTTTGCTCGCTGGTC
>DAIQAV010000002.1:0-30470 GCA_036781505.1 Candidatus Anoxymicrobiaceae bacterium | reverse complement strand
CCGAGCCGTTCCGGCGCGGGCTCAAGTTCGTGATGTCGCCGGAGACGCACGAGGACGTGGAGGGCTTCAGCCTCATCTACTCGGTGCTCGCGCCCGATGGAGGCGGAACCGACTTTCACACCCATGATGATTCCGGGGAGCTGATGGTGTTCACGGGGGGCTCGGGAAAGGCCTGGCTCGCCGGGGTGGAGCACGAGATAAAGCCGGGGTCGGCGATGTACGCGCCGCCGGGCGTGGAGCACAAGACGCTCAACACCGGTGGCGATCCTTTGTGTATAGTGTGCGTGTTCGTGCCGCCGGTCAGCGTGGACTACATCAAGAGCGCTAGCGCTCCCGCAAAATAGGGTCTATTACCCTCTTGCATTCCTTGCGAAGCGAGCGGCCTTTTGTTTTGCATTTTGCAAAATAGTGGTTTGACCCCTATTTTGCGTCTGGGAGAGATATGGCAAAGAGAGACAGCAATAACCACGAGGTCGCTGCCGCCTACCAGTCGATAAAGGCGCGTAGCGGCATAGCGTTCCCCGAGGCGATGGTCAAAGCGTGGCTCGTGCGGCGCGGAGTCGACGTGCCCGCGGGGCGCGTGGTCAAGACTCAACAGGAGGCCTCAAAGGCCGCGGCCGAGGCCGGCTACCCGGTCGTGCTCAAGGTCTCCTCCGACCGCATGCTCCACAAGACCGAGGTGGGGGCGGTCAAGCTCGGCATATCGTCGCCGGGCGAGCTGCGCCGCGAATTCGGGGAGATGCGGGCCCGGGCGAACGACTCGATGCGCCACGACGGCTTCGAGGGAGTGCTGGTCGAGCGGCAGGTCCCGCCCGGCGTCGAGATCATCGTCGGTCTGCAAAACGACCCTCACTTCGGGCCGGTGCTCATGGTCGGCACCGGCGGCATATACACTGACCTGCTGGCCGACGTGGCTTTCCGGATGCTCCCTGTGAACCGCGCGCAGGTGAAGGACATGCTGGCCGGGCTCGAGGGCAGAGCACTGCTCGAAGGCTTCCGTGGCTCGCAGCCGTGCGACGTCAAGGCCCTCGAGGACTGCATCCTCAATATAGCGAAGCTCGGCGCGGATATAGCGCCGTACCTCGAGAGTGCCGATTTTAATCCCGTCATAGTCACGGCCTCAGGCGCCGTGGTGGTGGACGCCAAGGTGGTGCTGTCCGATGCGGTCCACCCCGGGGCGATCAAGTCCGGCCGGCCACGCACCGAACACCTGGAATCGTTCTTCAACCCTCAAAGCGTCGCGGTGATCGGCGCATCAGCGAGCGCCGGCAAGATTGGCAACGTCATCGTCGACTCGCTGGTTAACTACCAGTTCAAGGGGCGCATCTATCCCATCAACCCCAACCGCGCGGACATCATGGGCGTGAAATGCTACCCGTCTCTGGCTTCGCTCCCCGAGGCGCCGGAGCTCGCGGTGATGGTAGTGGACCTCGCCGAAGGCCCCAGGCTGATGAAGGAACTCTCCACCCTGGGGACACACGCGATGCTGGTGGTGTCGGGAGGCGGCAAGGAGCTGGGGGGCCACCGCGAGGATATAGAGGGCGAGATGACCGCGCTTTCGGGCGAGCTGGACGTGCGGATCGTCGGCCCTAACTGCATCGGGGCGTTCGACGGGGCCAGCAGGTTCGACTCCTTCTTCCACAGCCACGAGCGCCTGCTGCGTCCGCCTGCGGGACCGATGAGCTTCATCACGCAGAGCGGGGCCGGTGGTGGTCTTCAAGACCGGCAGGAACGCGCGCTCGGCGACGGCGGCCGTGTCGCACACCGGCGCCTACGGCGGGGTCTACGAAGTCTACCAGGGGGTCCTCCGCCAGGCTGGCATCATCACCACAGACAGCTTCCACGAGCTCTTCGAGGCCTGCCTGGCGCTCTCGCTGCAGCCGCCGGCGGGCGGGCCTCGCGCGGCGATGCTCTCCAACGGCGCGGGGCCGATGGTCAACGCGCTCGATCTCTTCCCCGCGAGCGGCCTGGAGCCGGTCAAGCTCACGCGCGCGTCGGTCAGGGCTATGCGCGACCACTTCTCGTTCTTCTACCTGGTCGAGAACCCGGTGGACGTCACCGGCTCGGCTTCAGCGGAGGACTACGAGTTCGTCATACGCACGCTCCTCGGCGACCCCAGGGTCGACATCATCATGCCCTTCTTCGTGTTCCAGGACACGCCGCTGGACGAGAGCATCGTCGAGCGCGTGGCCGCACTCAGCCGCGCCGCGGAAAAGCCGATCGTCGGCTGCGCCGCAGGCGGCCCGTACACCAGGAGGATGTCGCGCGCGCTGGAAGAAGTCGGGGTGCCTGTGCTTGGAGACGTCACGCAGTGGGTCGCGGCGGCTTCGGCGCTCGTCGACTGGGGCAGGATCAGGAAGGGTAGATAGATGGAGAAGCTTATTATCACGGCCGCGCTCACCGGCGGGATGCACGGCAAGCAAGCCAATCCGGCGCTGCCCGAGCAGCCGGGCGAGATAGTAGACGCCGCGGTCGAATGCTGGAACGCCGGGGCGTCGATCGTGCACCTGCACGCGCGCGACGCCGTCGGCAGGGGAGTGGCCGAGCTCGATATCTTCAGGGAGATCAACGAGGGCATCCGCAGCCGCTGCCCGCTTCTCATCCAGGACACCACCGGCGACGCCGGGATCCCTGTCGCCCAGCGTATCCTCTCGCTCGACACCGGACCGGACATGGCCTCGCTGAACATGGGCACCGTGGTCTTCTTCGTCCCGGGGCCCGAAGGAGTCGAAGAGGTTGACTTCGTAAACCGGCGCTCGGAGATCGAAGCGTTCGCGGTGGCGATGCTGGAGCGCGGCATCAAGCCGGAGATGGAGGTCTACAGCCCGGCGATGTTCGGGGAGGTCGAGAACCTGATCGAGAAGGAACTGGTGCGCCAGCCTTACTACGTGAACTTCGTGATGGGCGTCGGCGGCATGGGAGGCTATCCGGGTACTCCACGCAACCTCAACACCATGATCGACCACCTGCCGGAGGGCGCGAAGTTCAACGTCTCGGGGATAGGGAAGGCGCAGCTCCCCATGAGCGCAATGGCAATACTGACGGGCGGCCACGCGCGCGTCGGCCTCGAGGATAACATCTACTACAGGCGGGGAGAGCTCGCTTCCTCCAACGCCCAGTTGGTGGAGAGGGTCGTGCGCCTCGCCGCCGAACTCGGGCGCGATATAGCGTCCCCGGAGGACGCCAGGGCCATTCTCGCAATCTGACCGCTGTTGGCGAGCGGGACGCCTATTTACATGAGCCGGACCTGTCAGCGCTGTTGCCCTCGCCCCCCGCGGGCCTTGCCACGATCATGTAGTGCATCGGGCCGGGCTCGCTGACCGAGACCACTATGAAGCCGGCGTCCTCTATCAGTCGCGAGGCGTGCTCGATCGAGAACTTGATCTCGAGCGGAGGACCCATGTCGAGCGGCTGCTTCTTCCAGTCGAGGTCCACCAACTTGCCCGAGGGTTTTATCATCCTCATTGCGCTCTCCAGCACCTTCGCCTGGTCGTAGAAGTCGTGCAGGTCGATCCCGAAGAAGACGAAGTCAGCGCAGGCGGTGCAAAGCACTTCCTTCTCGGCCTCGCCGGTCACCAGCGTGAGGTTGCCGATGCCTTCAGCGTCCGCCTTCACCCGAAGCTCAGCCAGCGACTCTTCGTCGACGTCGACGCCGTAGACGTGGCCCTCCGGCCCGACCATCCGCGCGGCCGGCAGAGCGAAGAAGCCGTCTCCGCACCCCACGTCCACGAACTCGTCTCCGGCGCAAAGGCCTATCCCGGCCAGGATCGCCTCGGGGTCCTGCCAGCGGCGCCGCTCGGCCTCGTCGTGATGGAACCTGTGATGATGCGCGGCCACTTTGACCTCCCGTCCCGGGTGGGCCGAAGCAATCGACCCACCAGCCAGCTCGATGCTACGGTCTTCGCTGAGCAAGCCCGCGTTCCTGTAGGATGCGGCGGCGGTGACCGGCCGCGTGCAAGTCTTGGGGTCAGACCACGGACGTCGGCGCCACGCCACCGTCCATGATGCTGGTTGTATTTCGTCATTTGAAATGGCGCGGGAAGTGCGTCTAATAGGAGGCGTGGAAACAGGATCGGAGGCATGCTTGAGGATGCATGAGACAAAGCCAGACCTGAAACTCATAGCGGACACGGGCCTCGAGGAAGCGGCGGCTCCCTCTGTCCTCGGCGACGCCGTGGAAGAGACCGACCTGCTGGACGCGTACTCGCGCGCCGTCATCGGCGCCTCCGAAGCGGTGAGCCCCTCGGTCGTCAACATCTCGGTGATGCCGAAATCGATGCCCGACGGCAGGCCCGTTCCCAGGGAGATGCGCGGGACCGGGTCCGGTTTCGTCTTCACCAATGACGGGTTCATCCTCACCAACTCGCACGTCGTGCAGAACTGCGCGGCGATGGAGGTGACGCTGGCGGACGGCAACGTATGCAAAGCCGACGTGGTCGGCGACGACCCCGACTCCGACACCGCGGTCATAAGGATAAGCGCCAACGGACTCAGGCCGGTCACGCTTGGCGACTCCAGCCGGCTGAAGGTGGGGCAGTTGGTCGTTGCCGTCGGCAATCCTTACAGCTTCCAATGCTCGGTCACCGCGGGCGTGGTGAGCGCGCTGGGCAGGTCGCTGCGGTCGCAGTCCGGGCGCCTCATCGACGACGTCATCCAGACCGACGCCGCGCTCAACCCCGGCAACTCGGGTGGGCCGCTGGTCAATACGCGCGGAGAGGTCATCGGCATCAACACGGCTATCATCCTGCCCGCGCAGGGCATATGCTTCGCGATCGCCATCAACACCGCGAAGTTCGTGGCTACGCGCCTGATGAGGTTCGGGGAGATCAAGCGGAGCTACCTGGGCCTGCTGGGGCAGAGCGCGCCGATCCTGCGGCGCATCGTGCGGTTCCACGGGCTGGAGGTGGAGACCGGCTTCCTGGTGACCCAGGTCGAGCCGGGCGGTCCGGCGGCGAAGGCGGGGCTAAAGGACGGCGACATGATAGTGGGCTACGGAGACCACCCGATCAACGGCATCGACGACCTGCACCTGCTGCTGACCGAGGAACAGATCGGCGTGGAGTCCACCCTCACGGTGCTGAGAAGGACCAAGAGGCTCGAGATCCCGGTGATCCCCGAGCAGAAGAAAGCCGCCTAGCGGCACATGATGCCAAATGGGGACTGTCCCCTTCAGGCATTTTCAATCGGCGTCCACGGGCTCCTTGCACTGTCGGCATCTCTTGGCGCCCCTGAACAGCTCCGCCCCGCACGAGGGGCAGACGTACCTGGCCTCCTCGTCGTCGACCCACTGCTCGGTGCCGACCTCGCGCCAGTGCGGGACCGCGCGCATGATGACCTTCTTGCCCACGGGCATCGGGAACTTCTCGATGCTCTCGCACGGCCAGTCGTCGCACTCGTTGCAACCCTTGTATCCCCTGGCGGAGACGCACGACTTTATCGGGCAGACCCGGCAGTAGGCGAAAACTTCTTCGCCTTCCGCCAGGCATCCCGCGCAGTGGATCTCCTCGACGGGCAGGTTGTAGACGGTCGCGAGCTTCTCCGCGAACTTGGGGTTGTCGTCGCGGGTCGCGTACATGATCCCGCAAACGCCGCAGTACAGGCCGCAGGGGGCGAGCCAGTTGGGATTGGCCTCCATCGCCGTCTCCTTTCAATCGATGCCGCACTCGTCGTGTAGAAAACGAGTCGCGGTCGCGTACAGGATATTGTCCATCGCCTCGGCTGTCATCTCGAAGCTTGCCAGGTCCGCGAATATCTGCTCCGGTGAACCCATACCCACCGGGTGATCCGTGCCGAACATGATTCGCTCGTGCCAATCCGCCAGGAGCCGCTCGAAGTTCTCCATCTCACTGTCCAGGCCGGTCGCGTCTTGCTGTCCCGCGAACAGCTCCGGCGCTCTCTGATACAGCCTGATAGATGACGGCACGTTCGTCATGTCGAGATAGACCTTCGGGTGCAGTCGGAGCAGCTCGAGGGCGAGACCTAACCGCGGGAAAAGTGAATGCACCAGCACGACCGGCATCTCGGGATAGCGGTCGAGGATCCTGCGCAGGTAGTCGAGGTCCTGTGTCCGGTTGTAGAAGTCATCGAAGCCCGTGTGGACGACGAACGGTCGGCCGAACCTGGACAGAGTCTCGAAAAGCGGCTCGAACTCCCGGCAGAAGACCTCGAACCTCTGGGCGTAGGGATGGATCTTTATTCCGGCGAGGCCCAGCTCTGTCAGGCAGTACTCGGCCACCTCGGCCTTGCGCGGGGTTTCCACGTGCATGGAGCCGAACGGCACCAGCATCGGGAACCGGAGCGCGATATCGCGGCTGAAGGCGTTGAGGCTGGCCGTTTCTTCCTCCTTCAGTGGGAACACGAAGTTGAACGCTCGGACGACACCGCATGCGCGAAGCTCCGCCAGCATCTCTTCGGGCGTGATGTCTTCGCGGGACGGGTGCTCGGGGAACGCGCGCTTGATCCAGCGCACCAGGCTCGCGGTCCTCGCAGGCGGAATCACGTGGACGTGCGAGTCGATAATGGCGCTTGAGGCTTCTGTTTTATCTCTACCCATTTCTGCCCCCGGGATATGACGAGCACATTCTACATCTGATCGGACCGTGTGCGCCTGCAGCCGGGGCGCGCGCCGGAAGGCCGCGCAATGTTGCCGGGCGTACCACCTTCAAGATATGCTATTCGCCTGAACAGGCCGGCGCATGCCTCGTCGAAAGGAATCAAGACATGATCCTCATGAATCCCAAGAAATACCAGACCGAGTACCCGGACGAGCGATCCAGGGAGATCATGCTCAAGACCATCGACTTCTTCGAGTCAAGGGGACGTGGACAACTCAAGAAGGACGACCACGAGCGCGCCTGGTACCAGGAGTTCCTCGACTTTCAGAAGGACGAGAAGGTGTTCTCCGACCTGCTCACGCCGACGCCGTACGCCCTCGGCCCGAACGCGCGCTGGGACACCTGGCGCAACTGCGGCTTCAACGAGATCACGTCGTTCTATGGCCTGAACTACTGGTACACATGGCAGGTATCGATCCTGGGCCTGGGGCCGATCTGGATGGGCCAGAACGAGGCGGTAAAGAAGAAGACGGCGGAGCTGCTGGCGCAGGGCGGCATCTTCGCGTTCGGCCTCTCCGAGAAAGAGCATGGCGCGGACCTGTATTCGACCTCGATGGCGCTCAAGCCACTCGGTGACGGGAAGTACGAGGCCGATGGCCGAAAATACTATATCGGCAACGCCAACAAGGCGGCGCTGGTCTCGACCTTCGGCAAGCTCACGGACACCGGCGACTACGTCTTCTTTGTGGTCAGCTCGGAGGGCGGTGGCTACGAGGTCGTCAAGAACATCGTCAACTCGCAGAACTTCGTGGCCGAGTACGCCCTGCACGACTATCCAATCGCGGACGCCGACATCCTCACCAGGGGGCGCGACGCCTGGGACTCGGCTCTCAACACCATCAACGTCGGGAAGTTCAATCTCGGCTGGGCCTCCATCGGCATGTGCACCCACTCGTTCTACGAAGCCATCGATCACGCCGCGGGCAGGTTCCTCTACGACCACTACGTCACCGACTTCCCCCACATCAAGCAGCTCTTCAACGACGCTTACACCCGCCTGGTCGCGATGAAGCTGTTCGCGCTGCGGGCCGCCGACTACATGCGGTCGGCCTCGGTCGAGGACAGGCGCTACCTGCTCTACAACCCGATGGTGAAGATGAAGGTCACCACCCAGGGCGAGGAGGTCATGAACCTGCTGTGGGACGTCATCGCGGCGAAGGGCTTCGAGCAGGACATGTACTTCGAGCAGGGCGTGCGCGACATACGGGCGCTTCCCAAGCTCGAGGGGACAGTGCACGTCAACATGGCTCTCATAATCAAGTTCATGCCGAACTACTTCTTCAACCCCGGCAGCTTCCCGGAGATAGGCAAACGGATGGACGCGGCGAACGACGACTTCCTGTTCCAGCAGGGCGCGACCAAGGGGCTCGGCAAGATCCAGTTCCACGACTACCAGATCGCGTACGGCTCACTCGACCTGCCCAACGTGAACGTCTTCAAGGGGCAGATCGAGGTGCTCAAGCAGATGCTGCTGGCCGCGCCGCCCACCGAGGGGCAGAAGAAGGACATCGGCTGGTTGCTGACGCTGGGCGAGCTGTTCACGCTGGTGGCGTACGGCCAGCTCATACTGGAGAACGCCAAGATCTACGGGGTCTACGATGAGCTGGTGGACCAGATATTCGACTTCATGGTGCGCGACTTCTCCAAGTACGCCCTGGAGCTGTACTCAAAGACCAGCAGCACGGCTGAGCAGATGGAGCTATGCACCAGGATGATCGCTAAGCCGGTGGCGGACCAGGCGCGCTTCGACAAGGTGCTGGCGGAGGCTTACTCGCTGCGCGATCAGTACCACTGGAGCGATTGACCCCGGTTTCTACTGTACCTACTCGAGCTTGGACTCGACCCAGGTGAGCATCTTGTCCAGCGACTCCAGCACCTGCTCCGCCTCGGGCCTCTCGATGACCAGCGGCGGGATGATCTGGCTCACTGAGGTGTCGTTGTTGGCATACACCGTGAAGATCCCATTCTCGAAGCCGGCGACGGTCATCAGCGGCCCACACATCTCGTTCGCCAGCTTGAGGCCCATGAACAGCCCTTTCTGCCTGGCTTCGACAACGACGTCCGGGTGCCGCGCGGAGAGCTCCGCAAAGCCCTTTGAGAACACGCCCGCCATCTCGTCGACGTGGCGCAGGAACGCCGGGTCCTCCAGGATGTCCAGCACTTTCATGGCGACGCGGCAGCCCGGCTCGGGTCCGCCGAAGGTCGAGATGTGGATGAACGGGTTGTCGTGCCAGAACTGGTTCATGCTGTCGCTGAACAGCACCGCGCTTATCGGGTATACCCCTCCGGAGAGTCCCTTGGCCGTGATCATCACGTCCGGCACCACCCCGTAGGTGTCTATGCCCCAGTATGCGCCGCACCGACCCAGGCCGGTCTGCACCTCGTCCATCATCATCACGGCACCGCGCTCGTCGCAGATGCGCCGAACGCCCGCGTAGAAGTCATCGGGCGGCAGGACTATGCCGAGCGTCGCGGGTATGGTCTCGAACAGGACGGCCGCCGTGCTCTCGTCGACCGCCGCGTCCAGCGCCGCGAGGTCCCCGAAGGGGACATGAGTGTAGCCGGGGACGAGAGGCTCAAAAAGCTTGCTGTACTGCTCGTGTCCCGCCGGCAGCGCGAAGCCGGTGTGCCCGTGGTAAGCGCCCTCCGCCGAGACGATACCGGGCCGGCCGGTGTGCCCGCGCGCGAGCTTGATGGCCGCGTCTACGACCTCCCCGCCGCTCACGCCGAAGATCACGCGGTTGATGTCGCCGGGGGAGATCGCCGCCAGGCGCTCCGCCAGCAGCGCCCTGTGCTCGCTGACCGTGTGGTGCGTGCCGATGTCCAGCTCCTCCAGCGCCTCGCGCAGCGCGGCAAGCACCAGCGGGTTTCGATGCCCCAGGTTGAACACACCGCCGTTGGAGTTGCAGTTGATGAGGCGCTTTCCCCCGATGTCGTAGACGTAGACGCCCTCGCGCTTGCCCAGCACGAAGTCGATGCCCGCGCCGGTGAAGAACTCCACCTTGCCGCTGGACACGTGCCTGGCGAAGAGCTCCGTGATCTTCTTCCTGTCCTCCTGGCCGATGATGGACATGTCGAGCCTCCTAGCGCTTGATCTTTCCTGGAAGTATGTGGGGGTACCCGCGCCTCGAGAGCCTGGTGCGCATGAACCGGTCGGTTTTTCTCATCGAGAGGTACAGCCTCCAGATCAGCGCGTCCTCGCGGTAGTACGACTTGATCTCCTTCTCGGTCAGCGGCTCGACGCAGAGCTCCGGCGCCTCCGAGGCGAAGAACTCGTTGGCCTCGTCCACCAGACCCTGGATGAGCTCAGGCAACTGCTCCTTGTAGAAGTTGGCGATCAGGTCGACCGCGACCAGGTGCAGGTCGTAGTACCGCGTCATGACGTCTTCGAGGAAGAGCGCCCGCAGCACCCACACCAGGAACGAGGGCGCGCTGCGCAGGAAGAGATCCGGGTCGAGCTGCTCGGCGCCGTCGAGCCTGATGAACGGGGTGCTGGTGTCCAGGTAGAGGAGCGAGGGCTCGTCCGGCAACTCCCTAGACTCCGCGTCGAACCCCTCGATCGACCAGTTGGATATCTGGCCGTCTATCCCCAACTCCATCTCGGCCTGGTTCGCGTTGAACCGCCAGACCTTCGCGAGCTCGCGGAGCACCTGCCTGACCAGCCGGTTGACGTCAGCGCCAGGCAGCGCGTGAATAGCCTTGTTGCCGATCGACGCCTCGTCCAGCTTGCGCTGCGCGAGGAACATCACGGGCTTTCCCGAGACGCCTTCGACGTGAGCGCATCCGTAAGGCGGGAGCGTCAAGCCCACTTCCTCCGACAGCACCCGGTTGTACTCGCGGAATATCCAGCGGTAATACTCGAGCTCGTCCTCGCTGGTGAAGATAGGCATGCGCTTGTAGGCGATGCCCCCGCCTTCATCCGGGCCGATCTCGAAGACCGTGCTGATCTCGCCGTACCCGAGGACCCGCGCGCCCATCTCGCCCGATTCAGGGTGCCTGGGGTCGAGCTGCCGCTCGAAGTCGGCCAGGAGCTTCTCGTCTATCCCGAGTTCCATATCCACCTCTCAGTGCCGTCGAGCAAGACAAGTCTATAACACGACGAGGCGGCCCGCTTTGTGCCATCATAAAAGCATGGACGACACCACAGAGAAAGTGAGCGAGACTCTGGCAACGCTGGGCATGAACGGCTGGGGTCTGACCCCCGCAGACCATGAGGGTTTCACCTGCGCCGCGAGCATGTTCCTGGCTTACCAGGTGACGCACGAGGCGGACCCGCTTCTCGGCGGAGACTACCACGAGGCCGCCTTTCACGGCGCGCTGATCGATACGCGAGAGCGCGGGTTCGAGATGATTGAGCGCCTCGGCGCGGTGCTCGATGAGACCGGCATCCGCCACTGGACGGTCCCCCGGGGCCAGGACCCCGATACCCTTCACGCGCTCTTCTCCGCAAAGCGCGCCGCCGCGCTGGCCGGCCTGGGCTGGATAGGCAAGTGCTCTCTGCTGGTCACGCCCCGGCACGGGCCCCGGGTGGTGCTATTCACTGTCCTGATGGATCTCGAGGTGGTCGCGGCCCCGACGCCGCTACGCCCGGCCTGCGGCAAGTGCACCGCCTGCATCGACGCGTGCCCCGAGGGTTACCTCTCAGGCGCTGACTGGCTCCCCGGCATCGAGCGCGCCGCCGTCATCGATGCCTTCGCCTGCAGCCGGCGGATGGAGGAGCTGGGCGTGGCCATCGGGCACAAACATTCCTGCGGGCTGTGCCTGCTCGCCTGTCCCCTGGGGGCGGGACAAAGGCCCGAAAAAGGTAAACTCCCAGGCGCGTAAGTATTAAGATGAGACGTGTAGGATCTAGAGCACGCGCGAGTCGAGGAGGCCCCTTGAACGGTCACTCATCCACGAACCTTCTTGCAAACGGACTCCTTCGCGTCATGGCCGCGGAGTTCAACCTGCGCCCCTCGCTCACGAAAGAGATGCGCACCAACGACTCATGGCTCGACTTCACCGTGGGCTTCCGCACTGAGCGCAACACCGTCGAGCAGTCGATCTCATTCAAGGACGGCAAGGCGCGGGTGCGCTCGTCCGTGCCGGCCGGCGCGGACGTGACCATGATCTACAAAGACGACGGTGTGGTGCGCGACATGCTGCGGCTGCCCCCTAACGAGGTCCTCAACCTGCTGCTGAAGAACCGGTTCAGGCTGGAGGGGAACCTCTCCTACATGAACCTGTTCAACTACTACCTGTCCCTGCTGCTTGGCGGCACCCAGAAGAAGATGCTCGCCAAATCGAAGGCGGCAGCCGTTGAGCTACTGGCCAGGGAGTCGCGCGACCTCGATCCGGCACTCGCGTCGGAGATGAAGGAGCGCCACAAGAAGCGTATCAGCGCGACCAACGTCGACGAGGGCGTGAAGTTCCTCGACGACCCCTACCTGGCCTCTTACTCGCTCGACGATTTCCCCAGGCTGGTCAAATTCCTCGACGTTCACATGACCAGACGCCCCGCGATCTGCCACGAGCGCTCGTCACTCTTGACCGACTGGTTTCTCGAGAACGGCTTCGAGATGGACAGGGAGGGGAAGCCCTGGGTCCCGGAGCTGAGGCAGGCGAAGGCCTACCGCTACCTGATGGAGAACCGAAAGCCCATCATCCACGGGGACGACCTCCTCGCGGGAACGACCACGACGAAGGAGATCGGCGTCGTGGTATACCCCGACACCCACGGCACGATGATATGGGGAGAGCTGGTCTCGGCGGGGGACAGGCCTCTCTCGCCCTATGAGATATCAGAGGAGACCCGCGAGACGCTGCACCACAAGGTCTTTCCCTTCTGGTCGAAGCGCAACATGCGAGAGTGGGTGCGCAGCTCCTACGACCAGCCGCTCTCCCAGAGGCTGGACGAGCGCTTCGCCGTCTACTTCATGTGGAAGACCGCGGCGCTCTCCCACACGATCCTGGACTTCCCCAAGCTGCTGCGGCTGGGCACCGACGGGATAATCGGGGAGATCGACGCCGAGCTGGCCGCCGACGCAAGCGCTTCGGCCGAGAAGAAGAACACCCTGGAGGCGATGAAGATCTGCCTGGAGGGGCTGGCTGCCTACGCTCGCAACCTGGTCTCCCAGGCCGAGGCGGATGCGGCCGCCGAGCGCGATCCCGCGCGCAGAGCCGAGCTGGAGCGGTTGACGGAGACACTGCGCAAAGTTCCCGCGGGCCCGGCCCAGACCCTCGACGAGGCGTTGAACGCGATCTGGCTGGGCTGGATCGGGCTGCACATGGAGAGCACCAACGCCGGGCTCTCCATAGGGCGGATTGACCAGTGGCTCCAGCCGTTCTTCGCGGCGGACATGGATGAGCTGAAGACCGCGGAGGAGCGGGAAGCCTACGTCAAGCGCGCCATCGAGCTGGTCGGCTGCTTCTACATGAGATGCACCGACCACCTGCCCCTGATACCCGACATAGGGAACTACCTGTTCGGAGGCTCGTCGTCCGACCAGGCGATAACGCTCGGCGGGATCACGCCCGATGGCGAGGACGCGGTCAACGACATGACCTATATCCTGCTCAAGGTGACCGAGATACTCGGCATACGAGACCCGAACGTGAACGCGAGGTTCAACCCCGACAAGAATTCGGACACTTACCTTAAACGTCTATGCGAGGTGAACCTGATCACGGCCGCCACGCCCTCCATGCACAACGACCTGGCGGTGATGAAGTCGCTCGAGGAGTTTGGCTATCCGGCCGAAGACCTGCGCGACTGGGCCGCCACCGGCTGCGTCGAGCCGACCCTCTCGGGCAAACATATGGGCCACACCAACTGCATGATGATGAACATGGTCGCGGCCCTGGAGATGGCCATGAACGACGGCCACCACCCGCTGATGAACTGGGACGTGGGACCGAAGACGGGGAGCATCGAAGCCGGCGACTTCGCGACATTCGAGGACTTCTTCGGCGCGTTCACCACCCAGCTGGGGTTCCTCATCGATAACTCGGTGGAGTACAACAACATGCTGGGCGAGGCGCACAGCATCATCCGCCCGACCCCTCTGTTGTCCTCGTTGCAGGACGACTGCATGAAGAAGGGCAGGGACGCGACCAAGGGCGGCGCAAAGCACAACTCATCGGGGGCGGCGTGCATCGGGCTCGCCGACATCACCGACTCCCTGATGGTCATCAAGAAGCTCGTCTACGACGAGGAGAGGATCGGCTTCGCGGAGCTCAAGCGCGCAGTGGATGCCAACTTCGAGGGCGAAGGAGCACTGCACGCGCTGGTGACCCACAAGGTACCGCTGTTCGGCTCGGGCAGCGCGGAGGCGGTCGAGATGGCCAACCGCGTCGCGAAGTTCGCGCACGACACCTTCGGCGCGCACAGGAACTTCCGCGGAGGACCCTACACCTCCGGGTTCTGGTCGATGTCGAACCACGTGGCGTTCGGCACCCTCACCGGCGCGCTGCCGTCCGGGCGCCTGGCGGGTAAGGCCTTCACCCCCGGCCTCACCCCGGAGCCGAACGCCTCGCCCAACCTGCTCGACAACATCAGGGACGTGGCAAGCCTGGACGTGCACAACCTGAACAACAACATCGCGTTCAACGTCAAGGTGGTGCCGTCGGCCTCGGACAGCCACGAGCAGGTGGTGGAGCACATGTTCTCCTACGTCAAGACATACTTCGATCTGGGCGGGATGCAGATGCAGATGAACGTGGTGACCACCGACATGCTGCGCGATGCGATGGCCCACCCCGAGAACTACAGGAACCTGCTGGTGCGCATCTCCGGCTACAACGCCTACTTCGTGACGCTCAACAGGGACATGCAGCTCGAGCTCATCGAGCGCGCGGAGTACGGTATATAGTGCCCCCTTTCATGAGTACAATGGCATTCGAGCGACCCTGCATCTACTCCGGCTACGTTCCGCTCCTTCGCCGTACTCACCGAGTACGACTCGGTCGCGCGCCTTTCCGGGCGTGGCGCACGGACGCTCTCGGTGCTCATCGTACCCATAGAAGGGGGCACATAGTGCCCCCTTATCATAGAAGGGAGGACTGGTGTCCCGCGACGAGCCGCTCATCCTGGAGATAAAGGGAAACTCCCTCGACGACGGCCCCGGCATTCGCACCGTGGTCTTCTTCAAGGGTTGCCCGCTCGACTGCTCGTGGTGCCACAACCCCGAGAGCAAGAGGACCGCCGCCGAGATGTCTTACGATCCCGCCGAATGCGTGGGCTGCGACGCCTGCCTGGACGCCTGCGGGCGCGGCGCACTGTCGCGCGACGGGGCGCACTTCATCGACCGCGACAGGTGCGACATGTGTCTCGAGTGCGTCGAGGCCTGCCCCTCGGGGGCGCTCTCGCGCGTGGGCAAGCCGATGTCGGTTCAGGAGGTGACGGCCGAGATCGAAAAGGACCTGCCGTTCTTCCGCACCTCAGGCGGGGGCGCGACGATGTCGGGGGGCGAGCCGACGATGTTCATGGGCTTCCTGGCCCGGCTGCTCGCCCGGCTCGCCGAGAGCGGGATCCACACGATCGTGGAAACGTGCGGGCAGTTCGACGCTTCGGAGTTCGAGCGCGAGATCCTGCCGCGCGCGGGCGCTGTCTACTACGACCTCAAGGTCTTCGACGACGATCTGCATCGCCGCGAGTGCGGCGTTTCCAACGCCCGCATACTGGAGAACTTCAGGCGGCTTCACCAGGAATGCGAGCGTCAGGGGAAGGAGCTGCTGGCCAGGGTGCCGCTCGTCCCGGGCGTCACCGCCACCAGGGAGAACCTCGAGGCCATCGCCGGTTTCCTCAAGTCGTGCGGCGCCAGCCGGGTCGCGCTACTGGAGTACAACCCGTTGTGGCTGGAGAAGTCGGCGAAGCTGGGGCGGCCGAGCCCTTGCGCCAGCCAGCGTTCGATGAGGTCGTGGATGACCCGGGCCGAGATCGAGCAGTGCCGCCGCGCCATGGCCGGCCTGCAGATCGTCTGAATGCATAATGGGGACAGTCCCCTTTTGCGTTTTTCAGTCGAGTGTGGCGGGAAGCAGGTACTTCTTCGCCGGGCCGTGGATGACCTTGCCGTAGGCGTCGTACCGCGAGCCGTGGCAGGGGCAGTCCCAGGTCTTCTCCGCCGGGTTCCAGTCAACGATGCACTTCAGGTGCCTGCACACCGGCGACATAACGTGAAGCTGTCCCGCTTCGTCCTTGTAGACGGCAAACTTGTGGCCGTCGGTCTGCACCAGTGCGCCCTCTCCGTTGGCGAGGCTCTTGGCGCTCTTGACGTCGGACTTGGACATGCGGTCCGCGATGTAATGGTAGCTCGCGCCCGGGGCCTGCTTCATTCGGGTGAACAATACGTTCATCACTCCTCCTTTGACTGATGGTGATGGGGCTGACTTCTACTTATCTGCTTTGCTTCCTCTAATCATGCGTGTTGCTTTTGCGCCCGGGTGGTGGTACCAACAGTGGAGGACGTCCGGCAGGGAGCAGGCATGGAGAGAGAGCGCGCGGCGGAACAAGTTGTCCTTGCGGTTGGCGGGCACCCCGACGACATCGAGTTCATGATGGCCGGGACGCTGCTGCTTCTGAAAGAGGCAGGAGCGCCCATCCACATGTGGAGCATGACCGACGGCTCGCTCGGCTCGACATCTACCGACCGCGTCCGGACCGCGGCGATGAGGCTCGACGAGGCCTGCGCCTCCGCGCGTATAGCGGGAGCGGCGTTCCACGGACCCATCGCACGGGATATGGAGCTCGTCTGCAGCGTGGAGCTGGTCTCGCGCGCGGCCGCGGTGATCCGGAGGGCCAGCCCGCGCATCCTGCTGCTCCCGGCGCCTGAGGACTACCACCCCGACCACCGCAACGCGTCATCTGTCGCGTTGTCAGCCGTGCTCGCGGCAAGGCTTCCCGCCTACCAGAGCAGGCCGCCGGTGCCGCCGTTGGAAGCAGGCGTCGCCATCTACCACGCGCTGCCGTTCGGCCTGCGCGACCCCATGGGGAAGGTGGTCGAGGCCGGACAGTACGTGGACGTCACCGGAGAGCTGGATCACAAGACGCGGATGCTCGCCGCCCACGAGAGCCAGCGCGATTGGCTGCTGGCCAGCCAGGGCGTCGACTGCCTGGGCGTCATGGAGGAGATGTCCCGCGAACTGGGCCGCGCCTCGGGCGCCTTCGAGTACGCGGAAGGGTGGAGGAGGCGGCTTTACGTGGGCTTCAGCGCTGAGGAAGGCGACCCGCTTTCTGAGCTGCTCGGCCCGTTGTGCCTGACCGCGCCGATGGCCGATACTTGAAAGAATAGCCTTTGCGCTCGGTAGGCTTGACACTGGGCTTCGCGCCCAAAACTTGCGTTTTCAGCCCCACAGGACGTCACTGACGCCCTGGATCCCGTAGAGGTTGTCCGTGATGCCCTGGACGTCCGTGTCGGCCGATATCTTGGCCACCACTGACATGTCGAAGCTGTCGCCGTTGTCGAGCCGGTTGTACCTGATGAGGTCTGGGCCGCAGCCGCTCGAAGTGAAGATGTTCATGATCCTGGCCAGGTTTTCAGCGGCGTGGTGTCCGGTCACCCGCACCGGCAGCTTGCGCGTCTTGTAGCGCGGGGCGATCCTGTCCACGATCCAGTCGATGAGCTCCAGGACCACCAGGTCCATTCCCGTGACCACCAGGCCGACGACGTAGAAGCCTGTGCCGACCAGCATCCCGATAGCCGCGCAGCTCCACAGGCTCGCGGCGGTGGTGAGCCCTGTCACCCAGCCGTCCTTCGCCTTGAGGATGGCGCCTCCGCCGATAAAGCCGATGCCGGTGACCACCGCGGCGGCGACGCGGTCTCCGCCCGGGAAGCCGAAGAAGCCGTAGAGCGACATGGTGGTGAAAGCGCAGGCTCCCACGGTGACCAGGATGTGGGTGCGTATGCCGGCGGGGTGGTCGGTCAGCTCTCTCTCGATCCCCACCAGCCCGCCGAAGGCGAGCGAAACGAGGATTCGGATGACGATCTTCCAGGAGGTGGTCATCGCGGGGTGCCCCAAGAAAACGATCGCGAGCGCGATGGCCGCGGCCACGGCGAGCACCAGGGAAAACACGGCGATGATCTTCCCGGGGCCCCAGGAAGGCTTGCTCTCTATCTCGCCCACCATATGGATCCTTCCCGCCGAATCGCTCGATTATTCGAGGCTCTACTTCTTCGGCAGGGAGGCGTCCACCTTTGCTTGAGCGAACCGAGCCGCCGGCTGAAGCCGTGAAGGTTAGGTTTCGGCCCCGTCGAACGTGATGGTATCATTCGATTGGACTGCTCTATCCGGTGGCGGCGGAGGCGCGATGATCTACACGGTTACGTTGAACCCGACTCTCGATATCACTTACGTGCTCGAGAAGATCCAGTTCGGGGAGCCGGTGACGGCGGAGCAGGTCATCAAGACCCCGGGCGGAAAGGGCATCAACGTCTCCAGGGCTCTGCGCGCGATGGGCACCGACACGGTGGCCATGAGCATGGTGGGCGGGCACGTCGGCGACGAGGTCCTCGACCTGCTGCAGCAGGAGGGCCTGATACTGCAGATAGTGCGCATCAAGAACGAGACGCGCACCAACGTCGTCGTGCTGGGGCGCTCCGACGGCAGCGAACTGGTGATCAGGGCGGCCGGCCCCCCGGTCGAGAAGACCGAGACCGAGCGCATCAGCAACATGGTGTTCCAGATAGCCCAGACGCCCGAGATACTGGTGCTGTCAGGCTCGCTCCCACCGGGGATAAGCGAGGATATCTACTACTCCATCGCCAGAGAGGGCAAATCGCGCGGGTCGAAGGTGATCGTCGACTGCGAGGGCGCGCCGCTTGCCAGGGCGATAGAGGCCGCCCCCTACATGATCAAGCCCAACGACGTGGAGTTCGCCCAACTCGCGGGGCGGAAGTTTGACGGCGAGAAGGACATGCTCGAGTTCGCCAGGACGCTCAACGACAAGGGCATCATGCTGGTGGTGATATCCCTGGGGAGAAAGGGCGCGCTACTGGTGTCCCGGGAGGCAACGCTGCGCGGCACCGTGCCGCAGGTTTCGGACGACGCGGTCGGCGCCGGCGATTCGATGGTCGCCGGCATGGTGATGGGCCTGGTGGAGTCTCTGCCGATAGAGCGGGTCTTCCAGATAGGCCTGGCCTTCTCCGTGTCAGCCGTCATGAACGATGGGCCGGGCCTGACCGAGCCCGAGACCTTCGCCAAGGCCTTCCCCATGATCAAGGTCGAGAAGATAGAGAGTTGAGCGCGCCGCCAGGCGTAATTGTTATCTTCAACGGCGCCGTTCTAAACGGCTCCGATCGCTCCTTCTTCGCCCTCGCCCTGATCCCTAGCCTCCGCCGATAGGGGTAAGCTCGAGTGACAGCTTGTCGAGCACGTCCTTGAGGGCAGCCGTCTCGACGTCGATGTCGTTCATCTGGATGAACTTGCCGAGCAGCCACTGAAGGAACTCCATCTCGGGATTCTCCACTTTTCCACCTCCCCGGTTGGCGTGTCAGCACAGTTCAACGGTGGCCGGACCAACCCTTCGCGTTTGATATACTTTGGGCGCCGGCACGCGAACAAGGGGGTCGCGATGGAGTTCATGGGCGGACGCGTGGAGGTCATCGAGGGTGACATCACCAGGCTCGAGGTCGACGCCATTGTGAACGCCGCCAACAAGAGCCTCCTGGGGGGCGGTGGCGTGGACGGCGCCATCCATCGCGCCGCGGGGCCGAAGCTGCTCCAGGAGACCAGGACGCTGGGGGGCGCGCAGACGGGTGAGGCAAAGATAACAGCCGCCTACAACCTGCCCGCGAAACACGTGATCCACACGGTCGGGCCCGTCTGGCACGGCGGCAAGAACAACGAGGACGGGCTGCTCGCCGACTGCTATCGCAACAGCCTGCGCGTCGCTGTCGAAAGCGGCTGCAAGACGGTTGCTTTTCCCGCGATAAGCACAGGCGTCTACTCGTTCCCGCTCGAGCGGGCCACGGACATCGCGCTGGCCGAGATCAAGGCGTTCCTGGAACAAGACGGCGCCATCGACAAGGTCACCTGCTGCTGTTTCGGAAAGCGGGACTTCGACACCTACATCGATACGGCCCGGCGGGTCTTCGCCTGAGCGGTTGCCGAGGGCTGAGTGGGCGAGGTTGATTAATGTCAGAGGCAAGGAACGGCCGCGCTGCTAGTATTCGTAATTGATGGAGATGAACACGGGGGAGGTCCAGCGATGAGCGACGAGAGGTACAACAAGCTTGCTGAGAAGATCTTCATGGGGGATTCGAAGCGGATCCCGGAGATCTTCGCGGCCATAGCATCGCCGGAGGAGGCCGATGTGCTGCTGGCGTGTCCAGGCACCGCCGCAGAGGTGTCGGCGGGGCTGGGCATCGACGAGGCCGCCGCCGCGGAGATGCTGGACACCCTTTTCCGCAAGGGGCTGGCCTTCAAGAAACAAAAACCCGACGGCACCGTCTTCCGGATGTGCCGGGACCTGTTGCAGTTCCACGACGCCTCGATCCTCTGGCCGGAAGCGCCCAGGGCCTTCCTGGACCTCTGGCAGCAGTTCATGGAGGAGGAGTGGCCGGCCTTCTCCGAGATGGTGGAGAAGATGCTGCCGCGGCCGGTCACCCGCGTCATCCCGGTCAGCGAGTCGATGGACTCCAAGCAGCAGATACTGGCCTTCGAGGACGTCCGCGAGATGATCGACGAGGCCGACGTGATAGCCGTCACCAACTGCACCTGCCGTCTCACCGCGCAGAAATGCGACAGGCCCGTCGAGATCTGCATGCAACTGGGCAAGGCCGGTTCGTACTCGATAGAGAGAGGGACCGGGCGCCCGGTCGACAAGGACGAGGCGCTGGCCCTGCTGAAGAAGGCCGAGGAGGCCGGCCTCATCCACGTCACCATGAACCGCGCCAGCGAGACGCACTTCATCTGCAACTGCTGCAACGACTGCTGCATGACTTTCCCGATGCTGATCAACAAGCAGCTCAAGATGTGCGACCCATCCCGATACGCCGCCCGCGTAGACGAGAGCCTCTGTGACTCGTGTGGAGAATGCCTCGAGCGCTGTTACTTCGGGGCTCTCTCGATGGAGGATTCCTCCTCGGGCGCTTTGATAGATGCCTCTTCCTGCATGGGTTGTGGGCTGTGCCAGGTGGTATGCCCGACCGGCGCCATAGTCCTCGAGCAGGTCAGGGAAACCGACTTCATTCCGACTTGATCTTCAGACTCGGCGAGGAGGATGCCTGCGGTGCCTGTTTACGAGTATGAATGCTCTAATTGCGGGGAGAAGACCCAGAGGCTGCAGCGGGTGGGGGAGGATTCGAGCGGGAAAAGATGCCTCACGTGTCGCGACGGGCTGCTGAAGAAGGTCTTTTCGACCTTCGGGACCACGATTGGGATCGCCGGCGCGTGCAGTCCGCCTGAACGAAGTCGGTTCAGGTGAGGCCCGCCGCAGCTCCGGTCGGAGTAACACACAAAGAACGCACCACTGGGGTCAGGCGCCGGTGGTGCATTTTGCTTCTCTCAGGTCGTGATGACGTAGCTTGCGGCGTAAGGCTCCCGCTTGCGCCACTCGATCTGAGATGATTTGCCGGTGACGCCCTCCAGGTCGGCCGCGACCTTGGCGGCATACAGCACCTGATTGTAGGCGTTGCCGATCTCGACGGAGACATCCGAGCCCGTAAACTCGAACTTGGACGGATATCCCATCCCCCTCAGCGCCATGTCCATCAGCCGGTCCTCCAGGAAGGCCGCGGCCTCGTCGGAAACCTCGCCGGTGCGCTTTTTCTTTGACACCGCTTTCTGATGGTCGTAGACGAGTCTGGGCACGTCCTCCCCGAGTTCCGACTCGAGCTCGCGGAGGATGGCGTTCACCGACTGGACCGCCACAACCACGTCGCGGGCGCCCGTGCGCCTGTTGTGGATGATCCCATCGTCGATGTCCCATTGCCAGGTGCGGGCCGCCTCCACGGGCACGCCGCAGGCGAGGCAGCGCTGCCAGCGCAGCGGCCCCTCGCCTTGGCGTATCTCCTCCAGATAGAAGCGCTCTTCTTCGACTGCCGCCGCCTCCCCGTGGGTCAGGGAGACCACCAGGTCGCCGTCCTCGATGCGGTAGGCGACCGACGAGCCGGGCATGTCTTCGATCGACTCGTAGATGCCGGCAAGGCTTCCCACCAGCAGCGGCACCACGACCGGATTTCGAAAACGGATCACCAGCGTCTCTCCGGCCAGGTAGCTCTCCAGGCTGACCCTGCCGTCGCCCAGGCCGGCGATGTCGCCGGCTATGAGCCGGACCAGCAGCCCCGCCAGCCACTGCGGCCGCGTCAGCCGCGTGGCGGGGACGCGCTTCATGTGGCGGATGGGGAGGCTCGCGTAGATCGCCTTGCCGATGTTCTTCTGGGCCTGGATGACCAGGCGGTCGATGTCGAAGCCGATGGTCTCGGACATGTCGGCGAGCAGGCTCTCCAGGACCCCCGCCTCGAGAAAGGTTATCTGGGAACGCGTCCTGGTGCTGTCGGTGCTGATGATTGTGCCATCGCTGCGCCAGTCGAAATAACGCGCGAACTTACGGGGAAAATCGCAGTCCCGGCATTGTCTCATCATGCCTCCACATCGAGGTGTGCCTTGTCTATACTGTGCGCCCCGCCTGCCGCCCGCGGGCCGCAAGAAGGGGCACCTACTCCGCGGGGGTCGGTGTCGTTTTCGACCTGGCCTTATCGGCCTTCTTGCTCGCCCGGGCAGACTTCTTGTTGACCTTCTTGGCTTTCTTCCCGAGCTTGGTGGCTTTCTTCTCGAGCTTCTTGACCTTCCGCTCCTTCATCACGCCCTCCTTTTGCCTTTTCCCGCCCGCCCCGCGGCGGCGGCGGGAGGCTTGTCCGAGCCTTAATGATAAAGGGGAATCCACTTGCTTGTCACGCTGCCCGTTGAGACCGGCGTCCCCGAGCGGGATAATCGGTCGCAAGAGACACACAGGGAGGCGGCGTTACTTGTCGATGATCGAGCACGCGTTGGAGCCGTACAGGGAGCTTGCCCTCATGTACGACGAGCTGGTCGGCCGCACCGCGTTCGAGTGCTGGCGCGAGAACTTCGAGCGCCTGACCAACAGGTACTCCATCGTCCCGGATACGGCATGCGACATGGCCTGCGGCACCGGGCTCGCGGCCGACTACCTGGCCGGTAGGTGTTCCCGGGTCTACGCGGTCGACCAGTCCGAGAGCATGCTCCAGATCGCCCGTTCGCGGGCTCCTGAGTCCGACACCGTGTTCCTGCGGCAGTCTTTCACCACTCTGGACCTTCCGGAGCGGGTCGACCTCATCACCTGCAACTTCGACTCGCTCAACTATCTCACGGACGTGAGCGACCTCCAGGAGGCGTTGAGGCGGTTCGCCGGCGCACTGGCGACGGGCGGGCAGGCGATATTCGACATGAACACGGCGCGCGAGCTCGCTGACGGGCTGGGGGACGCGCTCCTCGTTCACCACGTGGAGGCCGGCGTCTCGATATGGGAGTCGACCTGGGACCCGGCCAGCCGCGTCAACACGGTCGAGATGACCAACTTCCTGCGGCGGCAGGACGGCCTGTTCGATATGAAATGCGAGACCCACAGGGAGAGGTGCTACGACCTCGAGTTCATCACCGCGGCCGTAATGGACGCGGGCTTCCGGCGGCTGAAGGCCTTCGACGCCCGCGGCCTGTCCGAGGTAGGCCCGGACACCAGGCGCGTTCAGTTCCTTGCCTTCCTCTAGGGCGGTTTGTTACATGGATTACGTTGCGTTATCCTATCTCCTGGTTTGCCCCCGGAGCCGGCCTCGGGGCCGGGGGAAAGCAATCCCGAGAGGGGATCAATGGCCGAGCTCCTGAAAGAAACGTCCGCCATAAAAGAATACTGGCTCGAGCCCGACTCGCGCAGGATCGAGCCGGAGACCCTCTCCGTCACCAACATGAGCGGCAAGGTGATCGACACCGTGCCCTACTCCGAGCGAGCGGGGCTGGAGCTGAGGATGTCGCCGACCACGAGGACAGCGATAATGGCGGACTTCGGCCGCGAGGTGGGGGGCCACCCGCGCGTGACGTTCGGCACGGGACGGTGCAGGCGGGTGGGGGTGCAGGCTGCCGAATCCATCACGCACATCTTCAATCCGCTTCTGGCCGAGCCGGTCTCGCTGGCGGACTACGTGGTCTACTACCGCCATTTCAAGGTCGCCGAGGGCAAGAGAGTAGACCTGCCGCACTGCGGAGGCTTCAGGTACCTGTGGATCTATCCGGAGCGGCCGTGCAGGGCCACGCTCAAGGAGATCTCGGTCTCCTACACGCCGCACATAGCCGACGCCTCCACCTGCGGTTACTTCCTGTCGAGCGACGAGATGCTCAACCGCATCTGGTACACCGGGCTGCACACCCTCGAGATGTGCGTGATAGACCCGGCGCTGGGAGGGGCCGACAGCGACCACAGGATAGGCAATGGCCCCTGGGTGCTCATCGACGGGGCCAAGCGGGACAGGCTGGTGTGGAGCGCCGACCTCGCCCCGGGCGGCGCGGCGCTCTACACCAGCTTCTACGAGACCGACATTATCCGCGACTCGCTGCTCTCGCTCTCCGATTTCCAGGACAAGAGCGGTTACATCCCCGGCTGCAGCCCCGGCCCGATCCCCGCGCGGGTGGCCGGCGGTTTCCTGGCCGACTACGTGGCCTGGTGGGTGGTGACCCTGTCGCAGTATTACCTCCACACCGGCGACGCCGAGATGGTGCGCGAGCTCTTCACAGTCATGAAGAGGGCGCTGGCATACCTGCACGGGCAGTGTCGTGGCGGCCTGTTCAGGCAGACCCCGATGAACATGGCGGAGTGGTGCTTCACGGTGCTGCGCTTCGGCAAGCCCGCCTACACCAACGTGATGTACTACTGGGCGCTGAACGGCGCCGCCGTGATGGCGCACGCCGTCGGCGAGGAGGACCTTTCGATAGGTTACGTGTCGCGGGCGTTCAGGCTGGGGGAGGCCATCGAGCGTGAGCTGATGGACGAGGCGCGGGGAGTCCTGGTGGACACCACCGCGGATCCCGGCCGCGTACCGCAGGACGCGAACGTGCTCGCGATAATCGCCGGGCTCATCGAGGACCCTGCCGAGGCGATGCGGGCTCTCGATTACCTGCGCGAGAAGATGTGGGTCGGGTGGGGCTCCACCAACGTCGACATACCTTACTACCGCCTCACCCCGGGGACGCCGCCTCACAACAAGAGGGTCATCCCGTTCATGAACAACTACGAGGCCCTGGCGCGCTTCGCCGCCGGCGACGATGAAGGCGCGCTCGAGCTCATCAGGCGTTGCTGGGGCAACATGGTTCAAAGAGAGCCGGGCACCACTTTCTGGGAGTGGGCGGGAAAGGACGGGCGGGCCGACGCGCACTTCACGTCGCTGTGCCACGCGTGGTCGTCCGGAGTGACGGCGCTGCTGTCCAAGTACGTGCTGGGCGTCCGGCCGCGGGAGGCGGGCTACCAGTCGTTCGCCTTCGACCCGCACCCGTGCGACCTGGACTGGGTGGAGGGGCGGATACCCGTTCCCGGAGGCTTCATCGAGGCCCGCCTGGAGAAGAACAAGCACGGCGGGTACGACAGGAAGGTCAAGGCTCCCAGGGGCATGACCCAGGTCGACTGAGGTCCCGGCGCCGCACTCGCCGGTCTGTCGGACTGCCCCCATCGGAACGCGGTAGAGGAGGAGCATGAGAGTCATCGCGCTTGGCGGAGCGGGCGACATGTGTGGCTTCGCGGTGCGGGACCTCGCCTGCTGCGACGAGGTGACAGAGATCATGATCGCCGACCTGGACGCCGACAAAGCAAGCCGGCTGGCCAGAGAACTCGGGACCAGGTGCAGGTCCATGCGCCTCGACGCGAACGTGCGCAGCGAGCTGGTCAGGGCTATCGACGGGTACGACGTGGCGATCGGCGGCGTCGGCCCTTTCTACAAGTACGAGCTGGAAGTCGCTTCCGGCGCGCTCGCGGCCGGCGTGGATTACGTCAGCATCTGCGACGACTACGACGCCGCGGAGTCGGTCTTCAGCCTCGATCCGGAAGCGCGCGCCAAAGGCGTCACCATCCTCACCGGCCTGGGCTTCACGCCGGGGCTCTCCAACGTGCTCGCCCGCAAGGGCGCCGACATGCTGGACGAGGTCGAGACTATCGCGGTCACCTGGGCGGCCAGCGCGTCGGACTCGCAGGGCTACGCGGTCATCCTCCACCTGCTCCATACCTTCACCGGACTCGTCCCTTCGTACCGGCGCGGCTCGACGGAGATGGTGCAGGCCGCCAGCGGCGCCGAGCGAGTGAGGTTCCCCGACCCGGTAGGAGAGATAAACGTCTACCACGTGGGTCACCCCGAGCCCGTGACCATACCGCGCTATCTGAAGGCCGCCGACGTGACGGTGAAAGGCGGGCTGTCTGAGGGGGAGCTGAACCAGGTCGTCAAGTACCTCGTTAAGCTTCACCTGACCACCTCGGCCTGGCAGAAAGAACTACTGGGGAAGACGGTCAAGCTCCTCGGTCCAGTGCTGTTCCAGCTTGGAAAGCCCTCCAGCCCCTGCTCGGCGATTCGCCTCGACATAAGTGGGAAGAAAGGCGGCTCGGCGAAGAAGTTCACCTATGGCGCCGCCGGCCACATGAGCGCGCTGACCGGCTACCCCCTGGCGATCGGAGCCCTGATGATCGGCCGCGGTGAGATTGACGCGCCCGGAGTCCAGTCGCCGGAATCTTGCGTGGACGCGGACTCGTTCCTCGCGGAGCTGGGCAAGAGGGGCGTTGTCGTGTACCAGGGCGAGGATTTTGCCGAGCGGATCAACTAGACTTCGAGCCAGGCGGGAGGCTCAAGGCTGGCCGGGCGCCTTGATACCGTAGGTCTTGCCGGTCTCCGTGAGGTCCATCACGAAGGTGACGTGGGTGCGGGCCCCGTTGATCAGCGCGCCGTAGACCTGGGCCGTCTCGCGCATGACCTGGAAGGTCGTCTTGTCGATCCAGACCTCCATTACCGCTTCGCTCACGTCCGTCTGTCCCGCCAGCCCAAGCACGGTCAGCATGAGCCCTGGGTCCATCCTGTACTTGTAGTGCAGGCAATCGGGGCTCGACCCGGCCGGCGCGTCGGGCAGCGCCTCGACGGTGGAGAAGCTTTTCCACATCAGCGTGACGTCGCCGGTAGAGGTCTTGGGTCGGCCGCCACCCAGGTCCCTGTGGACGAGTAGGTCTGCGCCCCGATCTGCAGCGTGCCCTGGGTCCTGGCGCCCGCTGAGTCGGCGCTGTGGACCTCCCAGGCGGCGCTGCCCGGAGCCTCGAAGAGCACGTGGCCCGTGCCGGGGTAATCGCCCTGCGGCGCCTCGAAGGTGGCCGCGATGCCGAACTGGAAACCCGGCAGCTTCTGCATCACGGAGCCGGCCTTGTGGATGTTCCTGGTCTTGCTGTCGAACAGCGCGGTGAATCCGCCGAAGAAGAACATCCAGACGAGGAGGGTCGCAATGAGGAGCGCGGCTATCAGGAAGAGCAGCTCCCGCACGCCGAAGTCGGGCCGGTTCGGCGAGCTGCGCGCCCTCCGGGAGCGCTTGTAGCGACCGGCCTGCTGCACGTCCGGGCCTTGGTAGGCGCTGGACGGGGCCACGTCGGCAAGCGTCGTCTTCTCGGTGACGATCGTGTCCAGCGGGACGGGCGAAGCCGCCTCGTATGTCTCGTCCGCCATTCCGCCGGCCGTCTCCGTCAGCGCCGAGCCGCAGTTCTTACAGAAACGCTGGTCCCGGGGGTTCGCCATGCCGCACCTGACGCAGAACCTCTTGTGATCGGAGAAGTCGGCGTGGAGGTCGCGCTGCTGTACCTCCTGCGTCCGGCCTCCAGCGGGGGCGGCCGGCTCTTGAGCCTGCGCGGGCTGCGCAGGCTGAACCGGTTGCGCGGCGACGAGCCTGTCGTCGGCCGCTCGCTCCTTGATGGCGTCCTGCTCCTGCTCGGCCTCCCATGCCGCCGCCGACGCGGCCGCGGCTTCCTTGTAGGACGCGACGTCACCGACGGGCTCGCGGGTCAGTCTTTTTGTCGGCGCGAGACGCGAGAACTCGTCGTCCTCCAGAGGTGTGAAGGTGTCGGGCTCGGCCGCCTTCTGGTCGCGGGCATCCGATCGGGCGACCTTGTCCAGGTCGCGCCCGCACTTCATGCAGAACCGGGCCTCGACAGGATTATCTGTTTCGCACAGATCGCATTTCTTCAAACGCGGCTCCTCGGTGATGGGGCGTCCCGGCCGCTTGGCGCCGGGGGTTGATGGTATTCTACAACATAGAACGGCTCGCCAGTCATGAGCCGGAACGCAGGTTTGATAGGTGAGGGCTCGTTGTTCTATCCTTGTGCCGGCAAGCCAAAAAGGAGCAGAAGCTATGCAGATAATCAACTTGCAGGAGCCGTGTTACGTCCAGGCAGCGGGTGAGGACATCCAGCACCTGCCGCTCGAGCTCACCAAGAAGATGTTCGCCTGGGACTCGGCGTGCCAGTCTCTGGAGATCTTCATCAGGCACGAGATCCCCAACGTCAAATTCTACGCCGTGGTCGCCGTCAAGGACGAAGGAATAACTCTCGCGGCCACCGGAGAGCTGGGGACGCACCACTACTTCATCCCCTGGAGCAACATCATCGCCGTGCACGGACACATTGCCACCTGATGCACCGGCAGCCGGCCGAGCCACGGCGGTAGGTGAGCTCCAATGGCCTTGCTGATCATCCTCCTGATCGCGGGCTTCGTAGCCTTGATGATCGTGCTGTTCGCATGCCTCCTCCTTCTCCTCAGGCGCTCGCTGGCAAAGAAGCTGAACCAGGCCGCCGCCGCTCTGGCGCCCCGGCAGATCGTCTACTCGACGTACAAGGCCAACTTCTTCGGGCTGGCTTCAAAGGGCATGGAACAGCTGAGAGGGAACGGCGTGCTTGCTCTCACTCAGGGAGAGCTCGCGTTCTTCATGCTGAAGCCGGCAAGGGAGGTCAGGGTGCCCCTGGAGCGCATCGAGCGCCTGGAGCGGCCGAAGTGGTGGAACGGCAAGTCGGTGGGACAGAAGCTGCTGGCGGTGTATTTCACCACTGAGGGCGGCGCCGGGGATGCCGCCGCTTTCTGGGTACCGGATGTCGCGGAGTGGACGGCGCGGATAACAGAGCTTGCCCCGCAGGTCGAGGTCGCGACCCCTGGTGGTGACAGTGACCCCTCCCTCTAAGATCTGCCTCATTGCCGACATCCACTCGAACCTCGCGGCGCTCCGGGCCGTGGTGCAGGACGCGGGCGAGGTGGACGCGTGGTGGTGCATGGGTGACCTGGTCGGCTACGGCCCGGACCCCAACGAGTGCGTGGAGCTGCTCGCCGAACTCGGAGCCATCAGCGTGGCCGGAAACCACGACGCAGGCAGCATCGGCAAGTTGAGCCTGGGGCGCTTCAACCTCGACGCGCGCCTGGCCGCCGCGTGGACTGGCACCGTGCTCAGCGAGAGCAGCGCGCGAATTCTGGACGCCCTTGAAGAGACGTGCGCCGAGGACGACTGCGGAGCCTTCCTGGTACACGGCAGCCCGTCCGACCCGCTCTGGGAATACATAACCTCGGCCACCCAGGCCGAGCACAACTTCGAAGCCTTCACCGGAGACATCTGCTTCTGCGGCCACTCCCACGTCCCCATCGTCTTCGCCACCCCTGGCCAGGATGACCCGGAGGGCGTGGCGCAGGTCGTGCCCGCCGATGGCGAGACCATCGAGCTCGCCGGAGACAGGAGGTACCTGGCCAACGTGGGAAGCGTGGGCCAACCGCGGGACGGAGATCCTCGCGCCTCCTACGTCATGTTCGAGCCGCGCGCGAAGCTGATAACATACTACCGGGTCGCCTACCAGGTGGAGCGGACACAGGGGAGGATGGAGGAGGCCGGCCTGCCCGCTTTTCTGATCAAGAGACTGGCACTGGGCAGATGAACGGCGTTGACGAAAACCATGTGCACCTGCCCGAACCGGTCGTAGAGTGGTTTCGTCGAATAATATAGAAGGAAACTCACCGGCTCCATAGCCGGGCCACGGCCGTTATATTGTCTGTGGGCGGCAACGGACGCCCGCGGTGCGCTCACGTTAGAAACTGGAGAGGCCATGCGCAAGACCAGACTGTTCGTTGCTCTTTCTCTGCTGGCGATCGCCCTTGCGGCCGCCGCCGTCCTCTCGGGTTGCGGGACCAAGGGGGCCGATCCCACTGACACGACCCAGGGGAGGCCCCAGTCCGTCACCGCCTACGAGACCGGCCAGTACACCAAGCCCGCCGCCGACAAGTGGCAGACGAACAACTGGATGATCCAGACCCGCAGCGCCGACCCGGATGGCGTCAGCAAGGACGGAAAGTCCAAGATCTGGGAGGTCTACTACTTCACTCCCACGCCGGAGCAGGGCAACCAGATGTTCGTTATCTACAACCGCGGCAACGTCTGGCCGAACGCGCCCTCGGACAGCAAGGGTTCGGACAAGGGCCTGGACATCTACCGCAAGAACAAGCCCCCTGACTTCAGGGTCGACTCGGGAGAAGCCTACCAGGTCGCCCGCCAGAACGGTGGCGGGGATTTCATGGACGGCCACCCGGACGCGAGGGCCAACATGCAGCTGCGCTGCAAGGCTGACTACGACGCGATCGGCGAGAAGACCCCGTCCGCGAAGTACAAGTGGATATGGGACGTCGCCTTCAAGGAGCCCAAGGTCGGCGCTGACGAGCTGCATGTGCTCGTCGACGGGATGACCGGCGACTTCATCTCCAAGGATACAAATACCACCGGGACCACGGGGCAGTAGCTCACTAGTGCTCCGTCCCATAGATACCCTGGCATATTAGTGCTCCGTCCCATAGATACCCTGGCATATTAGTGCTCCGTCCCATAGATACC
>DAIQAV010000001.1:0-33248 GCA_036781505.1 Candidatus Anoxymicrobiaceae bacterium | reverse complement strand
GAAAGTAGAGTAGTCAGCGCCGGCATGAGAACGTAGCGCCGGCGTCCCGCCGGCATGAGAACGTAGCGCCGGCGTCCCGCCGGCAGACACACGGGGGTGTCATGGATACGATCGATCTCGAGCTGCCCGTTGTCGGAGTCAAAATCCTCTCCGACTCGCTCGAGGGTATCGATGCGGAGACATACCACGGCGTCTCGTGGTGCGACGCGGTGCGGCTGGCCACGTTTGGAGCGGAGACGCTGGTGGTGCCGGGCTCGATAGACATCTGCAGGTGGTCGCCCATCGTCCTCGGCTTGAAGGCGCCTGAGAACGCGTTCGAGGAGAGCCTTGAGCCGCGCCTCAAGGGGAACGTCGCCGGGCTGTATGTCGCGCCACTGAGCAGGTTCTCCGACGTTGAGCCCGACGTGGTGATCGTGCGGGGAAGGCCCGCGCAACTGCGCGACCTCGCCGACAGGCTGGGGGAGGGCGCGCTCTCGACGAAGTACGCCGGGCAGATCGGGCGGACGGCGCTCGGGGTCGGCGACAGGGGGCTGAGCGCCCGGGTCCTCCTGACCTACGCCTCCAACAGGGTGCTGGCGGTCCTCAAGCGCTGGAAGCGGTTCGACGACCTGACCCGCATCGCGTTCAGGAACGCCAAGGTGACCGGGATGTTCGAGAAGGTGGCGAAGAACGCGGTCGCGGACATGTCCATGTGCCGCAACTCCTGCGTCCTGCCCTACGTCGAGGACGCGGGCAACATCAGCTTCTTCTGCGTCGGAGGCGTCACCTGGGGCGGGAACTCGCCCGCGAACATGACGTCCGGGTACCCGGGGCGGATGGCAAAGAAGATACTCGAGTCCGCGAAGTTCCCGGGTAAGAAGAAAGACTAAGTCGCCGGCCCGGTCATGGTAGAGGCGCCCGCCTTACAGCCCGCGGCGCAGAGCCCGCAGCCGTAGCAGTCCAGCACCCGCGGCTCGCCTTCGATGATCACGCGCGCTGAGAAAGGGCACACCTCTACGCAGGCGCCGCACCTCTCACATCCGGTGGCGTCTACCGATGCCGACCACTCACCTTTCACCAGCGGGTAGATGTCCTGCCCGAGGCAGCGGTTCAAGATATAAGGGACGCAGCCGTCGGTGCAGCAGTTGCAGATGACGTACTCGTTCACCGCGCCGCCCAGCAGGCAGTGCAGGAACACCATGTGGAAGAGGCCCTGTGAAGCGCAGTCGCGGATGATGCCCACCGCTTCCTCTTTGCTTATCGTCCTGTAGGCGAACGGGAAAGCCTCCAGCCACACTTCGGTCCCTGTCCTTATCACGATATCGGTCTCCAGCGGATGCGGGCACGCCCGGTGGCCCATGCGGCAGCGGCAGGGGCCGACGGCGATGGGGCCCTCGAGGGCTTCGACCATCCTGACGAGCTTCTCGGTCGGCACCGGCCTGCCAGTGTCGCCGTAATGGCCGAACGGGTAGGCGATGGGGTAGAGGATGAGCCAGCGCGTCAGGAAGAACCGCGAGAGGAACTTCAGCGGGCCGACGCAGGCCAGGTAGGAAAGGTGGAGGACCGGCACCTCGATGTAGCGCGCGAATATTCGCATCAGGAACAGCCGGACCGGGCTGTGCTCGCCCGACACGATGTGCCCGAGCATCAACAGTACAGGTATCGCGCAGAACAGTCTCAAATGGTCACTCCAGGTTGCGTAGCGTTTGCTCCAGATGCAAAAAGGTGCCTGTCCCCATTTTGCACGCTAGGTCAGCAGCGCGCCGCCGTCGGCGATGATGGTCTGGCCCGTGATGAAGTTCGAGGCGTCGGACGCCAGGAAGACCGCGAGCGCCGCGATCTCCTCGGGCTGCCCCATGCTTCCGCGGGGGATCTTCGACTCGGCTACCCCCTTGATCATGTCGTTCGACCACAACGCCTGGCTGAAATGGGTCTTCACGAGCCCCGGAGCGATGCCGTTCACCCTGATGCCCTGGGCGCCGAGCTCGAGCGCGAACGACTTCGTGACCATGTCGAGCGCCGCTTTGCTCACGCTGTAGATCCCGAGGAACGGGGTCGGCTTGACCGCCGCTTCGCTGCTCATGTTGATGATCGACCCCTTGCCCTTCTCGAGCATCACCTTCGCCGCCGCCTTGGTCAGGAAGAACACGCCCTTGACGTTCACGTCCATGATCTTGTCCCAGGCGCCCTCGTCGGCCGTGTCCATTATCATCCCGAAGATAGGGTTGGTCGCCGCGTTGTTGACGAGGATATCCAGTTGCCCGTAGGCGTCCAGCGTCCCGTCGATGATCGACTGCAGCGACTCGATCTTGCCCATGTGGGCCGGGATGCACATCGCCTCGCCGCCCGCCGCCTCGATCTTGTCCTTGACCGCGTTCAAGCCCTCGATCTTCCGGCTCGAGAGCACCACCTTCGCGCCGAACTCCGCGAGAGCCATCGCTATCGCCTCGCCGATGCCGCGGCTGCCGCCGGTGACTATGGCGACTTTGCCGGTCAGGTCGAACATCTCCTTGTACATCGATAAACACCTCTCCTCGTGTCGGTTTGAGCGAGTCTAATGATACCAGTTATATAGGCTCAGCCACTGAAAAGCAGCGATTCTGATTTGACTCAGCGGTGGTGCATTTCTTCGAAACGCACCGCCGCTGTGAGGTTAGAGGTGCCAATGCACCGTGTGATCAGGCTGAAGCCTGCCCCCCCGTGCAAGCGGGCTTGCAAAGTAATAGAATACGTGTCCGGACGGCACTGACGTGGCATCGATGAAAGGAGATGGAGTATGGCTGATGAGATAAGGTTTGACGACCGGGTCGCGGTTATCACTGGAGCCGGCGGAGGACTTGGCCGCGCGCACGCCCTTCTGCTTGCCAGCCGCGGCGCGAAGGTAGTCATCAACGACCTGGGCGGCGCGATGGACGGCATGGGCGCCGACTCGACCCCGGCCCAGAAGGTGTGCGACGAGATCAAGGGGATGGGCGGGGAAGCGGTCCCCAACTACGAGAGCGTCTCGGAGTGGGACAGCGCGCAGAAGATAATCCAGACCGCGATAGACAGCTTCGGCAAGGTCGATATCCTCATCAACAACGCGGGCATCCTGCGCGACAAGAGCATGATAAAGATGGAGATCGACGACTGGAACCTGATCATGGCGGTCCACCTCTCGGGCACGTTCTTCTGCACCAAGGCGGCGTTCCCGTACATGAGGGAAGCCGGCTACGGCCGCATCCTCTCCACCGCGTCTGCCGCGGGCCTCTACGGCAACTTCGGCCAGACCAACTACGGCGCGGCGAAGCTCGGCATCGCGGGCATGATGAACTCGGTCAAGCTCGAGGGCGCCAAGTACAACATAAAGGCCAACACCCTGGTGCCGGTGGCGGGCACAAGGCTCACCGCGACGGTCATGCCGCCACAGGTGGTCGAGAAGCTGAAGCCGGAGTTCGTTTCGCCGCTGGCCGCTTTCCTGGTCAGCGAAGCGTGCGACCTCTCAGGCACGATGATGGTCGCGGGCGCCGGGTACTTCAGCCGCGCGGCGGTCGTCGAGGGCCCGGGCTTCTTCTTCGATGACCCGGACAAGGTGACGCCGGACGACATAGCGGCCAACCTGGCTGCGATCACGAACCTGGAAGGCGCGGTCGAGTACGACTCGGCGCCGGCGCAGACGGGTCACGCGCTAAGCCACATCAAGATGGACTGACAGGGGGGTGTGAGGTATGCCGATAGACCTGTCCAAGGCGTTGGGCGCGGAGCTGCCCGCGCTCGACTACGAATATGACCAGAACAAGTTGATCCTTTACGCCCTCGGGGTAGGAGCCGGAGCCGACCCGGACGACCTGAAGTTCTGCTATGAGAACGCCCCGGGCCTCCTGGCGCTTCCGACCTTCGGGGTCATCCCGCCGTTCCCGGCGTTGATGGGACTGCTGGGCGCGCCCGGGGTCGACATCAACCTGATGATGCTTCTGCACGGCGAGCAGTACCTCGAGATACACAAGCAGCCCGCGCCCGGTGGCGGAAAGCTGACGACCAGGCCCAAGATCGCGAATATCTATGACAAGGGCAAGGGCGCGCTCATCGAGCTGGAGGCCGAGACCACTGACGAGACGGGCGAGGTCGTTTACCGCAACGTCTTCGGGACGTTCATCCGTGGCGAGGGCGGCTTTGGTGGGGAGAAGGGTCCCGCACCGGGCAACGAGCCCCCGGACCGGCCGCCCGATAAGGTGGTCGAGATGCCGACGCTGCCTCAGCAGGCCCTACTGTACAGGCTCTCCGGCGACATCAACCCGCTGCACGCAGACCCGGGGTTCGCCGCGATGGCCGGGTTCGAGAAGCCCATACTCCACGGCCTGTGCACTTTCGGCTTTGCCGGCAGGGCGGTCCTCAAGGAGTACTGCGACAACGACCCCGAGAAGTTCAAGTCGATCAAGGTCCGGTTCTCGAGGCACGTGTTCCCGGGCGAGACCATTGTCACCGAGATGTGGGACGTGGGCGGCGGCAAGATCATCTTCCAGGCGAAGACGGCCGAGCGCCCGGACGAGATATCGATAACCAGTGCGATGGTGGAGCTGAACGCGTAGCTCAGGACTCGCAGTAAATAGATGGGGGGGGAAGGGCCCGGCTTGCGCCGGGCCCATTCCGTCAAGGGGGCTCGTCCGTTCCCTAGATGTCTATCGTCGCTGTGAACCCCGGCTTGATGCCGTGGTCCGTGAACCAGCCCTGGTTGACCTCGATCGCGTACCTGTAAGGCCCGGAGGGCTTCACTTCGGTGAGGTCGAAGGGCTTCATGTCTTTTATCGCGAGCACCTTGCCCGACGAGTCTATGAAGGCGATTGAAAGCGGGATGGAAGTGTTCTTCATCCAGAACGGTATGGTCACGTCCTGCTTGAAATCGAAGAGCATCCCGGAGTCGGCGGCCAGGCCCTTGCGTCCCATCAGGCCCTTCGTGACCGCCGCGGGCGTCTGGGCCACCTCTATGTTCAGCGAGGCGATTTTGCCGTCGTTGCTGAAGGCGACCCTCGAGCCTTTGCAGCTCACGGCGAGGAAGACCGTCGAGCCGACGATCATCGCGATGAGCACGTAAGGCGTGACCCTGCGGAGTATTACCGCAAGCGGCCTTACCGCTTCGGCGTAGTCTATGTGACCCCAAGGGTTTTCGTGAACTCCCGCTCTAACTGTCATCTCAACCTAATAGTTAATTTACCGGCCACTTTTTCCCTTCTTTTGCTATTTCCAGTTTTTTGGCCCTGCCGTGCCGGCGGCGCCGGGGCCGAAACCTGCTCCAAAGACCGGCACAGATCCACCTGGCACGCAAAATGCCTTCAAACAGGGAAAAATCGTTCATACAAGGGAGGCTCGACCCGGCTCGTCCTGACCCTTTTAAGGCCAAAACCCCGGGTTTTCTGGGGACCCATACGGACTTATGGATTTATTATAGCAGACCGGTTTCCATTGTAAACCTCTTGTTTAGACTTTATAGATTCAACAGTTCGGTGGTGCAGGAGTTCGCTTCTGTTGCCTGAAAAAACGATTGTTAACAGATGTTGAAAAAGTAAAAGGCAGCGCAATTGCGCCGCCTTTTAATATTCTTGATGAATCGAGCGCCTACAGGCCCAGGCACCTCGAGACGATCAGCTTCTGGACCTCGGTCGTCCCGCCCACGATGGTCTGTACGCGCAGGTCGCGCCACGCGCGCTGCATCGGGTACTCCATCATGTAACCGTAGCCGCCCATCAACTGCATCCCGTGGTACGTGACCTCGTTGGCGACCTCAGTGGTGAACCACTTAGCCATGGAGACTTCCTTGAGGCAGTCGAGGCCGCGGTTGTACATGTCCGCCGCGCGGTAAGACAGCTCCTTGGATGCCTCCACCTTGGTGGCCAGCTCCGCGATCTTGAAAGCGTTGTGCTGGTGCCTCGAGACGGCCTTGCCGAACTGCTTGCGCTCCTTGGCGTACTCGATCGCCATCTCGAGCGCGCGCTCCGCTCCACCGTAGGCGCCGATCGCGATGAGCAGGCGCTCGGGCTGGAAGTTGGACATGATCTGGAAGAAGCCCTTGTTTACCTCGCCCAGCACGTTCTCCTTGGGCACGCGCATGTCGGTGAAGAAGAGCTCGGCGGTGTCGCTGGACCGCAGCCCGACCTTGTCGAGCTTCCGGCTGACCTCGAACCCCGGCGTCTTGACGTCGACGATGAACTCGGTGATGCCGCCGTACCCGGCGTCCTTGTCGGTCTTGGCCGCGACCACGATCCAGTCGCAGCGTGCGCCGTTCGAGATGAATATCTTGTTGCCGTTGATGATGTAGTCGTCGCCGTCCTCGACCGCCGTGGCGAGCATCGCGGCGACGTCGCTCCCTGCCTCCGGCTCGGTGACCGCCAGCGCGCCCAGCATCTCGCCTTTGACCGACGGCACCAGGTACTTCTGCTTTTGCGCCTCGGTAGCGTGGTGGAGGATGGCGGGTATCGCGACTTCCATGTGCACGCCGACAGCGGTAAGGAACCCGCTGCAGCCGCTCTTGTTGAGCTCCTCGAACAGCACGACCACCGACCAGTAATCGGCGCCGCCACCGCCGTACTCCTCGGGGACACGCAGGCCGAGGAAACCGGCTTCGCCCATCTTCTTGAAGGCGTCCATGTTATATGCCTCGGCCTCCTCCCAGTCATCGACGAAGGGAGTGACCTCTTTGGCGACGAACTCGGCCACGGACTGACGGAGCATATCGTGCTCTTCGGTGAAGTACGGGTATTTCTTCTCCACTTCTCTATACCTCCTTAGATGGGGATTCCACGGTTCGGCATTATATATTACATTGGCGCGTCCGTCTGGAAGGGAAGGGCAAGATCTGCCGGCGGGACGCCGGCGCTACGGTGTTGCGGACGCCGGCGCACGCGCTAGATGATCTGGTCCGGCGACCGGTCATCCAGGCCGGGGATCTGGGGCAGGCTGCCGTTCGGCATGAACTGTTTGAGCATGTCCTGCAGGGTGTTCATGTCGATGTCGCCCGGCAGGTTCTTCAACAGGTCGTTCACGAGGTCCATCCCGGGAATGGACGCGGCGATGTCCTCGTCACCGTGCCTCTCGTTTATCCAGCGCTGGTTGAGCACAGCCACCGCGCCGGGATCGCTGCTGTTGTTCTCGAAGGAAGCGATGAGGTCCGCCGGCGTCGCGTTCCTGAAGGCGTAGGCCTGATAGTAGGACTGCAGGCTTTTGGTGAACGGCGCCTCTCCCATGGACTTCTCGAGCGCCTCGAAGAACAGCGCGCCCTTTGAATAGACGATGGCAGTGTACTGGGTCTGGTTGGAGAACGCGGTCACGGGCGAGTCGACGGCCATGTCGCCTCCGCCGCCCATCAACTTCGCCGCGCCGTACGGCATCTTGATCTGCATGTCGAGCTGCTGGCTCGCCGCGTCGGCGCCGTGCTGCCACTTGAAATACATTACCGAGCAGTAATTGGTGAGAGACTCATCCTGCCACGGATGGCCGATGGAATCGCTTCCGACGACCAGGCCCCACCACTGGTGGCAGACCTCGTGCGCGACCGCAAACTCCAGAGTATCCCCGAGCAACCCGCCCAGGTTCCCGGCGGACTTCAGCAGTTCGTTGAGCTGGCTGTCCGCGCTGTTGGTGGTCAGGCCGGCCGAGCCATAGAGCAACTCGGCCATCTGGATCTGGCCAGAGAACTCCATCCCGCCCGCGCCGCCGGCCAGCGGCGCCTCGCACAGGTTTAGCTTCCTGTAAGGGTACGGGCCGAAGTTGGCGTTGTAAGCCTTCAGCGCGTCGCGCGCGTAGCCGAGCACTTTCCCGCCGGCGTCGGCGGCGTCCTTGTGGTAGTAGGAGGAGACCAGGGTCTCGCCTTCGCGGGTGGTGGCGACGCGGTAGTCGTTTGACACCTGCGCGGTGAAATCCCGGACCGGGCCGGCGCGGAAATCGAAAGACCTCCGGTCACCGGAGGCGCCCTCGCCCACGGTCATGCCGGTCGCGACGACAGAGTATCCGGCAGGCACGTCGAGCGTCACGCTGTAGTAGCCGCAGTCGAAGTCCCCGACATCGCCGAATGCGGGGGCCTCTCGCTTTTCCCAGCCCTGCGCGCCACAGGTGGTGGCGATCGGCATCAGGTAGCCGAGGTCGTACGTGGTGCCGCTGCGCCCGAAGACCCCGTAGCCTGTGGAGGACTCCTGGCCGAGGAGTTGCTCCATGCTGCCGAGGCCGCTCTGCACCAACGGCACAAACTCCTTGAAGTCGAGCGAGACCATGGCGGCGTTGCCGGGGCCGAGCGGCGCGGGCAGGGTCACGGTCACGAGAGAGTGCGACAGGGTGGCGGTCGCCTGGTGGCCGTCGATCTGGGCGCCTGTCACGGATGCGTCCAGGCCGTCCCCCTTGACCACGTCGCTGTTGGCATACAGGCGCAGCACGATCTCGCTCAGCGCGACTCCGGTGTTGTTGGTGTAGAGGAGGCGCTCTGTCCCGCTGACGCTGTTCGCAACGGTATCGAGCTTCGCGCTGACAGAGTAGATGGGCGCGTTCTTGTTCCGTCCGAGAGCCAGTGCCTTGCCGCGCTCGTTGAGGTACCCCTCGTCCTGAGCGACAGAGGCGCGCATCGCCGCCGCGGTGGCCGGCAACGGCACGGGGCGCTTGATCGACTTCAGCCAGGTGACGAGCCCGAAGGCCCCTCCGGCAACGAGGAGCAGTACCAGGCACGCCGCGATTACGCCCAACGCCCGCCTGCTGTTCTTCACGCGCTCGACGACCGGTTGCCGGGCGGGGCGCGGACGGCTGACCGGGGGGCGCGGCCTTGGCTGGTGGTAAGCGCCCTGGGACCCGTCGGGCAGCGTGACCGGCACCGGCCCCGCGGGCTGGACCGGTTGAGCGCCAGGCGCGGCGGCAATTGTTTGAGGCGGCTGGCTTCGGTCCTCGAACATCCAGCCGCAGGTCAGGCAGTACCGGGGGAACTGCCCCTGGTAGTCCCGCCCGCAGACGGGACACCTGGTGTTCCCTCTGAATGAACCATCGGTCATCGAGCCGCTCGCTTTCCCGTCGCAAGTCTCCGGGCTGATATCATAGTATTAGACGGTCGCTTGAAGGGAAAGTGATTCATGGCGCTGCCCGAGTTCGCCCTGAGGCCCATCGGATTCGTCGAGAACGATTTTACCGAAGTGCAGCACGACCCCGACATCTTCGCGGAGGCCGTGTCCAGAGTGCGTGTGTTGCCGGAGTTCGCCGCCGGCCTCTACCGGATAGAGAACTTCGAGCGCCTGTATATGATCTATGTGTTTGACAGGTCTCAAGGCTTCCAGCTGGTGCTGCATCCAAGGGGCGACGCGGCGCGGCCCGAGCGCGGCGTGTTCGCGACCCACTCGCCGAACAGGCCGAATGCCATAGGGCTCACGGTCGTCGAACTGCTGGGAGTCGAGGACGGCATCCTGACCGTCAAGGGGCTGGACGCCGTCGACGGCACGCCCGTTGTTGACATCAAGCCCTGCGACCGCTGAGCGCGTTCTCTCCGAAGGAGGAGATATGGACGACCGAACCCTCGACAAAGTCTTTCTCGGCGCGCTGGGGGCCTCACTCGCCGTGGCCGGCACATACGTCTACAAGACCCCACTGCCCGGCCAGGACCAGGAGGTCACCGACGGCCTCACGGTCGAGAAGCACGAGTTCGTCACGCCCGACGGCGTCACCTTGAGGGCCAAGCGCTACGCGAACCCCGGCGGCACTCCCGTGGTGTTCTTCCATGGCTTCAACGGCAACGGCTTCGAGTTCGACCTCCCGCGCGAGGGATTCAACATGGCGGTGTACCTGGCGAGGCGCGGTTACGACGTGTGGATCCCGTCGTTCCGGGGCTGCGGCGTCGAGCCCTACTACTGCGACGCGGGCGACTGGAGCCACAGCATCGATACGCTTGCCATCCTCGACGCGCCGACTCTCATCGATGGCGTGACGAGCTTGACGGGCAGGAAGCCCTTCTGGATCGGGCACAGCATGGGCGGCATGGTGCTGTACATGTACCTGCAGGGAGTGAGGTTCGTCGGAGACCCGGCCGACTGCCACGTCGTCTCCGAGCCGGAGCTCGTGGAGCAACGCAACGCGAGCGTGCTGGGCGGCATCCCGATCGCTAGCCCGCCGGCGTTCTGGTGGCCCAGGCACCATCCGTTCCAGGTCGTGACGGAATCGTCTATCGGGCGCGGCCTGCTCGGAGCGAGCATCCTTTTGAACCGCCTGCGCGCCCCGGTGGCGCCCCGCGTGCGCATAGGGAGCAACGCCAAGAACGCCGTGCTCAACCGGCCGCGGGGGATCAAGGCGCTTTCCCGCAGCCCCATCGGGATCATGCTCTACAACAGGCGCAACACAGACTCCGAGACTTCCACCTCTCTCGTGAAGTGGGGGGCGGACGACGTCTCCGCGCACATGTACGTCCAGCTGGTGGACGGGATATGGAACATAAGCTTCAGGCAGTACTTCCCGTTCATCTTCCGCGAGGAGCCGTACGACTACACCCTCAACATGCCCCTCATCAAGGCGCCGATGCTCTTCATCACCGGGGACAAGGACTTCGCGAACTGGGTCGGCATCAGGCGTTACGGGTACGACCGCATCTCCAGCGGCGTGAAGAAGTTCGTGATGCTCCCGGGCTACGGGCACACCGACCTGGTGATGGGAAGGCGCGTCGGTGACGAGGTCTACCCGCTCATCGCGGAGTGGATGGAGGGCGTCGAAGCGGCGGGGTAGGCTTCAGGCCGTCACTGCTTCTCGACAAACTCGCGCGCGAGGCGCGCGGCCTTCTCTTTGTCGTCGGGAGCCAGCTCGCCATCGATGACCAGGTGCGTCAGGTACGCCATCACCGGCTTCAACCACGGCCCCGGCTTGCGGCCGAACATCTCGATGAGCTCGCGGCCGTCCAGCGGGGAGCGCGCCCGGGCGATCTCCTCGCGCTCGCCCATCTCCTCGATCCTGCGCTCGAGATCGTCGATCAGCTCCAGGAAGTGCGGGGCCGCCTGGAGGTTGCCCGCCTTGACGTCGGCGCGAGCCAGCTCGATGACGTCTTCCACCGACACCAGGACGTCTTCGTCCCGGCGGAGTGTGCAATCCCTGATCAACCTCCTGACCGCGGCGTCGCTCAGCGTGCTCTCGTAGTGGATCGGCCGCATGTGGCGGCGCACCATGAAAGACGTCTTCTGGATATCTTCGTTGCTGTAGCGGAGCTGGCGCATGGCTCGACGCGTCAGCTCGACGCCGACCCTGTCGTGTTCCGGGAACATGACCTTGGGCACGGTCATCTGCGAAGGCGGCTTGCCGACGTCGTGGAACAAAGCGGAGCGGCGGAGCAGGGGGTCGGGGCGCGTGTATGACATGGCCAGGAGAGTGTGGCCCAGCACGTCCGCGCGGTGGAAGGCCTCCGGCTGCTCGACGCCTTTCATCGCGGCGAGCTCCGGTGAGACGTACTCCATCAGGCCGGTGTCGACCAGAAGGCGCACTCCCGCCTCAGGGTTCGGCGAGACGATGATGGCCTCGAGCTCGTCGCGGCGCCTCTCCCACGAGATGCCCTCCAGCAGGTATGCCTGCTCACCGAGGACGCCCTTGAGCTCGCCGTCGATCTCGAAGCCCAACTGGGCGGCGAAGCGCACGGCGCGCATCATCCGCAGGGGGTCCTCGGCCATGCGCGGAGCGGAGGGACCGGGCGTCCTGACCAGCGCGCGCCGGAGGTCGTCGGCGCCGCCGAACGGGTCGATGAGGCCCCCGCGGACAGGGGCGACCTGCACCGCCATCGCGTTGATGGTGAAGTCGCGTCGCGCGAGGTCCTCTTCGACGTCATCGATGTGGGCGACCTCCGGATGCCTTGAGCCGGGCTCGTACTGCTCGGTGCGGAAGGTCGTGATCTCCAGGTCGTAGTCGCCGGACACCAGGCCCACGGTGCCGAATCGCTCGCCCACCGTGTAGATAGAGCCGAGCCCCTCCAGGGCTTCTTTGGTACTGTCGGGTGGAAGGTCGGTCGCGAGGTCGACGTCCTTGCAGTCCGTACCGAGGAGGCGGTCGCGCACCCAGCCCCCTACGATGAAGAGCTGCCCGCCCGCCGCGGCGACGCGCTCGGCGGCAGCGGCGACCTGCCCGGGTATCTCGATAGATTCAAAGGGTCCTTGTGCCATGAGTGAATGATACAGAGTGGCGTAGTCCGCAGTCTATCTCTCGAACTGGTAGCGGTCGATGATGTCGTTCTGGATGGACCGCCCCAGGTCGGTGAAGTAAGCGCTGTAGCCCGCGACTTTCACTACCAGGCCCCGGTAGGCTTCGGGGTCGTTCTGCGCCGCGAGCAGGGTCTCGTCGGAGATCACGTTCGGCTGAACGTGCATGCCGCCGAGCTCGAAGTAGGTCTCGAGCAGCGACGCCATCTTGTCCAGCCCCTCGTCGGTCTCGATGTAGGACGGGTGAAGCTTGACGTTCAGCGAGACGCCACCGCTCAACCGGCCGTGGTCGATGGCCGCCACCGACTTCATGAACGCGGTCAGGCCGTTGCCCTCCCCGATGCGGTTCGACGGGGATATGCCGTTCGAGATCGGCTCGCCGCGGCGCCTGCCGTCCGGGGTGGCCATGATGTAGAAACCGTCGATGACGTGGTTCCCGTAGGAGTACATCCCGGTGCGGTACGCCCCACCGCGCACGTTGGTGTGGCTCTCGGCGTACTCGGTGAACGTCGCCACCACCTCGCGGGCCATCGCGTCGGCCTCCTCGTCGTCCCTTCCGTACTTGGGCGCGAGGTTGACCAGCCGCTGCCTCAAGTCCTCCTGGCCCTTGAAGTTCGAGAGGCAGGCGTCCACCAGCTCGGAGAGGCTGACCTCGCGGCGCTCGTAGACGAACTCCCTCACAGCCAGGAGCGAATCGACGCACGTCGCGAGCCCGCGCCCGATGACCGACGTGAAGTCGTAGGTAGCGCCTCCCCGGGTCATGTCGGTCGCGCTCTCGATGCAGCCGTCCATCATGGCCGAGACGTACGGCGAGGGGAGGAACTCCATGTAAGCCTTGTCCTTACCCTCGACGGCGGTGACCAGGACCTCGATGTTGTGCCGCAGCTGGCGGTTGAAGGCTGCCATGAAATCATCGAAGGTCTCCAGTGAGTCGGCCTCACCGGTCCTGATGCTCTTCTTCTGGCCGAAGATGGGCACGGGAAGGCGTCCGTTCGACATGGTCATATAGAGGACCATCGGCAGCACGACCTCGTGGCCGCCCGGGCAGGGGAAGCAGTTCCCACCGGCGCTGGTCTCGATGCACCCGACGATGTTGTAGTCGCGTGCGTCCTCGAGCTCGATGCCGTTGCGGACCAGCGCCGGGACAATCACCTCATCGTTGAAGAACGCGTGCCCGCTCGCGGTGCGGAACACCTCGACCCCCCGGCGGAGGTACTCCGGCGGGGCCCCCTTGTGCACGCGAAGCGAGAGCTGGTTTATGGCGCCGTGCATGCGCTCGTAGGCGTCGATCATCAGGAAGGACAGCTCGTTTGTCGCGTCGTTTCCCTCCGAGTCGGTGCCCCCGATGATGAGGCAGTGCTGGCTCACCCCGAGGGTGCCGTTTGCCTCAGCGCCGATCTCGGGCACGAGAGAGACGTTGGCGGTCAACTTGAGGTTGAGCTCCTCAAGGAGGTCGAGCGCGTCGGCGACCGTGAGGGTGCCCTCGTCCATGCCCTTGCGGAACAGCGGGTAGAGGTACTGGTCGGTCCTGCCGATGCCGAGCACGTCGTGCATGCCGTACTGTATCTCACCGATCACCAGCGCGAACCAGACCGCCTGCACGCCCTCGCGGAAAGTGCGCGCGGGACGAGCGGGCGAGTGGGAGAGGTTGTCTGCGATCGCGGCCAGGCGCTCACGCTCCGCCGGGTCCTCGGCCTGGGCCGCCTCGCCGGCGGCGAGGTCTCTGAGCCTCTCGGCGTAAGTGCAGGCGGCCTCCATGCTTATTGCCACGGCCTCGAGGAACGCCTTCTTCCGCGCGTAATCGTCTTCGCTCTCGTCTAGCGCCTCGAGCTGCTGCTCCGCGCGCTCCTTGATGCCCAGGAAGCCTTCGGCGACCACCTTCTCGACCGGCAGGTGCAGGTGGCCCTGGACGTCGTAGCAGTACACGCCCATGTTGGGGTTGTTCTTGGCGAGCTCGTCGCGGGTCTTCCAGGCGCTGAGCGCGCGACCGGGGTGCTGCTTCTGCCCCTCTTTGATGCCCGCCATGATGCGCAGGTTGTCGCGCCCGGCGGACCGCGCGAACTTGAGCATGTTGGTGACCTGGCGCAGCGTTCGCAGCGGGTTGCCGCGCACCGGTTCTATGATGCCCGAGTCGAGCCAGTTGCGCGCCTTGCGGTCGCGGAGCGAGCGTCCTTCCCAGTAAGGAAGTATCTCGGTCAGGAACTCTTTGCGGTCCTCCGGCCTGATCTTGAACGGGTGGCCCTTCTCGCCCAGCACTTTCATCTCGAGCTGGAGCACCCTCATCGAGTCGCCCCGCTCGGGCGCGATGACGGGGGAGATGTAGGCGTCGGTCTTGTTGCCGACCATCCACTCGTCGGCGTAGATGTGCACGGGCTGGTTCTCGCAGGTGGCCTTGAGCGCGAGCGCGTTGCGCAGGGCGGGGTCCATCCCCTCTGTCTCTTTGTAGACACGGGTGAACTGCCTTGCCCGCTCGAGGCATACCTCGTAGGGGGCGCGGAGCAGCCTGTCCTTGAGCCGCTCGATCCTGGGGCTGTCGTTCTCGAGAAGTGCTGACGTGTCGAGCGCCTGTACCGCCATATCGGATCTCCTAACCACACGAGGCCACATGGTAAGTATAATCCTGGCACCCGGCGCGCCCAAGGACATTGACATCGTGCAAGGCGAGCGCCCGGCCGCTCACTCGAAAGGCAGCACCCACACCTCGGTGGCGCTGGGAATCGAAGCGGCGGTCAGTGCGACCGGGCGCGCGCTGATCCGGCGCACGTTGCCCTTGAAGCGGCGGGTGAACTCGTCGACAGGGTCGAGTGGGATGGCGCACGCCGGGGTCCCGTAATGCATCGGGAAAACGATGGCGGGCTCCATGTCGCGGATCAGGCGCACGGCCTGCTCGCCGTCGATGGTGAAGACGCCCCCCACGGGTATCATCGCCACGTCGAGCTTCAAGAGTTTCTTGAGGACTGCGGCGGGCGGCGTTTCCCCGAGGTCCCCGAAGTGCCCGAAGGTCAGGCCGCCCTGCTCCCAGGTGTAGATGATGTTGGGGCCTCTCTCGCTTCCCCCTTTCGCATCGTCGAAGGTGTCAAAGCCCTTGACCTTGAGGCCGCCCAGGTCGAAGGAGCCGCTCGCGGTGATGACCTTGGGATTGCCTGTGATGCCGGCGACGTGGGAGTGGTCGAAGTGCTGGTGGGTCATGAGGATCACGTCGGCGGGGAAAGGGTCGTGAGAGTACCCGGTCTCGGGAGGCGTCGGGTCCAGGACGACGGTGAGCCCCGGGCTCGAGATCGAGAACATCGCCTGCCCGTACCAGGTGACATCGAGCGTCTCTGCCATGTGTGATGATCCTCCTCCGTCTTATTCCGCGCTGACCTTCAGGGTATCAGCCTCGACGTGCACCTTCGCGGTGCCGCCGGGCTTGAGCTCCTCGCCGAGTATCATATCGGACAGCGGCCCTTCGACCTGGTCCTGGATGATGCGCTTCGCCGGGCGCGCTCCCATGGCGGGGTCGTAGCCGGCCCTGGCCAGGTAAGCCACCGCCTCGTCCGTGACGTCAAGCGACAACTCCTGGTCCTTGAGCCTCTTCTCGAGCCCGTCCAGGAGCAGCCTGATGACCTGCTTCACCTGTTCCTCGGTGAGCGGCTTGAACACGATCACGTCGTCCATGCGGTTCACCAGCTCCGGCGAGGTCGCGGACACCAGCAGCCTGGTGACCTCCGACTTGAGCTGTTCCGCGCTCATGCCGGCGGCCGCGCCCTGGTAGAAGAGGTCGGCGCCGACGTTCGTGGTGAGGATGATGGTGTTCCTGAAGTTGATGGCTCGCCCCTGGCCGTCGGTGAGGCACCCGGCGTCAGCGACCTGCAGCAGCAGGTTCAGGACCTGGGGGTGCGCCTTGTCCATCTCGTCGAGCAGCACCACCGAGTAGGGCTGGAACCTGACCTTCTCCGTCAACTGTCCGCCCTCCTCGTAGCCGGCGTACCCCGGCGGTGCCCCGATGAGCCTGGAGACGGACTCTTTCTCGACGAACTCGGACATGTCTATCCTCACCAGCGCGTCGTCGTTGTCGAACAGGAAACCTGCCAGCGCCCGTGCGAGCTCCGTCTTCCCCACGCCGGTCGGCCCAGCGAAGATGAAGCTGCCGTTCGGCTTGTGCGGGTCCTTGAGGCCGGCCCTGCTGCGCTTGACCACGTCCGCGACCGCGCTCACCGCCTCCTCCTGGTTGACTATCCTCTGGTGAAGGACCTCTTCCATCGCAAGCAGTCGCTTCTTCTCGGGCTCGATCATCTTTGTGAGCGGTATGCCGGTCATCCCGGAGACCACGTTCGCGATGTCTTCCGCGATGACGGCCCGCGGCTGGCCGCCTGATTTCTCGTTCGCCATCGCCACCGCGCCGCACGCCTCATCGACGAGGTCGATCGCCTTGTCGGGAAGGAACCTGTCGGTGATGTACTGGTTGGACAGTGTCACCGCGGCCGACACCGCCTCGTGGGAGACCGTGACGCCGTGGTGTTTCTCGAACCGCTCGCGAATACCCTCCAGCATCTCGATGGCCTGCGCGATGGTCGGCTCGCCCACCATCACCGGCTGGAACCGGCGCGCGAGAGCGGGGTCTTTCTCGATGTACTTGCGGTACTCTTCCTTGGTGGTCGCGCCGATCATGTGGAGCTTGCCTCGCGCCAGCGCCGGCTTCAGGATGTTGCCGGCATCGGTGCTGCCCTCGCTGGCGCCGGCGCCCACCAGGGTGTGGCTCTCGTCAATGAAAAGTATGGCGGCATCCCCGAGCGACTCGACCTGCTTGAGCAGGTCTTCCATCCGCTGTTCGAACTCGCCCCGCATCTGCGTTCCCGCGATTATGGACGGCAGGTCGACCTCGTAGACCCTGCAACCGCGCAGCCGCGCCGGCACGTCGCCCGACACGATGTGCTCGGCGAGGGCCTCCACGACCGCGGTCTTTCCCACCCCCGGCTCGCCCAGCAGTATCGGGTTGTTCTTCGACATCCTGGAGAGGATCATCTCGACCCTGTTCAGCTCGACGTCCCGCCCGACAACCGGCATCAGCTTCCCCTGCTCGGCGTCGCTCGTCAGGTCGCGCGCGTATTTCGCCAGCGGGTTCACGTCGACGGCCGGCGCGGGTTCGCCCTGTGCCTGCGGGCCCATCAGCTGGTCGACGAGCGTGGCTTCCTGTACGGTCGTCGACTCCCTGGAAATCCTCGCGGATGCCGACTGCTGGAGCTCAGACTTCAGCGCGTCGAGGTTGACGCCTATCTGGTCGAGCCAGCGCGTCGAGCTCACCTGCGGCAGCTCGAGCATGGCCAGCACCAGGTGCTCAGGCTCGGTGAAGTCGGAGGACATGCCCTGGGCCATGCTCGACGCCAGCTCGAGGACCTTCAGCGTGTTCTGCTGCATCTCCGGGTGCTGGCTCGGCAGCGGCGTCTCGCCGGCATTCACGCCGGGTTCAGGCTTTGCCTGCTTGAGCGCTTTTTCCTCGGCTGACACCAGCTTCTGGATGTTGATGCCGTACCGCTCGAGGATCTGCCTGGCGGGATGATCCAGCTGGCAGACGCCCATCAGCAACTGGAAGGTCCCGATCGCGTAGAGGCCCATGTCGCGCGTCACGTTCTCGGCGTTGCTCAGCGCCTGCTGCGTCGCGCTCGAGTATCCCTGGAACGTGCCGAACCGCTGGGTCGGGAAGTGGTGCTCGTTGAAGAGCTCCGGGATCAGTTGCCCGGCGGCTCCGGTTTCTTTTTTCACCGCGAGGTTGGGAAGGACGTTCGTGAAGCGGTAGGCGCAGAGGCCGCAGAGCATCAGCATTCGCTGCTCGCCCGACTGATTGCGGACGGTCATCTTCATCGACGCGGGCCGTCGGTTGCAGCTTTCGCAGAGCAAGTGTTTCCCCCGGTTGGAATGCGGACCGGCAATGACTGTCCTTGCGATAATATAGCACAAGGCGCCCCGGCCCCCGGAGGAGTGATGACGGCGGCGCGCGCCTTCGCGAAGGGCGGCGTGATGAGGCGCAATGAGTCCCTTCCACGGTTGCCCATAATCAATCAACACGGGGGCTCGTTATGGTAATCTAGTGCTCTGCCGTGCTCCAGACCTTCTTGACACGGCTCCATGCGAGTGATAATGACTAAACGGTCACAAACGATATCCGTTTGAAGGGGAAGCGCGTCTTCATGATAAACACCGTGAACAGGCGGCTCGAGGAGTCCCTCGAGGAGCGTACGGGGCAGAAGGTCCGGGACTGCTACCAGTGCAAGAAATGCTCGGCGGGATGCCCGGTGGCGTTCGCAATGGACCTCGTACCTCACGAGGTCATGAAGATGGTGCAGTACGGCCAGGAGCAGCGCCTCCTGAAGTGCTCCACCATCTGGCTGTGCGCGTCCTGCGAGACCTGCTCCACGCGCTGCCCGAACGAGATCGACATCGCGGGCGTCATGGACGGCCTGCGCCAGATGGCGCTCGAAAAAGGCGTTGCGCCCGCGGAGAGCGACGTCGTGCTCTTCCACAGGTCTTTCCTGAACGGCATCAGGCTCACGGGAAAGACGAACGAGCCTGTTCTGATGGGCCCGTACAAGCTGCTGAGCAGGAACCTCTTCGACGACATGGGCCTCGCCGCCGTGATGATGTTCAAGCGCAAGCTCAAGATAATCCCGCGGCTGACCAGGGACCGCAAGGCGATAAGCAGGATCTTCTCCAGGACAAGGGGTGGTGCCAGATGAAGCGCCTCTCCTTCTCGTACTTCCCCGGCTGCTCGCAGTCGGGTTCGGCGGAGGAGTTCGGGCTGTCCACGGAAGCGGTCTGCGGCGCGCTGGGCATCGAGCTGGAGGAGCTGCCGGACTGGAGCTGCTGCGGCGCGTCCTCGGCCCACATGACGAACGACGCTCTCTCCATCGCGCTGCCCGGGCGCGACCTCGCGCTCGCAAAGCAGATCGGCAAAGACATGCTGGTTGTCTGCGCCGCGTGCTACTCGAGGATGAAAGTGGCGCAGAAGCGCCTGCTCTCTGATGAGAAGCTCGCGAAAGAGGTCGCCGGGATGGTCGGGGCTGACCCGCGGTTTTCCGGAGAGATAAGACACCTGCTCGACGTCCTGGTCAACGACGTGGGAATGCCCGAGATCAAGCGGTGGGTGCGCCGCGACCTCGCAGGCCTCAAGGCTGTCCCTTACTACGGATGCCTGCTGGTGAGGCCGCCCGAGATATCGTGTTGCGACTCCGTGGAGAACCCCACCGAGCTGGACTCTTTCCTGGAGGCGCTGGGGGTCGAGGTGAGGCCGTGGTCGTTCAAGACCGATTGCTGCGGTGGGAGCCTCTCCCTTTCGAGGAGCGACATCGTCGAGAAGCTCGTCAACAAGCTCTTCACGCGGGCGGAAGAGGCCGGGGCGAACTGCATCGTTACCGCGTGCCCGATGTGCGCCGCGAACCTGGAGATGCGTCAGCAGCCGGGCAAGTTCGACTTCAAACTGCTCCACAAAATGCCCGTGCTTTACTTCACCGAGTTGCTGGGGCTCGCCCTCGGGCTCGACTCCGATGACTGGTTCAAGAGCCATATCATCAACCCGATGCCTCTCTTGAAAGAACTCGACCTCGCGGGGAAGAAATAAGTGGCTGAGAACAAGCCTTCCGCCAAACCGGCCGCAAAGAAGGCCGCGAAGAAAGAGACAGCGAAGAAACCCGCCGCCGGCAAGCCCGCAAAGAAGACGGCAGCGAAAAAGGCTGCGGCGAAGAAGCCCGCGAAGAAGCCCGCCGCGAGGAAATCCGCCGTCAAAGCGCCGGCCGCTCCCGCGAAGGCCACTCCCGTCGGCGCGGTCATGGTAGTCGGCGGGGGCATCGGCGGAGTCCAGGCTTCGCTCGACCTCGTCGACATGGGCTACCGCGTATACATGGTCGACTCCGGCCCGTCGATCGGCGGGGTGATGGGACAACTCGACAAGACTTTCCCGACCAACGACTGCTCGATGTGCATCCTCTCGCCAAAGCTGGTCGAGGTCGGCTCGAACAGGAACATCAAGCTCATGACCCTGACCGACGTCGTCGGGGTCGAGGGCGAGCCGGGCGACTTCAAGGTGACGGTGCGCGTCCGGCCGCGGTTCGTCGACATCGAGAAGTGCACCGGCTGCGGCATCTGCACGGAGAAGTGCCGTGTAAAGGTGAAAGACCCTTACAACGCCAACCTCTCGCGCACTCCGCTCATCAGGGTCCCGTTCCCCCAGGCGGTGCCGGGCGCCGCCTTCATCGACCCGAAGATGTGCCTCTACCTGCTGAAGGGGAAGTGCGGAAACTGCAAGGAGGAGTGCCCGGCGGGCGCCGTCGACTACGACCAGAAGGAGCGCACCGAAGTGATCGAGGTGGGCTCCATCGTGCTGGCCTCGGGGTACAAGCCTTTTGACGCCAGGGCGCGGGCTGAGTACGGCTACGGCGTCTACGAAAACGTCGTCACGAGCCTGGAGTTCGAGAGGATACTGGCGGCGAACGGCCCGACCGGCGGGCACGTGGTGCGCCGCTCGGACGGCGGCCCGGTGAAAAAGCTGGCCTTCATCCAGTGCGTCGGCTCGCGCGACTCCACCGCCGGCAACACCTACTGCTCCTCCGTATGCTGTATGTACGCGACGAAGCAGTCGATCATCGCGAAAGAGCACGAGCGCTCTATCGACCCGACAATCTTCTTTATCGACATGCGCGCCTACGGCAAGGGCTTCGAGGAGTATTACCAGAAGTCGAAGGACGAGCAGGGTATCAGGTATGTGCGGTGCCTCGCGTCCTACGCGAAGGAGCTCCAGCCGACCGGCAACATCCTCATCGGGTACGTGGACCCCGAAGGCAACACCGTCGAAGAGGAGTTCGACCTGGTGGTCCTTTCCGTGGGCATCGAGCCGGACGCGGCTGTGCTTGCCTCAGCGGTGGGCGTCGAATTGAACGAGCACGGGTTCGTGGCCTCCGACAAGTTCTTTTCGGTGGAGACTTCCCGAGAGGGCGTCTTCGCCTGTGGGGCGATCGAGAGCCCCAAGGACATACCGGACAGCGTCGTCCAGGCGAGCGCGTCCGCCGGGATGGCGAGCGCGAAGCTGACCGCCGGCAGGGGAGAGCTCATCGAGCGGATCGAGTACCCGCCGGAGCGCGACGTCGCGGGCGAAGAGCCGAGGATCGGCGCCGTCATCTGCCGATGCGGCACAAACATCGGCGGGGTCGTGGACGTGCCGGCCGTGGTCGACTACGCGAGGACCCTGCCCGGGGTGGTCTTCGCGGAGGAGCGCCTCTACGCCTGCAGCCAGGACGCGCAGGAGTGGATAAGAGAGACCGTGAGGGAGCACGGGCTGAACAGGCTCCTGGTGGCTTCGTGCACGCCCCGGACGCACCAGCCCCTCTTCAGGGAGACGATGCGCAGCGCCGGGCTGAACAAGTATCTGTTCGAGATGGCGAACATACGGGAGCACTGCTCCTGGGTGCACATGAACATCCCCGAACTGGCGACCGAAAAAGCCAAGCTCCTGGTCAAGATGGGGACCGAGAAGGCCGCTCTCCTGGAGCCTCTCTCAGAAGGCGTCTCGCCGGTTACGCCGAGGGCGCTGGTGATCGGCGGGGGCGGCGCGGGCATGACCGCGGCGCTGCAACTGGCCGACGCCGGGTTCACCACCTACCTCGTCGAGAAAGACCGCGAGCTCGGCGGCAACATGCGCCACATCTCCAAGACCATCGAGGGCGGGGACGTGCAGCGGAAGCTCGAGGAGCTCAAGGCGCGCGTGCTGGCCCACAAGAACGTTGGGCTGTTCCTCGGCTCGGAGGTCGAGTCAGTGGACGGGTTCATCGGCAGCTTCCACACCACGGTGGACACGCCCGAGGGCCCGGTGGAACTCGACCACGGCATCGTGGTGGTGGCGACGGGCGGCCTCGAGTACGAGCCAGAGCCGGGCGAGTACGGATGGGGCACCGACGAGCGGGTGATCACCCAGACCGAGCTCGAGCGCCGCATCGCCGAGGAGCCGGAGTCTCTCGCCGGCGCGCGGGACGTGGTGATGGTCCAGTGCGTCGGCTCGCGAAACGAGGAGCATCCCTACTGCAGCAAGATCTGCTGCGGCATCGCCGTAAAGAACGCGGTAGCCCTCAAGGGTGTCAACCCGGAGGCGCAGGTCAACGTCTGCTACCGGGACCTGCGCACCTACGGCTTCAAAGAAGACCACTACCTCGAGGCGCGCGACCTCGGGGTGAACTTCATCCGTTTCGAGAAAGAGCAGCCGCCCGCTGTAGTGGACGTCATGGGCGACCCTCAGGTCCGTGTCGCCGACGCCAACATCAGGGGCGAGGAAGTAGTGCTCAATCCGGACCTGGTGGTTCTCTCTTGCGGGGTGGTCGCGAACCCGGACGCGCGCTCTCTGGGGCCGAAGCTCAAGGTGCCTCTGACCTCCGACGGTTTCTTCCTCGAGGCGCACGTGAAGCTGCGCCCGGTGGACTTCGCGACCGACGGGGTCTTCCTGGCCGGCCTCGCGCACTATCCCAAGACCATCGCCGAGAGCCTCACCCAGGCGTGCGCCGCGGCGGCGCGTGCCGAGTCGGTCCTCTCCAAGCCTGAGGTCGTGACCGAAGGGGTGGTCGCGTTCGTCGACGAGTCGATGTGCGCCGGCTGCCGGCAGTGCGTGGCCGTCTGCAGCTATGAGGCGATCTCTTTCGACGAGGAGAAGGGCGTAGCGGTGGTGAACAGTTCGCTCTGTAAAGGATGCGGCGCCTGCGCCGCCGCCTGCACCTCGGGAGCAAACCGGCTGCTGGGCTTCAAGCCGGAACAGATCTACGCGCAGATCATGGCCGCCTGCGGCGGCGTCTAGGACGCGTCAGTCGCGGTCGCTTTCCTTGAAATGTTCTTTCTTGCTTCGCCGACACTTCCGGTTCAATGACGCCGGGCAGGCCTTTATTCCAGAGGCGGAGACGCTCGTGAAGTCGTGGCTGGAATCTATGGAAAGGGGGCCTGCAATCGGGTAGAATTGAGTGTCTTTTCAAGAACAGGCCGCGCTATCTGGACGGTTGCTGTGAATCCACTTGCTGAAGAGTTGAACGCTACAATTAAAGAAGCGAGCCCCTCCCTTTTCGGGGTGCTCTCCGGGCTCGGCCGCGAGCTTTTCTTCCCCAGGGGGATACTGACGCAGACCGCGGAAGCCCGCGATAAAGCCCACAAGTACGACGCCACCATCGGCATCGCCCGGGAGAGCGGCCATGCCATGAACCTGAAGTGCGTCATGGACCGCGTCAACGGGCTCTCGCCCGACCAGGTGCTCGACTACGCGCCCTCAACCGGAAACGTCCAGCTCCGGCGGATGTGGAGCGAGGAGATGTACGCGAAGAACCCGTCTCTCGCCGGCAGGATCGTGAGCCTTCCGGTGGTCACCAGCGGCATCACACACGGGCTGACCATAGCGGGCGAGATGTTCCTGGACCCGGGCGACGTGGTCTTGCTCCCGGACAAAGCCTGGGGCAACTACAACATGGTCTACGGGGTCCGGCGCGGAGCGGTAGTACGAAAGTTCCCGCTGTTCGCCGGGACCGGCTTCAACACCGCGGAGCTCGCGTCCTCGCTCTCGAAGGCGCTGGACGATAAAGGCAAGGCGTTCGTCGTACTGAACTTCCCGAACAACCCGACGGGATACTCGCTGCGCAAGAGCGAGGCCGACGCCGTGGTCGAAGCGCTGACATCGGTTTCGGGCCCCGGGCGCGACGTGGTGGTAGTGCTCGACGACGCCTACTTCGGGCTCTTCTACACCGAAGACGCCTTGCGCGAGTCGCTGTTCGGCAGGCTTGCCGACGCCAGCGAGCACGTCTTCCCGGTGAAGCTGGACGGCGTCACCAAGGAGGAGTACGCGTGGGGCCTCCGGGTGGGGTTCATCACCTTCTCCCTTAAGGCCGCCACGAAGCAGGCAGAAGCCTACACTGCCCTGGAGAAGAAGGTGGGGGGCGCGGTCAGGGGCAACATAAGCAACTGCTCGCAGCTCTCGCAGTCGATAGTCCTCGCGGCGATGTCGGACCCCGATTTCGCGAAGCAGAAAGAAGCTAAATACGAGCTCATGCGGGAGAGGGCGCAGAAGGTCCTGGAGGTCCTCGCCAAGCCCGACTACGAGGCTTTCTGGCAGCCGTACCCGTTTAACGCCGGCTACTTCATGAGCGTCGCGCTGAAGGGCATCGACCCCGAGGAGTTCCGCGTCCGGCTGCTGGACGGCTACGGGGTCGGGGTCATCGCGGACGGAGCCACGGACGTGCGGGTCGCGTTCTCGTGCCTGGAGATGGACGAGATTGAAGACCTGTTTGATATAATGTACCGCTGCGCCGGGGAGATGAGAGAAGGAACGAAGGCGTAGCGACCCATCCGGTCTGGGCGGGCGCCTGGCCCGCGGGCAAAGGAGCGGACAAAATGGCGCAGAAAACGATTTACTTCATAGACGTGACGAACCGGGATGGAGTACAGACCTCCCAGCTCGGCCTCGCCAAAATAGAGAAGACGATCATCAACATGTACCTCGACCAGATGGGGATCTTCCAGAGCGAGGCCGGCTTTCCCACCACCAACCACGAGACCAACTACCTCAGGGGGAACCTGGAGCTCGTGGAAGAGGGCGGCATCAAGCGCCTGAGGATTGCGGGCTGGTTGCGGGCCATCAACGCTGACATCGAGCTCGCACGGGAGATGGTCCCCGAGCTCGAGCACGTCAACATCTCGATCTCGACCTCCCCACAGATGATAAACGGGAAATGGAAAGGCGAAAGGACCCTGGACGACGTCATCGACCTGATGCAGCAGGCCCTGAACCGCGCCCTCGAGCTCGAGTTCAAGACGGTGGCGGTGAACGCCGAGGACGGCTCGCGCACCCCGATGGAGGACCTCATGAAGTTCGCGGAGGCGGCCAGGGAAGGCGGCGCCACCCGGATACGCTATTGCGACACGCTCGGCTACGATGACCCTTTCACGACCTACGACCGCATGAAGGAGCTCGCTGAGGCTGTGAAGCTCGACATCGAACTGCACTGTCACAACGACCTCGGGATGGGAGTGGCGTGTTCGGTCGCGGGCGCGGCCGGCGCCATCGACGGCGGGGTGGACGCTTACATCAACACGACGGTGAACGGCATCGGGGAGAGGGCGGGCAACGCCGACCTGTTGTCGTGCCTCCTGGCGCTCAAGAAGTCGAGCGGGCTGGAGGGGCGCTACAGGCTCGACCCGAACCTGGACATCACGCACGCCTGGCGGCTTGCCAAGTATGCCTCCTACGCGTTCGGGGTGCCTATCCCCGTGAACCAGGTGGGCGTGGGGCGCAACGCCTTCGCGCACGAGTCGGGGATCCACGCCGACGGCGCTCTCAAGGACCGCCGCAACTACGAGCTCTACGACTGCGAGGAGCTCGGGCGCGGCGAGCCGGAGATCGTCGAGACCGGCCGGATGATAACCACGGGCGCGTACGGCGGGGTCAAGGGATTCCGCAACGTCTATGACCGCCTGGAGGTGGAGTTCGGCTCTGACGAAGAGGCACGCGAGATCCTCGACCTGGTCAGGCTCGCCAACGTGACCACGGGCAAGCCGCTGACGGAAGACGAGCTGAAGTTCGTCGCCAAGTACCCGGAGCAGGCGCGGACCATCCTGACGCTGTCCATCTACCAGGAGCCCAAGCTCAAGGAGAGGCGCACCAGGGTGACGCGCAAGGTCGGTTTCCCCTGGGAGAAGGCGTCCGGCGAGAAGCGCTAGCGGAAGCCCGGGAGCCACTCTTCCCCCAATTCTTTTCACGGCGGTCCCGCACGCCACCGTGGTGAAAATTATTTAAGTGAAAAGTGCCTGGCACCGGTTTTTCACTTACAATAAGAACGGTGATTCCATGAAGGTCTATCGCATCGCTTATCTCGGAAACGACGGCGAGGCCGCCATGGGGCTGGAGACGGCCCTGAAGGGCGACGGCCTGCAGTTCGTCCGCGCCGGCGGCGACTACCAGGGCATGCAGCGCGCCGGAGAGTTCAACGCGGACATCATCCTCTGGGACCGCGACAACCAGCCCCCCGAAGCGGCGCTTCCGATCGATCAGATCAGGCAGTCGGGGCTCACCCGGCAACCGGTGATCGTTGTGGTGCGCAACGATGACGTCGAGGGGGCGGTCAAGAGCCTCGCGGGAGGCGCCACCGATTTTATCTACAAGCCAATCCGTGAGGACCCGCTGCCGCGAGTGATCGCCGCGCTTAACGCCAGCTCAAAGCAGAGGCGCATAGACTGGTGCAACAGGGTCATAGAAGACACCAACGACCAGGTCAAAGGCATTCTGGCCACGCTCGCGGACCCCGCGTACGTGGTGAGCCCCGAGTACCAGATCCTCTGGATGAACAGGGCCGCGGAGGAGATATTCGGGGAGGGCCAGCGCGGCGGCGCCTGCCACCATATCTTCTACGACCGCATGGAGCCGTGCGAGGTCTGCGCCAAGAACAAGGGCGCGGCCAGGTGGCGCGCCACCCTGAAGAACGGCAAGAGCTACCGCTTCATATCGGCGGTCGTCCGCAACTCCAAGGGAGAGGTCGAGAAGCTGGCGGTGGGCACGGACATCACGCCCGACCAGGAGGTCAGCAAGATACACAAGACCTTCATCGCCAACGTGAGCCACGACCTCCGCACGCCGCTCGCCGCCATCGACCAGTACGTCAACATCCTCATGGAAGGACTGGGCGGAGAGCTCAATGACGACCAGAAGAACTACATCGACGTCATAAGACGGTCTTCTTTCCGCCTGCACAACCTGATCGAGAACCTGATCGACGCCAACAAGGTCCTCTCGGGCGATTTCAAGCTCAAGATGGAAGTCCTCGACATCCAGGACATCCTGGACGTCGTCCTCGGGCGGCTCCGGTCCCAGGCCGAGGACAAGGGCCTGACGATGCAGGTGCAGGTGGCGGACGGGCTTCCGCCGGTGTACGGCGACAAGTCGCGCATCGCGCAGGTCGTCGCCAACCTCGCGGGCAACAGCATCAAGTTCACCGAGCAGGGGATGCTGCAGATAAGGGCCGGCTTCATGCCGCGGGACGAAGGCAGGATCATCCTCTCGGTGGAGGACACCGGCATCGGCGTACCGAAAGAGGACCTGGGAAAGATATTCGACCTGTTCTACCGCGTTGAGAAAGACAAGGTGTACGTGGAAGAAGGCGCGGGCCTCGGGCTCGCGATCTCGAGGGAGATAATCCGCGCGCACGGCGGCACCCTGTGGGCGGAGAGCATGGAAGGCATGGGCAGCGCGTTCCATTTCTCGATCCCGGCTTACATGGGCGAGCAGGTAACCCGCTAGGAGCACCAAACAGGGGAGCGCTCATTGGCTGCAGAACAGAAGACCATACTCGTCGCCGATGACGACAAAGACCTCGTGATGGCGCTGTCCATACGCCTGAAGGCGGCGGGCTACGACGTGATCTCGGCCCACGACGGCGAGGAAGCCTACGAGCTCGCCAGCAAGAACAAGCCCGATCTCATAATCCTCGACGTGCGCATGCCCGCCGGCGGGGGGTTCTCGTCGATCGACCGCATGAAGCACTCGCTCACCACGCGCAATATCCCGGTGATATTCCTGACCGCGTTCGACGACGAGGAGATGAGGGAGGAAGGCCGCAATCTCGGGGCGGCGGGCTTCTTCAGAAAGCCGTTCGACGACTCCGAGTTCATGGCCGCGATCGAGGGAGTCCTCTCCACGCCCGGCGCGGCCGGCCACGGCGGCATGTAGCCGGTATCCGGCTAGGGGTTGCTCATGTAGCCGATCGAATCGTGCCCGCCGCCACGCCCGTTCCAGTACATCGCCCTCTCAGTAACGATTTTCTCAGTGCCCACCAGCATGATCGAGACGTCACGGCCGGGTAAGTCCGCGTTCCCAGAGATCGTGGTGCGCGAGTAAGGCGGGATGACGACCGGCTCGACGCGCGGCTCCACGCCACCCGGGGTCAGGTAAGTCACCTGCACGCTGTTCTCGACGTTGTTGGGGTTCGCGATCAGCACGAAGGTCTCGAAGCCGTACAAGGTTGTGCCCTCCGCCAGGAAGCAGTTATAGGTAGCCTCTTTGACGCCTATGGTATCGTGCCCGGCCTTCCCGGTGCCGTTGTTCCAGTACATCGACCGCTCGCAGATGATGCTCACGTCCGACTTGATGCTCGTCGAGAAGTCCGCGTTGCCCACCAGGGCGCGCGGGTTCACCGTCTGCCGCGTCCCGGCTTTGACCTCCAGCGGGGGCGCGTCCACCGGGCCGGTGTCCGTCAGGAAGATCATTTTCACCCGGGCGTCTTTCGTCGACGGGTTCTGGACCAGGATGAAAGTGTCGAAGCCCCACTTGGTGCTACCCTCCGCGAGGAACCACTGCTCGGCAGGGTCCGAAGTGCCGATGCTGTCGTGGCCGCCTCGGCGCCCGTCCCAGTACATGCTGCGCTCGGCGACGACAGCCACTGTCGCGCTGACCTTCACGCTGATGTCGCTTGGGGCGACATCGTCGTTCACCTTGATGGTTTTCCGGGAGCGCGGCGCGACGCTGAAAGGCTGCCTCTTCTTCGGCCCGGCCGGGGTGTTGTAGGTGAAGGTCACCTTTGAGCTGGAGCTGCCGGGGTTCTGTATCGATACGTACTCCTCGAAGCCGTAGTTCATGCAGCCCTCCGCCAGGTACCAGTGCGTGCTCGGCTCGGTGACCCCTATGGAGTCGTGCCCTTCGATCCTGCCGCCCCAGTACATGGACCGCTCGCATACCACTTACTGGTCGGCGTCGACCCGCACCGAGACTTCCGTACCCGGAGTAACGTCGCCGACGTTGATGGTAGCCCGGGAATCCGCCGGGAGCACGAAAGGTTCTCCGGCCTTCTGTCCCTTGTCGGCGGGCATCATGTATACGGCGCGCACCGCGGCATCGAACGGCGAGCCTCCACCGGGCCCCGCCGCGGCAGCCAGTGACGGGGCTGCCATCGCCGCGACCGCGGCCGCGACGACGACGATCTTTATCCCGCGCCGGAAGGATCGTGCCGGACCCATGGTGACCTCCAGTTCTCTCCCATGTATATCACTCGACCGCGGAGCCGGGCAGAGGCACGGCTTCCTCGAACGGTTCGACCCCGTGCGCAGGCTCGACAGTGACCGCCTCCGCTCTCCTCGAGAGGATCACGGTGGCGACCAGGATGAGCGCGAACGCGAAGATCCGCAGCACGGACAGAGCGGGGCTCTTCGGGAACTTCTCGTGCAGCGCGACCATTCCCAGCGCTATCGGCACGAGCTGTGAGAGGCCCGCGAGCAGAGGGACGACCACTATCGCCTGGCCCTTCTGGAGAGCCGCCTGCAGGATGATGAAGGCGGGCACGAGGGTGGACCGCCCAGGCGATGAGGAAGACGCTCGAGAATACGACCAGCACGCCCCTGGTGGACCACTGGCCGGACCAGTCCACGAGCAGCAGTTTCGCGAAGACCGCGGACGTGCCGTAGAGGATGCCGACGGCGATCCCGAGGCCCGCGGCTTTGCGGGCATCCGACCCCTTCATCATCGCGAGCGGGATGATTATCGCCACCACGACCAGCGCCGCCGTGAATATCCACAGGGAGACCGGAGAGTGCCGGACATCTTTGGGGAGGCCTTCCGCGAGGCTCACCCCGATGAGCGCGACTCCCAGAATGCTCAAGCCGATAGCGACGAGGTCGATTCGCCGTGGCTTCTCGCCCAGGTTCTTGATCGCGAGGTAGGCGAGCAGCGCCACCCCCGAGGCCATGATCGGCTGGACGATGGATATCGGGGCGACCGTGAGTGCATACGCGTACAGGCCGCTTCCGAAGAGCACCACGACCATGCTCACGAGCCAGGCGCGGTTGCTCACGAATGCCTTGATGACAGACCAGGAGAACTGCATCTTGACCTCGGGCAGCACGCCGACGGCCTTCTTCTGCATGTACATGGCGTAGTTGAAAGCCAGCGAGGCTGCGATCGCGCAGATGATTGCAAATAGTGTTTTCAAGCGATTCCCTGGGCTCCCGGGTGTATCGTATCGATCTCACCCGCCGGGAAGGGTTCGATGCTTTCCTCGGCTTCGGCCCTCTGCGAGAGGATGATCGTGCCGGTGAGTATCAGCACGAACGCGATTATCCGCACCACCTTGAGCACGTTCGATGCCGGGAACGTCTCGTTCAGGGCCATCATCCCCACGAATATGGGGATGAACTCCATTATCCCGTTGTAGATGGGAGCGACGATGATGGCCATGCCCTTCTGCAACGCCGCCTGGAGCAATATGAACGCGGGTATGTACGTGGCGATACACGCGGCCAGGAATACGAGGAAGAGTTCCCAGTGTGTGCTGATGTTCACGAGGTACAGCATCAGCAGACGCTGGAACACGGCCGCCATCCCGAAGAAGAGCCCGACGGATATCCCGAGCCCGACCGAGAGCTTTGCCTGCGTACCCCTCATGAGCAGGGGTATCAGGACCGCGAGGCCCAGTATCACGACCGAGAAGATAACGATCTCCCAGCCGTGCTCGAGCTTGTCCTTCGGCAGGCCCTCGGCGAGGCTCACGCCGATGAGGGCGACCCCGAGGACGCTCATCGCCATAGCGGCGTAGTCGATCCGACGGGGCTTCTCACCGAGCCGCTTGATAGCGAGGTACGCGAGGAGCACCACCCCTGAGGCAATGATCGGCTCGACGATCGACACCGGCGCGAGGGCGAGCGCCACAGAATAGAGGACGAACCCTGTGATGTTTACGGCCTGTGCCCATATCCACGGCTTGTTGCTGATAAAGGCCCTGGTCGTCTTCCAGGGGTTCTTGAACTCGACCGTGGGGAGGTTCACCACGGCCTTCTTCTCGAGGTAAATCGCGTAATTCAGGGTCAGCGCCCCGGCTATCGCGCAGAATATTGCAAAGGACTCTCTCATCGTCCTTCCCTGCAGGTGTCAGCCGCCACGTGCCCGACCGGCGGGTGCGGCATCAGTCTTCGAGCCTGACCATCTCGTACTGCCTCTGCCCGAGCCCGATGGACTCGCCGTAGGAAAGCTGCCGCGCGTATGCGGTTCCGGCGCCCGCGAGCAGCGTGCTCTTCGTCTGGGGGCCGGGCTCTCTCACCTGGCTCTCTTCGGCCAGGTAACGCATCAGCATGTCGGACGCCGCCTGGTCGATTGCGATGGGGTCTTTCGAAGCCATGATGCCTATATCGGGGACGCTCGGCGCGGCGCTGTAGTTCCAGCAGTCGCACGACGGGGTGACGTTCAAGAGGAACGAGAAGAAGCCGGCCTTGTCCGCCTTGTTCTTGAGAACGCCCGCGGTTATCTCGCCCAGCTTCTCCTGGGCCTCCGCCGGGTCCCCCTTCCACTCGATGGCGGTCGCCCCCTGTGGGCACATGGCGAGGCATTCGCCGCAACCGATGCAGACGTCGGTGTCTATCACCATCACGTCGCCGTCGAGAGATATCGCCTCCGCGGGGCAGTGTTCAAGGCAGGTCTCGCACAGGTCGCACGCTTCGGAGTCGATGCGCGGCCGTACCATGGCGTGCACGGCCAACTTCATCCGACGTCCCGCGCCTCCCATGCCAAGGTTCTTGAGGGTGCCCGCGAAGGCTGTGAGCATATGCCCGGTGACGTGCGTGCAGACGATCAGGCTGTCGGCGTCGTGGATTGCGCCCGCAACGTCGATAGTGTCGAAGTGCTTGAGGCCGACGGTGACCTCACGGATGTCAGACCCCCTCAGGCCATCGCCGATGATGACCGGCGCTCCCAGGCTCTCGATCGAGAAACCGTGCTCGGCGGCCACTATTGCGTGGTCGCGAGCGTTGGCGCGGCTCGAATAGTAGAGGCAGCCCGTGTCGGTCATGAACGGGCGCCCTCCCCCTGCGATCACGTCATCGACCACCGGCCGGATGAGCGCAGGCGAGACGAAACTGGTGCACCCTCTCTCGCCGAAATGAGCCTTGACCGCGACCAGGTCGCGCATCCTGACGAGCTCCGCGAACCCTGCGGCCTCAAAAAGCGCGTGTACCTTGGCGACCATACCGTGTCCGGGCCGCCCGCCCGCCGCCGCGAAGTAGACTTTTGGCAACATCTCGATCCCCTCCTCTCAAGCGATTATACATGGTGCATCCGGTTCTCTCAGGCGGGTTATAATCGAGACTCACGGAGGGACCACTACGGCCGGAGGTGATCGACGTGCGGGACGACTTCTTCGCGGACATCGAGCAGGTCGAGATGGAGGTGGCCGGCGGCAAGGCCATGTTCCCGATTTTCTATCGTGAGGCGCGCATGTTCACGGTGCTGCTATGCGCTCCCTGGCTCTCTTTGAAGCGCCTCCTGCCGGACCCTCGGTTCTCGCCGGCTCAGGTGGTGCCTGGCGTAGGGTGCATCGCCCTGACGGCGTTCGAGTATTACGACACGGACATAGCGCCGTACAACGAGTTCTCAATGGGCATAGTCCTCAACACGCCGTACTACGCGGCCATCCCTGGCTACAACATGCTTCGCCAGTACGCGGCGGGATTCTTCAACATCTACATCCACCACCTGCCGGTCACGACCGAGATAGCTCTGCGAGGGGGACGGGACTTCTACAACTACCCGAAGTTCATCGCGGGCATCGACTTCAGCGACACCGCTTCGACCATCACCTGCGAACTGTCCCGTGACGGCGAGCACATCATGAGCATCTCGGGGGGCAAGGTCCCGGGGCGCGACATGGGCGAGATGAAGTTCTTCTGCAACCTCTACCAGTACAGGCAGCCGCAGCTCGCCGAGTTCAAGCTGAACGTGATCGAGGGTGCCATGCAGTGGATGCCCTCCGACGTCTCGTGGACGTTCAACAAGGCGAATGACATCGGCCGCGAGATCTCGGACGTGGTGATAGGAAGCCGCGCGTTGATGTATATGTACATGCCGAAGATACAGGCGATACTGTACGGGCCGGAGTACACCCCGATCCCGCTCATGAGGCGGATACTGTCGACGCCCGGATTCATGCCCACGAACGCACCGGCGGCAAAGAAACCGGCCAGGAAGCCCGCGGCGAAGAAAAAGAGCGCGACGTAGGCCGGCAGTCGATGTAGCGCCGGCGTCCCGCCGGCAATCGATGTAGCGCCGGCGTCCCGCCGGCAATCGATGTAGCGCCGGCGTCCCGCCGG